>NZ_JAHLPQ010000006.1:0-167335 GCF_018917985.1 Blautia sp. MSJ-36 | reverse complement strand
TGCGAGAGACACCTTCTTTCGTAAATGTTGCAAATGTTTGTTTTGGCACTTTCATTATACAACACATGGAATCGAGGTGTCTTTCTTTTATGCAAAATCACGAACTTGCTCATTTATAGTTATGTATACAAAAACCTGCGATTTTTGCAAAAACCGCAGGCTTTTCTCATGATATTTAAACTTTTTTAAACTTTTATCATTTAACTCTCACACGCTTTCTGTGCATACTCTGTCTCCACCAGTTTTTCATACTCTGCACGTGTGTTCAGCTCTCCTGCATCTTCCAGAATATCCTGCAGAAGCTCAAAGCTGTCTTTTTCAAAAATCAGATTTTCTTTCCATGTATCCTGATCATAATAACGTTTTACAATAGTAGTAATCGTGTCGAGATCGGTTTCCTTAAACTGTGGTGCGATCACCTCTGCAATTTCTTCCGGCGTGTGGCTCTGAACGTAGTCCATTCCTTTCTGAAGTGCATTGGTAAATTTCTGGATGATCTCCGGATTTTTTTTCATATAACTTGCTTTTGCACTGTAAGATGTGTAAGGAACATACCCGGATGCTTCACCAAGCGATGCCACCACATAGCCTGCTCCTTCCTTTTCCAGAATTGTGGCAGATGGCTCGAACTCTACGGTATACGCCGCAGAATCATCCCCTGTAAAAGCCGCTGCAGTAGAACCGAAGTCAATACTCTGATCGATAGTCAGATCTTTCTGTGGGTCGATGCCATTTTTCTTCAGAATATATTCAAATACCATTTCCGGCATGCCACCTGTCGTCACTAATACCATGTAAATAATCATCTGATAGCTGTTTTGCAGTGGTTTCTGGTGATAAATTCGGCAGATAGTCTTTGGCAAGCTGTGCTATTTCTTCTTTTGATTTTATAATATTGTATGGCTTCAGCGGATTATCTGTAGCTTCAAGAATCCCAAGTTCCTTCATCAGTTCAATATATGGAAGTATACTCTGTTTTGTTTTCTTGAATCCCAAATCAGTAATATGCTCCGATAGATATTTTGCAGAAGTAAACCCACGTTCATCTTCAGCAATCAGTTTCATCACAACCGCAATAATGGTATTTTCTCTGCGGTTCATTTCATCTGCCGGACTGTAACTGATCAGATTGGATAATCCATATTTTAATGTGATTTCAGGCATCCCATCTTCGTCCACCACGATTTTTTCAATCAGCAGCTCAATATCTCTTCGGTCAAGAGTTTCTCCGGCAATGATTTTGTCTACCACCTCAAGGGCATTCTTCAGTTTATCCTTTACATCAGGCGTTTCTATGGCAGTTTCATTCAGTTCCTTAATCTGCATTTCCAGGCCGTGAATCTGAGCAAATAAATCTTTCTGCATAGAATCGTAAGTCTCGTTGATTAAATCTTCATTTTCCTCAGCAACCGCCAGATCTTTTACTTTTTGTGTAAGCAGAACTTTCAGTTGACTTTTTCGCTCATTGATAGCTATGTGCAGTTCCTGCCGTTTTTCCTCTATTGTTTTCTTTTCTGCTTCAAAATCCTTTAAATCATAAGTGGAAATAACTTCACAGAGAGCATTTCGGCACATTTTGATATAGGTCAGAACATCTTCCATCAAATCATCTTCTTCAATTAAATGTGCCTTGGAGCAATAACGTTTGCCCTTGGTATTATAAGTGGTACAGATGTAATATTTCCGTTCCCTGCTGGAAGTCTGACGTTTAATTGGTGTAAGACGGTTTCCGCAATCCTTACAGAACAGACAACTGCCAAAAGGATTCGGAATCTCTGAGCCAAGCCACTGTCCCCGGCTTCCCCGATAATTGGTGCGGTTACGTTTTTCCTTTAATTCCTGTACCAGAGTAAAAGTAGCCTTATCAATAATTGCCGGGTGGTGATTCTCGAAAATACACTGTTCTTCCTTTGGTACACGTTTATCTTTGCCATGAACCGTATTTCTTGCACGTTTTTTCAAACGAAAGGTACCAATGTAAAAATCATTATCCAGAATTTCTTTTATCATGGCATCAGACCATTTAGATGCTACCTGCCTTTTGGATAATCTGCCTTCTTCTATTTCACGTTCACGCTGTATCATAGATGGAGTAGGTGCTCCCTGCTCGGTCAGATACGTGGCAATCTTGCGGTAGCCAGAACCGGAAAGATATAAGTCATAAATTTGTTTAATATATTCAGCTTCTTTTGGTACGATTTCCAGAACAGTCTTATCCTTTTCATTACGGCGATAGCCAAACGGTGGTCTGGTAATCAGTGTTCCCTCTTTCTGCCTGGCTCCTATGGCACGTTTGATTTTCTTACTGGTGTCTTTCACATATCGTTCATTAAACCATGTCTTAATACCAATCGTATCGTCACTGGAATCCATAGAATCATAATTATCGTCAATCACGACCAGATGCTTTCCACGTTCCTGAAATTCATCCAGAAGAAGCAGAACCTTTGCATTATGTCTGCCAAGGCGTGAAAAGTCTTTGACATATACGGTATCAATATCTTTATCCAGATCAACCATCATTTGTTGAAATCCCGGTCTGTCAAAGATATAACCGGAAATGCCATCATCTTCATACCAGCGGTCAATAACCACGCCTTGATCTGCTGCATACTGGTTGATAATCAGCTTTTGATTTTCTATGGAAACATAATTTCTCTTATCATCATCTCTGGAGAGACGGACATACCCTGCATTCATAGATGTTCCTTCCACGAAATGTAAATATGATTATTATCCACTATGTAATTATATTGTATATCCAGAATAAAAAATGTATATGACAAAATTTTAAGATCCTTAAAAACATCTAAAATGAACCCTCTTACACAGAAAAAAATTCCGTGAAAAAAGACGATCCTAAGGCATTGCTGGAGGCGTTGGATGGGCGCCTGAAAAGATTAGGAGTGGAGTGTATTGATTTATATCAGATGCATATGCCTCCACAAAATGATCGGATTGAAGAATATATGCGCTATATGGCAGATGCGTTGAGGGCAGGAAAAATCCGGGCAGTTGGAGTTTGTAATTTTAATGTAGAGCAAATAAAAAGAGCATCAAAAACATTGAAATCTGAGGGCTCTTCCCTTACAAGTGCTATGGTGGGGTATAATGTAATCCGTAGATACCCGGAAACAAATGGAGTGTTTGAGATATGTGAAAAAGAGAACATTTCCATAATTCCATATGCGCCACTGGCTGAGGGGACACTTACAGGAAACTATCGTGATGGGAAAAAGGTGCCAATTCAATATGTGATAACTTCGTATTTTGGTCATCTGGATCTGACAAAAGAAAGGAACGATGGGACTTCGTTTGTGAAGCGGCTTTTTTCTAAACCAAAAGAGACTGACATTAAACAAATGGAGCCATTAATGGAGATCATGGAAAATATAGCTACTGCCCATGGAAAAACCATAGCACAGGTGGCAATTAACTGGCTCATAACACAGGAACGTGTCAAGGTAGTTCCGATTCCGGGAGTTCGCTCTGTAAGACAGGCAAATGATAATGCCGGTGCATTGGGATGGGCTTTGACAAAAGAAGAAAGAGAAGCAATGAATTTTGACAAATAGAGGTAAGATTGGCAGATCTGTTTATCGTTGAGCAATATGATGGCGTGGCATATTCTCTCATATTTTTTTACCCATCTTCTATGATTCTGGTTTTCATCTGTATTTCATTATTTCTTTTAATCGTATCATCGTCAATTTAATTATATCAGAATAAATAAAAAGAAGCGAAAACCTATCAACCATGATGGTCTTCGCTTCTTTCAATTCATATCATAAAAACATTACTGCTCAAATCTGCCTTTCATCTTCACTTCCTGCTCCCACACAGCCACCTGGCCACGGGCAAACAGGCTGTTGATGTCGAGATTTTCATCCAGTACCAGAAGATCTGCGTCTGCGCCCTCTGCTACACAGCCCTTGACTCCTTCCTGACCAAGGAGCACTGCCGGAGTGCTGGTCAGAAGCTGTAAGGCAGCCTCCAGCGGCATACCCTCTCTTACCAGGATCTGAATGGTGCGGTGCAGATACTTCGGAGATGCGTATGTCAGGCCGATGCACTCGCCCTCCTCGTTGAAGCGTGGCTGGCTTCCGAATGCGTCACTGGATATGGTGACATGATCCAGTTTCACGCCTTCGCGATGTAAGAGCTCGTAAAGCTTCATGGCATCAGATTCTACTTCTATATCATCGGCACCGGCGGTGCAGTCAATGTAACCGCCGCGGCGTACCAGATCCGCACCGGCATCAATCAGGCCCGGATTACGTAAAATATGGGTCGGTAGCAGGTTCTTGGCCGGAACATCGGAATGATCCAGAACATAGAATACCGGATCCAGTCTTCCCTCTCCGTCACCCATATGCATAGTCACCAGCCCCGGTGTGTTGCTGAGCAGACCGGCTCTGCGGGCTGCGGTAGCCAGGGCGATCAGCTCTTCCCCGCCCGGATTGGAGCTTCTGTGGTCAGATACAGCTACCTTCACACCGATCATAGGCGGAACCAGGATGATATCGCGCTCTACGCTTCCGGTCAGGGTGGTCGGCGGGTAACCGTAGGAGCTGGTCAGTGTATACACGGTCATGCCTTCCTCGGTCAGGGCACGGGCCTTTGCTACCAGATTCTCTACACTGCGGGTTACGCCATCTGTACCCAGAAGGCCAACCACGGTGGTAATACCGTTTTTTAAAAATTCGCTGAGCTGAGACTCCGGTACACGGGATGCCGGTCCCTGCTCTCCACCGCCTCCGGTGATATGCACATGCATGTCAATGTAAGCCGGAACAACGATTTTTCCCTCCAGGTCATAAGTCTCCACTCCCGGGAGTCCCTCATAGCCTTCGATAGAATCCTGCATCAGAAGGATTTTCTCTCCCTCAATGAGGATATCTTTTTTTCCCAATTTCTCTGGTGCGTAAACATTCGCGTTTTTCAGTAACTTGATCATAATGTCTATTCTCCTGCCTTTTCTTTATTCTTCAAAAATTCCACCGGAATCAGGAATCCCGGTGGAACAAGACTTTCGTATTTAGTTCTCCTTTTTCTTCTCATCAGCAAGCTTTGCGATACCGAATCCGGTAAAGCCCCAGATGATTGCAAAGATCCAGCCAGTGTAGCACAGGATTGCCCACGGAAGGTAATCCAGGGTCTCTACACCAAGGGTAGATGCCATATAGGCACCTGCTGCGGACCACGGAATCAGCGGCACCACTACAGTACCGGCATCCTCAAGGGTTCTGGACAGGTTCTTTGCCGCAAGTCCGCGCTCTTTATAAGCGTCACGGAACATCTCTCCAGGAATCAGAATGGAAAGATAAGAGTTACCGGTAGTCAGTGCCATGGTAATGCAGGCTGCCACCGTTGCGGTAATCAGTGCGCCGGTACTCTTTGCCACGCTTAAAATCTTCTGAAGTACAACATCCAGACAGCCGGCCCGGCTCATGATGCCTGCAAAACAGAATGCACAGAATACCAGAAGTGTGGTACTCATAATGCCGTTCATACCACCACGGTTTAACAGCTTGGTAACCGCCTCGGAACAAGTCTCGGTGTCGAAGCCTGCGCGATGGATCATAGATACACTAAAGCCGTTTACCGTTGCCTTTAACACATCACCCATTGCTACATGCTGAATGAAAACACCCTCTATGCCAGCTACAAAGGTGGAAAGAAGCATAACCGGAATGGTTGGCTTCTGAAACAGGGAACCTCCCAGCACGATTAGCACCGGAATGATGAGCAGTAGGTTCCAGCTGTACATGGAAGAAAGCTGGCTCAATAAGGTAGTAACAGTATCAGAGGTGATATCTGCACTTACATCTGCGTTCATACCAACAATGGCATATACCACCAGAGAAACGATGGTTGCCGGAACGGTGGTGTAAAACATATGTCCGATATGCTCATACAGTGTGCTGCCTGCCGCGATCGGAGCCAGGTTCGTGGTATCAGACAGCGGAGACATCTTATCACCGAAGTAGGAACCTGCGATACATGCACCTGCGGTAGCCGGAAGAGACACACCCAGAGCACTTGCAATTCCCATCAGGGCAACACCCATGGTTGCGACAGAACCCCAGGAAGTACCGGTAACAACCGATACAACAGCCTCGATCAGAAATGCTGTAACCAGCATGAATTTCGGGTTTACAATCTGAACACCATAGTAAATCATCATCGGAATGGTACCAGCTGCCATCCAGGTACCAACCATAGCGCCAACGCATACCAGAATCAGAATTGCCGGCATACCTTTTGCAATCTTGGTACAGATCTCATCCATCATCTCATCCCAGGTAACACCCACACGGAACGCGATAAATGCCGCGATTGCTGCTACCATGATCAGGAGCGGCTCCGTGCTGTAGCCGAACACGCCCTTTCCAATGGTAAGGATCAGAAGCATTGCGATGATCGGTGTGATCGATTCCGCAAAGGTGGGCAGACGTTTGGCCCGTTTTTTCTTTTCTTTCATTTGTAATTCCTCCTTTTAGCCTCATTCGCGACAGTTTCACATTTTATCACGGCAGAATCTTAAAATCCGGACTTATTATATCAGAAAAGGAGAAGGGCCACAACTAAAAGTTTGTACTTTTTTAATTTTCTTTCTCTCGTTCTTCCAGAAGCTGACCGATTTTTGACACAAACAGATCAAACTCCACATCATTCTTACCACTGTTGATGACCACATCTGCCTTGGAACGGGTCGGTTCTACATAGAGATAATGCATCGGCTTTACCGTGGTCAGATACTGTTCGATGATGCCATTCAGATCACGTCCGCGCTCCGATACATCTCTGGAGATACGGCGCAGGATTCGTTCATCCGAGTCTGCTTCCACATAAACCTTGATATCCAGCAGGCTGCGCAGGCGTTCATCGGCCAGAAACAGGATTCCCTCTACAATGATGATCGGCTTCGGGTCGATCCGGACTGTTTCGTGGGAACGATTGTGCTGGCTGTAGTCATAGACCGGACTGTCAATGGATCTTCCCGCTTTCAGTTCCTTCAAATGCTCGATCAGAAGGTCGGTCTCCAGAGAATCCGGATGATCGTAGTTTACCGTCACTCTTTGCTCGAACGGGACACCATCCTGACAGCGATAGTAATTGTCGTGGTATAAAACCGCCACGTCATCCCCAAAATAAGCTTTGATTCTGTTTGTAAAGGTAGACTTACCTGAGCCGGATCCGCTGGCGTGCGAACCGGCAGTCCACTTCATATTCGATCTGGTCAATGACGATGACACTGTCTGCCGAAACACGCCGTTCAATCTCCAGAAGGAAGTCTTAGTCGATATTATCCTGCGTAAGACAGCGGATATGATCTGGCTCAGAGAAGAAACGATCCTGTGGTGACATGCCGCGCAGGGAAGAATGAGGTGCCAGGTTATAGCTTTGCACATAAGCATACAGGCTTCCGCGCAGTTCATCCAGCGAGCGGAAATCACGCATATCAAGGCAAGCCATCCACTGGTCTTTTAATGTACGGAACCAGCGCTCGATTTTGGCTTTTGAAGTTGGGGTATATGGCTGGCAGTAGCTGAGTGTTGTACCGATCCTGGCAGCAAGGAGTTCCATCTGCTTGTTTTTATAAGATTTTCCATTGTCAAAGTTCAGTACCTTTGGCCGGCCATACTTTGATACGGCTGATTTCATGACGGACATCAGATTGATGAAGTTATCATTGTAGAAGACGTCAATCCCGGTAATAAAACGGCTGGCATCATCAATCAGGGCAATGATGTAAATACGGTGTTTTTTGCCATCTGCATCAGTAAGGTGTGGTCCGACACTGCTGTCGCCGCACCACACCTCATTGATATGCGGGCGTTCATAACGGCGCATATCCCGGTTTGGAGTCTGCCGCAGTTCGATCTGGAGCTGGTTGACGAAGCGGCAGACTGTGGATTCGGAAACCTGTCCGTTTATGATGAAACCATCATTTTTGAGCTGTCTGTAAATGGCTGCCGCCGACATGCGTGGATAATTCGTTTTAAAATACCGGATCCGTTCCTGCAATTCATCATCAAGTTTACGGCTCATACCTGCATCAGAGCGTCCTTTCGGGATAAGGGCATCAAACCCGTGGTTCTGATAATCCAGATACCATTTTTCGATGGTTGAGGGTGCATAGTGATGCACGCGGCCATCCGGTCCGACAAGTCCTTTGGTGGATAGTTCCATGTAAAAAGCGGTCTTGCTTGGATAGTCTTCATCCAGACCGGCAATAAGTGGTGCGATTGCGCCATAGCGCATCAGTGCAATCGCCTGCTGTTTTTCCTGTTTCATTTAATTTTTCCTCCTTTTTCTAAAGGATAACGGACCAGGAAGTATCTGTCGTGTAAGGTTATGTTGGTAAAAGAAAAAGTTTGTTGCAGGTGGTTTTAATCTGCATAAACTGCCTACGGAAACAGGAAAAGCAGCCTGTTACGAGCAAAGCAAGTTTGAAAAGTGTCAGACCGGCAGAACGGAGACGTTCCTGCCAATGGAGCCGGTAGGAACGGAAGATGGATCTGATGTTGTTTTCGTCAACACAGCATTGACCTGCAAGAACGGGACGAATAGAGGAGTTCTGTTCACAGGCAAGGATACTGGATATATGTACTGTCAGGGGAATCTGGGAATAAGGTACAAAGGAAGACAGAAGAAGGGCATGGGTATGTCCGCAGTGTTTGCAGTAAACACGAACAACCGTTAAAGTAATGATACGGTCCTTAAGCGGGATCTTCCGTTTATAGGAACCATGGCGGATCAGGGATCCAGAGTGCCCACAGGTACATGGGATCAGGGTCAGATCAAGAGAATCTATTATTTTGTTATAAAAATCTGTTATAAAAATCTTGAGAAATATGGTTGTAATTTTCTGTTTTGATTGTTATCATAAGAGAGGACGTGGCGAGAGCTATGTTTATTGCTTGAAGCAGAAATCAAACTTTGGTCGGTGGGATTTCTGCTTCTTTCATTATATTTACAGGTTTCAATCAAAGATGATAACACAAGAAGTCTCAGGATAAAATAATCTGCGGGAAAATACGTCAGATTATCTTATGCTGAGACTTTTTTTAATTTGCATGAAAAAGTAAAAATGAGTTTGTTATAAAATGCTGGATAACATAAAGTCGATGCATTAAAAGCCAGCGACAAGGTATGTTTTACTGTTTATGGAAATGAAACCATCAAAGAAGAGAAGTGGGCACCGTTTGTATAGAGCACGGTTATATTTGGCAGATGCCATTTATTGGAAGAAAGTGCAGAAACAACGGAAATCTTGAAAAAGATTGCGGTGAAATACTATCCGAATGAACAACTGATCGATGAGGAAATCAAACGCTCGGGAAAAGCTGTACAGCTTTTTGAAATAGAAATTGAACATATCAGCGGCAAAGAAATTCAGGAGAAATAAAGCCTGATCATGATGCCTTTTAGGGTACTGCGCAGGGTACCGGCTTTGGTACCCTGAGTGGTACCCTGCCTTTTCCGGGGCAAAACAAAAGAGCCTGAATGCCTTGATTTTGGTGTGCCACCCGTCAAGTGTATAATTAAAACACTGGTTAAATTATACACTACCCCAGTGATTTTTAACCAGTGCTTTAATTCCATCATGAATATTGGTGTTTGAATTCCCATCCAGAAATGTGACAACACGAAATCCAATATCCACATATTTCTTACGTTCAGCTTCAAATTCTTCCTGTGAAGAAAAATCGTTACGCCAGAGATAATACGTTGGCTTCCGCAAGGTTATCACATCCTTTCTGTTAATTTTTCTATAACTATCATATAAAAAGTGGACAGTTTTCGTGTCTGTCCACTTTAAAATAAATTTATCGTTCACGATCTGAATGGTTTAATTGTCCTCGTTTTGCCAGTTCCAGTATTTCTGGTGGAATACGATTCATCAGATTCTGGAGATTTTCATAGTCAGCTCTGAGTCTGGCATCGTCCATTTTCTTCTGGATACTACTGGACGTTGCTTCTTTTACCTGCCTGGATAAAACCTGTTTCTGCTTTTGTAACGTTGCATTATCTGACTTTAAGGAACTTATTGTCTTATCATATTTCCGAACCTGTGTCTGAAAGTTCTCCATTGCAGGAAAGAATTTTTGTAAAAGTTCTACTGCTTTATCTGTATTTTTACCAGCATTAAAGAAATTTGTGTTTTCCAGTAAATCAGTAATCTGCTTAGCCTGCCGGGTAAGATGTGCTGCTTCTTTAAAAAGTCGTGGCGAAATATGTTCACGCCCGGTCATACTGGCGGCTTCTCCTCGTTCCAAATCTGGATATTTTTCTACCATATGTTTCCAGAACTCATCCTGCCACCAGGTCAGCTTTTTCTTATTTCCAAGAATCTCTTTTGCACAAAGTCTTCCATCCTGAGTTATCGGGACAAAAGAAAGGTGCATATGCGGAGTTTTCTCGTCCATATGCACCACAGCCGAAAGGATTGTCTTTGAATCCTGATACTTCTCAATAAATTCCAAAGCGGTTTGGAAATACGCTCTGATTTCACTTTTTTTCTTATCTTTGAAAAATTCTGGTGTAGCAGTAATCAAGGCTTCAACAACACGTACACTGTCTTTGCGTGTCCGGCATCCGTATTCTTCAATCAGTCGATTCGATTCTGCCCGGTACTTTCCGACTGGTTCAATCAAGTGATAATTCAGATTTTTTCGACTGTTATCTATATCCGGATTGCTGGCATATTTTTCTTTTTTTCGTTCATTGTGTGCTTCAATATTGCTGATTTCAGGTCCTTTGTATTTTGCAAATCTTAAAATACCGTATTGTGCTTTCTGCATTTGTACTTCCTCCTTTCCCAAAAACAGGCTAACTGTCATGTTATTTCCGACAGCCAGCCTGAAAAATATAATGTGTAACTTACATTGAATTACTACGTACATACGTACCAGATTTAATTTGTCCATTCTTTTGGTACGTACGTACACTGGGAAGCGTCCATAAAACCATCTGTATAGGACGGCTTTGTAATAACCTCTACTCCCGTAAATCCCCATACTCGTCGCCCGGCAGAATTTTTTATTGTATTGCAATGTACCAGATTGTATTTTGTTTGAACAGCAATCATAGCATCTGAGAAACTACGATTTTTTAATGCAGTCATAGAATTTTCTTCACACCAGAGCCGATAGCTCTCATACAGTTCCTTGGAACTTGCACTTGCTTCTGGCTGAAAACGAATGTATCCTTCTGATTCTAAAAATTCCAGTACATTGTTATTGTCTCGTTTCACATTTTCACGATTCGCCTTGATACGGGGACTTTCTGTGAATTTAAAATTCTGACGGACTAACCGTTGTAACCCTTCAAATGCCCAGAGAAAAATACTTTCAGCTTCATTCTTCATTTTTTCTGCCAGATAGGGATCATCTACACGATCAGCAGTTTTCTCCTTTGTTGTCAGCACTAATTGCCTTCGGTAAAATCCATCGCTTCGGTCATACAATGCCTGCAAATCACCATTGCTGAATGCAAGCAGTCTGGAAAAAAGCCACCCCTGGTAACTTTGCTTTCCTTTACGTTCCAAGTCCATTTTCCCCTGAGCAGTAACAATGGATTTTACATAGCTGGTCTGTTTCAGAGCTTCCATTCGCATATCATCATCTACGCATAATAAAATGTGTTCAAGGTCAGCTCTGGCAAAGCGGTTTTCAGAAATTTTACCGATACTTCCGTCTTTCATATTTGAGCCTAACAAGCTGTTAAGAACAGCACCAATTTGTGATTTTCCCTCGCCACCATTACCCTTTATAATCATCATTCGTTGGTCTACGCTCCGCTTCGGTCGGTGCTAAACGTGTGCCACTGGCACACAGCACCCTTTGTTGCTTGGAATCAGACAATATCCTATGAACTCCTGTAAAGTTGGAATATCTTCTGGGTAGAGCAGTTGATCTAAAAACGACAGCCATGTGGCAGCTTCTGGTGCATCTGAATTATAATTGACCGGAAGACGTGTTCGTACAATATCTGGTTTTTCAGGGATAAATGTACCATCTATATATAGCGTTCCATTTGCAAGATGAATTTTATTGGCTTCCGGTGGAAAATCCTCTATATAAGCTGCCAGTTTCATAACTTCCAGAATATTAGTTACTTTGCGTGGAACATTGTTAATGGCATAATGTTTCAGACTTTCGAATATTTCCCCACGAAGGGGCAGATCATCAGTAATCCGCCCCTCCGGAGTAAAAAATGCATTGTTGGCAAAGAGTATTTTATGCGTATGGAGAAATTCCTCACAAAAGGCAGCTTCATTGATATTGGTTCCGTCAAACCAAACTGGATAGTTACTAAGCTGCTTCTTCATATGTATCCTCCTCATCACGAGGCCCTGAAAGATATTTCAAATCTCCCAGATAGCCTGTTTCTTTCATGGATTTTACAACTTCAAAGCCTTCCTCTTCATCTGCAAAGGTCAGATAGTCTGCCAGATATTCGATATAACTCAGATTTTCACATGCTTCTTCAAATCGTTCGTCCATAGGTAAATCTGGTCGTTTCGGTGCATACAGTGCTTTCCATTTTTCCAGACGATGAAGATATTCACAGACTATTTTCTGGCATTCACGTAATTCTTTCTGTCTGTTCTTTGTTTCCATGTACTCTGGCTTTTTCAAAGCTGCTATTACTGGTGGATTGTCTGGTGTAATACCAAAAT
This sequence comes from Blautia sp. MSJ-36, assembly GCF_018917985.1. Lineage (NCBI taxonomy): Bacteria > Bacillati > Bacillota > Clostridia > Lachnospirales > Lachnospiraceae > Blautia > Blautia sp. MSJ-36. The sequence continues at coordinate 154,644 of NZ_JAHLPQ010000006.1, read as the reverse complement.
CTACAGCAATTTTCTTGGCAGCTTCATAGTTACTCAGTTCGAACAGATTTGCAACAAGCTGAATCACATCTCCGGTAGCACCACAACCAAAACAGTAGTAATAAGTGGTATTCAGTTTCATACTTGGGTGATGGTCATTATGAAATGGACAACAGATCATGTTGTTTCTTCCAATTTTCATGCCATAATATTCGGCAGCCTGTCCGACTGTTACAGTTTCTTTTATTGTTTCAAATAATCTCATTCTATTTTCCTCCTCGTATAAGTTTGAATTTAAAGCTGTGCCGTTTTATCCAGTTCCTTTCCTGACAGGCAACCCTTCTCGGCGCTGTGTCGTCTCTTTGTGAGCGCTCTTTTCTAATCAGAAAATCGTGGCGGTTTATGAAGTTCCGGAACGGTCATTTAGTTTTCAAGGTTCTGTCTGATCGATCATGGTGACAGTTTAGCATGAAAAAATCGCACCCCTGATTTATTCACGTACAATGAAAATCAAGAATACGATTTGATAAAAAATTACAAATTTGCACAGGCACAGATATAATGGAAGTAGTTTAGGAGGTGACGAAACAATGGGAAAATCTGATTTAATAGAAGATGAAACAAGTCTTGCCTACCGATTGAGTAATTTGCGGAAAGACCATGATTTAAGCCAAAAACAATTGGCTGATCAGCTTCATGTGACTCATTCACAAATCAGTCGTATTGAGAGCGGTGAAACAAAAAATCCTAATATAAGCATTGTAATAGATGCCGCCAGGTTTTTTCATGTTTCTACTGATTATCTGCTTGGAATCACTCAGATTACTTCACCCAAAAGTTATGATATATCGGAACTTGGACTGTCGGAAGAAGCGGTAACGAGACTGATTACCAGAAGAATAGATGTAGATATTTTAAACCGATTATTGGAACATGAACATTTTCCAAAATTATGTATTATGATTCGGAATTATTTTGATGATACCATTGCTGAGGGCATCATGGCACGAAATAAAGTCATTGATTTTGCTGTTGATCAACTAACTTATATGATGACTGCAGAGCCATCAAAAAGAAAAGAAATTATAAAAGATAAGCAGTTTGTAAGTTCACAAAAATTAGGAGCAAATGAAGCAGACATTGAAAAAATCAAGATTCAGTTTATGGCAATATTACGTGATATTAAATCTGGTATGCAGAAAAAAGAACCAACAAAAGCGGTTGCTACAGCCGAAGCCGTACAGATGATCCGGAATGCATTGCCTGATAAGCCGGCTTCCGATATTACAAGTACTGACGTAGCAAATGCAGTAGCTTATTATATGGGGCAAACAACAGATCTGAATGATGAGGGACTTGCAATGGTGCAGAATTTGGCAAAATATATCTGTGACAATAGTGTATCTGAGAAAAATTCAGAGAATAGCTGACGTAAGTATGGATATACCTTTCAGCACAGAATGCCGGGAATTGGGGATAATCGCAAGGATATAGAATTTCTTCCCGGCAGCCACAATTTTATAAAGGTATAACACACTAGACTTTCCTGACGGAAAATCGTGTGCCAAGGGAAGTGCCGCCCCTTTGGATACCCCTGCTTGAATATTGCCAGATATGGCAGATAATAAAATATATCAAGATTTCTTTTACAATCGAAGGAGAATTATAAATATGTCAGAATATGGATTTACGAAAAAAGACTGGGTATTATTCAGAGAAAAAATTGCCGATTGGCAAGAAGCCTATATGGACAAATTGAATAAAGAGTATATTGATTTATTAAATGGCGATGGTAGACCTTCAGAAAATTTCTGAGCTTTGGAAGAACGAATACGGAATGATAAAAAAGATACAGGTGTACAGTTAAGAATGATCACCGTTTTAACTGTATCTACAATATAACTTCATTGTTAAATGAAGGTGCTATTACTATGGAGGATCTGGAAGAATTTAGTGATGAATTGAAAGAAAGAATACGTTTTATTGCAAAATAAAAAGCCCTATCCTTTCGGAACAGAGCATTTATAGATGAAAGAGATTATTTGGCAGGCGTCGCGGCTCCTGCATCTCTTTTAACCCATAGGGTGCGTGGTTGCAACGAAATTTACCACCTCAAATAATCTCTTTACTATCTTATACATATTATACCCCAATTATGCTTTTTTGTAAATAACATCCTTGTTACGCAAGTAGTTATTCAGCCTCTTCTCAGTTATTTTCCAACTGGTAATCACAGAATTTTTATAATCCTTATTATCATCAGAAGTTATGATTTTCAATACCAGAAGAGAACTTTCCTCGCCATTAAGGATCTTTTTAACAACCAAACCAGTATTTGGACGTTTGTCCCTGAAAATATAATCCGGATCATCTAATATGTCTCTTACGTAATGCATCGTATCTATGTATGCTTCTGGATGCCTTTCACGAATATGCATCATTTGTTCTTCTGTAATAATCACCTCATCAGCTATGTGGTTACTGGAAATACAATCATAAATATCCCAGTCTAGAGTTCCAAGGCTGTGAATTACAATATTTTTCTCTTTAACGATAACGCCATCTCCTATACGAACCTGATTATACTTCATAATGGTTCTCCTTTCTGCCAATAACTTTTCTTGGTTTGTGATTGCGCCCTTTTGCACAACCAGTCTACGTTATTATCATAACACAGGTGCTTTACTATGTACAAGTAGAAACTAGATTCTTCGCACTATTCAATCCATCCACCCAATTACACAAAATCACAATCGTCTCATAATTTACATTGATATATGTACGCCACCTTTACGGCCGCCAAGAACTTTTTTGCCTTTCAGATCTTCCCATTTAAAATCCTTCATCTCTTCCCTTGCCACAAGAAAGTTTCCGGCGCGCTGGGTAAGCTGGGCAAAGTTTACTGCCGGGTCGGTGGCGCCTTCCTGGTATGCATAGATCGATGCTTCCGCTCCCATGAAACCGATATCTGCCTCACCAGAAATCAGAGCTGTCAGAACTTTATCTGCGCCAAAACCAGTTACCAGTGTCAAGTCCAGACCTTCCTCTGCAAAATATCCCTCTTCAATCGCCACATACTGCGGCGCATAGAAAATCGAATGCGCTACCTCATTTAATGTAACCTTCGTAATCTTCTCCTCTGCCCCGTCCTTCTTAGCAGCAAAAGCCGTCATCGGCAGCGCGGTCACCGCCAAAACCACTGCTGCCGTCAGTGAAATCCATTTTTTATTTTTCATGCAGATACTCCTTTAAGAAACTTCTGCTGTTAGGATATGCATAAAGGTCCTAAAAGGTTCAAATTCAAAGGTATTATCCGTTTTCTCAGTCTCTTCTGCCCTGTTTGGACTGGATCTTGTCTTCGTACATCTTAACATGATCAGTGCCAGTACAACACTGAGAACCAGCACAACAAGGATCACATGCTTCTGAAGGAACTGTCTCACATTCATTTCCGGATTTGCATAATCTTCCGCGATCCAGTAACTGCCGTAAACAGGAAAAATCGTATCAACTTCTCCCTGCAAAAGAGCAGTTTCCATCTCATCATATAATTCCGGACTTTTTTTGCTGACTGCAAAATAGTATGGGGAATATCCGATCTTCACAATGGAATTCCAGAGATATTTGGAAATTTCTTTCTCCGCAACCGTTGTGGAAACAATGGCATCCAGCTTACCGCTGTTCATGTCTGCATATCTCTGCTCACTGCTCTCATAAAGCTCGACCTGGCATTTCACATTGTTTTTCTCACACCACTCCTAAAAAAGATCTACCTGCACACTGCCTTTGTTGATTCCCACTCTGGCAATCTCAAGCGTAGAAAGATCGGTTGATTTCCATGATGCAATGCCGGGTTATCCTGCGTCAACATAATTTCCGTTAAGAAATCCTGCTGTGCTTTTTTTCTCAAAAATATTGTCACGTCATGAATCATATGTTAAAATATGCAACGAAACTGGTTCGAAAACCTCCCAGTATAAAAAACTAGGCAAAGTAAAAAAAGAATTTCCGGCTGCACGTAATAAGCAGCCTTTTTGCTGATGCTTTTGTTTATTGGAGGTGATAAACAATAGCATTTTTTTTGCTTTGACATAAGTTGGAAAGGAACAAAATGAACAAACGAAAAATTATCATTGACTGTGACCCGGGAATCGATGACAGCCTTGCGATTATGCTGGCTCTAAAATCACCGGAAGTCGAAGTGCTTGGAATCACCATTGTCTGCGGAAATTCCCCGGTGAAAATGGGATTCGAAAACGCCAAAAAAATCCTAGCGCATATGAACCGGCTGGATATACCGGTTTATATCGGCGAAAACAAGCCTCTGAAACGTGACTATGTAAACGCTCTGGACACTCACGGTGCAGATGGTCTTGGCGAAAGCTTTCTGCCCAGGGTGCTTGGATATCAGCAGGAAATCGGTGCCGTAGATTTTCTGGCCGATGTGCTGAAAAAAGAAAAAGTCTCCGTAATCGCACTCGGACCGATGACCAATCTTGCCAAACTGATTCAGAAAGACCCGGAAGCTTTTGACCAGATCGAGGAACTGGTATCTATGGGCGGTTCCTTCAAAAGCCACGGAAACTGCTCTCCTGTTGCAGAGTACAACTACTGGTGCGATCCGGATGCTGCCGCACTGGTCTATGACACCCTTTACAAGAATGGAAAAATGATACACATGATCGGTCTTGATGTGACAAGAAAGATCGTTCTCACTCCTACTATTCTGGAATACATCTGCCGCCTGGATAAGGAAACCGGTGAATTTATCCGAAAGATCACGAAATTTTATTTTGACTTCCACTGGGAATGGGAGCATATCATTGGCTGTGTCATCAATGATCCACTGGCAGTGGCATACTTCCTGAATCCAGATATCTGCCAGGGTTTGGATTCCTATGTACAGATTGAAACCGGAGGCATTACTCTCGGACAGTCCGTTGTAGATTCCATGAATTTTTATCGAAAAACTCCAAATACAAAAGTACTGACCGAAGTAGACGTATACGCATTCTTCCAGCTGTTCCTCTCCAGGATTCTTGGCCTGGAACCGGAAAAACTAGATATTTTGCAGGATTTAATATAAGGAGTGACTGAATATGAAAACAGAAAAAATAAACGTACAGAAAATCTGCCTGATCGCTTTCGCCATCTGTATTAATTTCGTAGGCGGACAGATCGCGCTTTTTCTGAAACTTCCCATTTATCTCGACAGTATCGGTACTGTATTTATTGCTTCCATTCTTGGACCGTTTTATGGCATGCTTCCTAATCTCATCAGCGGATTATTGATGGGAATGACTGTGGATATTTATTCTCTGTATTATGCTCCGGTGGGAATTGTTCTCGGTTTTGTGACCGGTCTTGTATACCGGAAATTCCAGCCAAAAAAATGGCAGATTTTTCCGGCAGCTGTTGCAATCACCCTTCCATCAACCCTGATCAGCTCCTGCATCACCGCGTTTTTATTTGGCGGAATCACCTCTTCTGGTTCCTCCATTCTTGTACAGCTTCTTTCCAAAACACCTCTTGGAATGGTCGGAAGCTGTTTTGTGGTCCAGTTTGTCACCGATTACATTGACCGTGTTCTCTGTCTTGCACTGGCTGCTGTTATGATCGGTGCCTTACGCAAAAATATGAAAGAGAGTTTTATCCGATGAAAGTTCTTATTACAGGTACCAGCTCCGGAATTGGAAAAGGATGCGCGGAGTTTTTTCTGAAAAAAGGCCATGAAGTCTATGGATTTGATAAAAATGCTGCTACGATCGCGCCGCCTGGATATACCCATTTCTGCCTGGATATCCGGAATAAGGATTCCTACCCGGAACTCCCTCCTGTGGATATCCTGATCAACAATGCTGGAACGCAGGACGGAAATGACATTGACGTAAACTTAAAAGGAACCATTTCCATTACCGAACATTACGGAATCCATGCCAATATTTACTCCATTGTGATGATCGGTTCCGCAAGCGGTCACACCGGCTCCGAGTTCCCAGAATATGCAGCCAGCAAAGGCGGCGTTCTGGCCTATACCAAAAATGTGGCAATGCGGATTGCGCCTTACCAGGCCACCTGCAACAGTCTGGATTTCGGCGGCGTCATGACCGAGCTGAACCGTCCGGTCATGGAGGACAAAAAACTCTGGGATCAGATCATGGATCTGACTCCTATGAAGCGGTGGATGACTGTGGAAGAAGCTGCGGAATGGATTTATTTTATCTCTGTAAAAAACCGCTTCTGCACCGGTCAGAATATTCTCATCGACGGCCTGGAAGCCGGAAACTGCAACTTTATCTGGCCGGATGAAACATAAAAATCTCTTCTGCTATCTTTTCTGATCTGTGTTATAATAGACCTCATAATATTCAGCGTTCCAAAAAACGCCGTAAACAGGAGGAAATCACTATGGACATCAAAGAGGAAATCCATTCATTATCAGAAGAAATGCTCACAAACCTTGGCAGACTGGTTGCCATCGACTCCCAGCTTGGCACACCTGCCGAAGGAAAACCTTTCGGTGAAGGCCCTGCAAAAGCTCTGGAAGAGGGTCTTAAGATTGCCGAAGAACTTGGCTTCAAAACCGTAAACCTGGATAACTACTGCGGCTATGCAGAAATGGGTGAGGGCGATGAAATCGTTGGAATCGCCGGACATCTGGATATTGTGCCAGTCGGTGGTGACTGGACTTACGATCCTTTTAAACTTACCCGTGAGGGCGACCATGTATACGGACGTGGAACCACCGATGACAAGGGTCCCGTCTTGGAAGCACTCTACGCCATGAAACTTCTCCGTGACCACGGCGTAAAGCTGAACAAAAGAGTACGTCTGATCATGGGCTGCAACGAGGAGACCGGTTCCAAATGTATGGAACATTATAACCAGGTAGCAGAAGAACTCTCCTGCGGTTTTACCCCGGATGCCAGCTTCCCATGTATCCACGGTGAAAAAGGCCGTGCATTTATGATGGCCTATTCCAAAAATACCCGGATCATTTCTGTAAATGGTGGATTTGTAGCAAACGCAATGTGCGACACCTGCACAACCGTAATCCCTGCAGATACCGGCCTGAAAGAGAAACTGGAATCCGCCTTATCCCAGAGCAAGCTCCAGGAATACAAAGTAACCGAAGAAAACGGAGAACTGACCATCTACGCAAAAGGCGTTCCTGCCCATGCCAGCACACCGGCCCTTGGTGTCAATGCCGCAGGCGTAACCTTTGAGTGCCTTGCAAAAGCCGGATTTGAAGATGATTTTGTAGAATTCTATAATTCCCATCTCGGCACCGCCTGCGATGGTTCCGGTATCGGACTGAAATTTGCAGACGAGTACGGCGAGCTGACTTTCTGCAACGGAGTTGTAAAAACCGAAAACGGTGTAATTTCCTGTACCATTGATATCCGTGTTCCTGTAACACTGAAAGAAGAAGATGTACGCAGAATGTGCGAAGGTAAACTGGAAGACAAAAACGGCCGCATTGAAATCGTTGAGATCGGCGCTCCGCTGTTCTTCCCGAAAGAATCTCCGCTTGTAAATGCCCTGTACAAAGCCTACACCGATGTAACTGGCGATACAGAACACGAACCTGTAGTCATCGGCGGCGGTACTTATGCAAAATCCCTCAAAAATATCATTGCCTTCGGACCTGAAAAAGAGGGAATCGACTACCGCATCCACGGAGCCGACGAATTTATCCTGGTTTCCGGTATGGAAGAAGCAGTCCTGATCTATATGGAAGCAATCAGAAATCTGCTTGCTATCTAAAAAACACACTGAAACGTCAAACAGGTTCCGACAGAAGTGGAGGATTACTTCTGCCGGAACCTGTTTTATTTTCAGGGAAAATAATTCAATTATATATGTTTTATACAAAAAATTCATTTAATTTTTGTGTATGATTTTCCGTTTTCTGTTGTCTTATTATGTTTCACTCTCTGATGAATCCATATTTTTCCATCCATAACGGAGAATGGATATCACCATAGACGATTCACTGACAATTTCGTCTAATATTCCCGCCCAGGAACCAACAACAATATCATATATGATCCACAATGGTGAATTGATCAGCATTCCAACCAGGCGGATTTTCCGTGCATTGTATGTGTATCCACCTATCGTTGCCGCAATATTAGCCACAACCGGAAGCAGCGACCACCATCCGGTCCAGGTAAAGATCAGCGTTGTCACCTGCAATATACAAAGCAGGCAGCACATCCGTCTTCCTTTCAGAATATCATTTTTGCTTCCCAGGCAGAATGAACGCACGGTATTCAGTATATAGCTTATCCCACCGGTAACTGCCCCTAACAGTAACAGATGTACCGTATAACACAGATAGGAAAAAAACTGAACCCGAAACAGTGATTTATTACTCCTGAACTGATAAGATAAAAAAAATAAGATGGTTCCCCAAAATCCTATCCCCTGTATTAATAAAAAACGAATTGACATTATTCCTCCAAAATTATTATCTGTTTCTGTGAAATATATTTTCCTTCCAGATCATATCATAATCTCAGCCATATTTCTATTTCCGTTTACTCTGACAAACCCCTTTCATATCTGACTTTTCTTTCTGATAATAACAAATCTTATGGAAAAAGAAAGCACCTGTGTTATAATATCTCATATAAATCACCCCTGCTGGGGACTTATTTGATTTGGGTCAAGCGGATATTCGCAATCCGCATTCGCTACTTGCTCACAGTCTAACATGGAGATGAGAATTCTTATATGACATTAAAATTAATCGCACTTGATATTGACGGTACACTTACCAACGATGAAAAAAAGATCACAGAAGATACCCGGAGCACACTTCTGAACTTTCAGAAACAGGGAGTCCGGGTAATGCTGGCTTCTGCCAGACCTGTACCCGGACTTTATTCTGCTGCCAGTGAGCTGCGCCTTTGTGACCACCACGGCATCCTCATGGCCTACAACGGCGGAAAAGTTATAGATGCCACAGATGGACAACTTCTTTCACAAACCCATATGGATCTTAATAAAACCCGGGAACTTCTACACTTTCTGGAAGCGCTTCCTGTCACTGTAATCCTGGACGACGGCGAACGTTTCTACGTGGAAGATGCTCATGGATATAAGGTGGAATACGAATGCTGGAACAATCAGATGGAATGCATAGAAGTCGATAACCTTGCAGATTTTCTGGATTTTTCCCCGATAAAACTTCTCCTATCTGTTGATCCGACTGAAATCCTGAACATTCAGGATATGATCCGCAACCATCTTCCTGATGATCTCTGTGTTGTCCGCACAGCACCTTTTTATCTGGAGATCATCCCGGTTTCCATCAATAAGGGAAAAGCTCTTCTTGATGTGTGCAGCCGCCTTTGTATTGATCCGGCTGACACGGCAACATTCGGTGATTCCGAAAATGACATTCCTATGCTCCAGGCCGCCGGCTGTGGTGTTGCCATGGGAAATGCGGAAGATGCGGTAAAGGCTGTCGCTGATAAGGTTACACTGTCCAATAATTCGGACGGTATCGCTCATGCACTTCGTGAACTGATAATGTAACAATTGTTTTCCTATTTCCATACTGGTATAATACGAAAAGACTTCTCAGTATCACGGAGGAAAAAATATCTATGGAACTTTTATTTCTGGCGCTGTTTGCAGCCAGTCTCATCGCATGTGTAGTCACCGGTGCTTCTGTTGTTTTTGCCCTGGTATTCGGGTACATTCTGTTCTTTTCCTATGGGCTGCTCCACGGAAAAAGTGTAAAAGAGATGCTTCGTTTTTCCCGGAACGGAATTTTCACGGTAAAAAATGTTCTGCTGACTTTGTTGCTGATCAGTATGCTGACAGCGATCTGGCGGGCCTGTGGTTCCATTGCGTATATCGTATATTATGCTTCTGCCATCTGTACTCCTTCCGTGATGCTGCTGGCGTCTTTTCTTCTGTGCTGTCTGATCTCCTTCCTTACGGGAACCTCCTTTGGAAGTGCCGCCACCATCGGCGTGATCTGTATGACTATGGCCAACAGTATGGGGATTCCAGCCTTTCTTACCGGCGGCGCAATCCTGGCCGGGATTTTTTTCGGGGACCGGTGTTCTCCTGTTTCCACCAGTGCACTTCTTGTCAGCGATCTGACGAAAACAGATCTTTTTTCCAATATCCGGAATATGACACGCAGTGCTCTGGTTCCCTTTATACTGAGCTGTATTCTGTATGGAATTCTTGGTTTTTCCGTCCATACAGGATCTGCTGCGGATACTACCAGAAATTTGCTGCGGGATTATTATGCGTTCTCGCCGTTGATGCTTCTTCCTGTTGTAATCGTGCTGGTACTTTCCCTTCTTCATGTGGATGTAAAAAAGACCATTGCCATCAGCGGACTGGTGGGAATGGTCATTGCGGTTTTGGTACAGCACTTTCCGGTTTCGGAACTTCCTGCTTTATGTTTTTCGGGATTTTCTCCTTCTGATGGGGAAATTGCGAAGCTGATGAGCGGCGGCGGTTTTCTTTCCATGCTGCGTGTTTACCTGATCGTTGGAATTTCTTCCTGCTATTCCGGCATGTTTGAGGGAACCGGATTTCTGAACGGAATTGAAGCCCTGATGGAAAAACTGGGCTCCAGGATCACCCCTTATGGCACAACCTTACTGACTTCCATTGTCACTTCCGCCATCTCCTGCAACCAGACCCTTGCCATCATGCTCACCAGCCAGCTGTGCAGGGAAAACAATCCGGAAAAATCTTCCTTTGCCCTGGACCTGGAAAATACGGTGGTGGTCATTGCACCCATGATTCCCTGGTCCATTGCAGGAGCCGTTCCACTGGCTGCCATCGGTGCGCCAAACAGCAGTATCGGAGTAGCGTTTTATCTGTATCTACTGCCGCTGTGGGGGCTGGTCGTGCATTTGATCAGGTAGGGTCTGTTTTTACTGTCAGGTCTTTCACCCAACAATATTTCTTATAATTCAGATACACAGCCGGTATCTTCACAAATTCATCCAGACTGATGACAAAGTATACCGCAAGCACCGGAAGTTTCAGCACAAACGCGGCGATAAGGCCCAGCGGGACCATAATGCACCACATGGAAATACAGTCGCAGTACAATCCGAACTTACTGTCTCCGCCTGCACAGAAAATCCCGCTGATGGTTACTCCGTTTACGGAACGTCCGATCATATAGTAAGCACAGATCAGCAGCATTCCCTTAAGATATCCTTCCGCTGTAACGCTTAAATTGGCCACACGGAGGATCAGCGGGCTGAATGCCAGAAGCACCAGTCCCGATACGATTCCGCTGGAAACAGACAGATGGCAGAGCCTTCTGCCGTATTCTTTGGCTTTCTCCAGTTTTCCGGCTCCCAGTTCGTTTCCTACCATGATACCGCCACCGTTTCCAAGTCCCATACAGAAGCATCCGGCCAGGTTTTTGACAATGCTCGCAATGGAATTGGCAGCTACCGCATCGCTTCCCAGATGTCCCATAATTACGGAATACATGGAAAATCCGGTTCCCCAGACGATCTCATTGCAGATCACCGGCGTTGTATATTTCCAGAAATCTCTCCTGAGAACAGGATCGTCTCTGCGGAGATATTTTGCCCGGAGTTTTACCTGATCTTTTCCCACAGTTTCCAGAACGCACCATGTAACTTCAATGATACGGGCCGTTACTGTTGCCAGTGCGGCTCCGGCGATCTCCATTCTTGGCATTCCGAACAATCCATAGATCAGCACTGCATTGATAAAAATATTTACTACCACACTGGTGGCACTGATCATGCTGCTTTTTGCCGCTCTGCCGCTGTTTTTCAGGATGCAGAGATACATCTGCGAGATTCCGGTAAGCAGATAGGATACCGCGATCACACGAAGATACAGGGAACCGCCCCGGATCAGTACCGGATCATTGGTAAAGATCCTCATCAGCATTCCCGGGATCAGCAGCGCGGACAGGGTAAAGACCAGAGAGATCACAGTGGTAACTTTCATCACAAAGGCAAAGATCCGCTCCACTGCCGGAATATCTCCCTTTCCCCAGTACTGGGCTGCGATAAGAGAAAGGCCGATGGTCATTGCTTCCAGAAGAAGGTTGTGGATAAATGTTATCTGCCCCGCCAGAGATACTGCGGAAAGAGAATCCTGTGAGATCACTCCCAGCATCAGGGCATCGGATGCACTGACCAGCGCCAGCATAAACTGCTGAAAAGCGATAGGCATCACCAGGCTTATAAGCTTTCTGGTGAATGCCGGGTCTTTTTTATTTTTCATTTATTTTTGCCCATGCCTCCTCATCAAATTTCCGATCTTTAAAGTAATATGGCTTGTCTGCATCGGTGATCTCGCGGATCACGCGGCAGGGATTTCCGGCTGCACATACATTATCCGGAATGTCCTTTGTCACTACGCTTCCCGCGCCGATCACAACGTTGTTTCCAATTTTTACACCAGGAAGAACACAGCAGCTTCCGCCGATCCACACATTATCCCCGATGGTGACAGGAATCCCGTACTCAAAAGCGGAATTACGGCTTTCCGGATGGATGGGATGTCCGGCTGTGCAAATACCTACATTAGGACCAAACAGTACGTTATCCCCGATGGTGATCTTTCCCACATCCAGCATCACACAGTGGGTGTTGGCATAAAAATTCTCCCCGACTTCGATATGGCTTCCGTACTCACAGTGAAACGGTGGCTCAAAATATACGTTTTTCTTATGTTTCAGTCCTGTACGTTCCAGACATTCCATTCCTTTTTCCGGGTCAAAAGGCATGGCCTCATTGTACTCCCGGACGGCCTTTTTTGTTTCTTTCTGCTGCGCCACTACTGCATCATCGGAGATGTATGCCATTTCGTGATCTCTTCTGTAAATATTGTCCATTGTAAATCCCTCTCTTATAAATACACTTTGTTTTCTTCAAAAAAATGCCCGATGTCTCCTGACGCACTGTGAGTGATTCCGGAGAGGACGGCGGCATGCTCCACTATATCTGCCTCACAGTTTACGCGGACATTGACCGAAGCATCTTTTCGTTTTATAATTATATTGTATATTTTTAAGTTATTCTATCGGTTTTCTATCTAACTTTATAACAATCCTGCGAGGTATGAATATGATCTATATAGGCTTAAAGGATGACCTTTCTGAAAAAATGGTCTACGATTTTCCAGGCAGATGCATTACGGATTTTCTGAAAGTCACAGGGAATGTGAATTTTTTTGCATCCTCATCCACCCCATGCTTCTGTGCACATTACCTGCCTATGAAAAAAACTTCGTCCTTCCTCTGATCCGGAACAACGAAGTTCCCTTTTTTATTTTTGATCCCGGGATTTCCTGGCAGGCACAGATTCTGAAACAAATGACAGACATCTATGTACACCGTAAGAGTAAAACTGCTCCTTTACGGATCCTGTCCTCTTTTTCCCTGATCTGGGCTCTGCTTCTTGAACATCTGCCCTCTGCCTCCCGGACCGAAGACCATACCAATACAGATCTTACCACCATCCGGAACATGACTGGTTTTATCCAGCAGAACTACGCTTTCAGGATTTCCCTTAAGGAAATTGCGGCTGCCGGTTCCGTAGGTATCAGCAAATGCTGCAAACTCTTTTCCAGATATTTCAGCCAGAGCCCAAATCTCTATCTGAATCAGTACCGCCTGAACAAAAGCGCCCTGCTTCTCCGGGAAACCGATATGACTATAACAGAAATCGCTCTTTCCACCGGCTTTGGCAGTGCCAGTTATTATGCGGAATCTTTTCGGAAATGGGCCGGCATGAGCCCCGGTGAATTTCGAAAAGCCAGGTAACTGCTGCCGTCAGATCACACTGTCTTCCTGAATTTTGCCGGTGACACGCCAAACTGTTCCCGGAACAGATGATAAAAATGACTCACATTGGAAAATCCACAGCACTCACAGATGTCCAGGATCTCCCTGTCTGTCTGGGCCAGAAGATAGACCGCGTATTTCAGACGTTCCTGGTTGATATACTGAGTAGGAGTTTTCCCGCAGATCTGTTTCATCAGCCTGCAGAGATGGCTTGGGGAACAGGGCGCCAGCTCACACATTTTTTCGTAACCTTCCTGAAGATTTTCGATCCTGGACATATTTAAGAGAAGTTCTGACAACCAGGACGGCATCTGGTTCCAGGGGTCTTTTTCATCGTAAGTGAAAAAATAATCCTCCAGAAGAAGTGCAATGATACACTGTGCATGATATCTTGCATGCCGGGGGTGGCTGCCGTTTACCAGATCTCCGGCCATATCCATCGCTTCCAGAACCCTGCGGAAATTTTCCCCTTCCAGATGAACATAGGCCGGCATCTCACTGTTTATCAGTTTATCCATCTTTTCTTCCTGCTCCAGAAACAGGGAAACATTTCGAAGCACCTGGGTGGAAAAGCCCAGATTCCGGACACAGAAATTCTCTGAGTGAAAAAAGCTGTAGCTGTGCATATCATTGGGGCGTATAAAAAACAGGTCTCCTTTTTTCACCGTCTGCACGGAATCATTGATCAAATGATAGGCCGTACCCTCTGAAATAATAAAAAGTTCATAATGATTATGGGTATGTAGCGGCACATGCTTGTAAATATCCGAGATCGTATAGGAAAGTCCGGACTCTTTGCGCAGTGGATATTGTTCTTTTCCAAATACCGGTATTGCCATTTTTTCTACTCCTCCCCGTTTTCTGATATCAATATACTACAAAAATCTGACAGCTGTAAACAAGAAACACGGTGGAAATTGTGATATTCTTTTTACCGCATTGAGGTAGATTTTCTGTTGAAAAACGATCTCTCTGATGCAGAAACTTGATCTTTATTTCTTTTTGAGGGAGGACTTATTATCATGTCATCATCCAAAGCTCGATTTTTTAATCCGGCTGTTGTAGGTCTGATCATGCTCAGCTTTTTTCTGGGTACCAGTGAATATACGGTGATCGGTATCCTGCCGGAAATTGCGGACGGATTCGGGATTTCGCTGACACAGGCCGGAAGTATTGTATCTCTGTTTGCGTTCGCCTATGGCCTGGGCACTCCGTTTCTGGCCGCCTATGTGGGAAAATATAACCGTTTCCGTATTACCATGCTGGGAATTTCACTGTTTGCACTCTGCAACCTGATCTGTGCCATTGCTACCAATTACATGGTATTTCTGGTGTTCCGTATCCTTACAGCTGTGGTTTCCGGTACTGTGGTTTCCATCTCCATGACGTATGCGGAAGATGTTGCCTCCATCCCGGAGCATATCCCGGGTGTAATCGCAGGTGTTTTTTCAGGCTTCAGTATTGCTTCGGTCATCGGTGTGCCTATCGCTTCCACCATCACTCATGTTTTTGGATGGCGTGCGGCTTTTATCACGATCTTTGTGGCAACTCTGGCTCTTCTGGCACTTCTGTTTATGAAACTGCCACGGCAGAACCGTCTGAAAGCAGGAAGTATCCTGGAACAGTTTAAGCTTTTTCTGGATAAAAGGATCTCCATCGGCTGTGCCATTGTTTTTCTGGCCGGTGCTTCCACTTACTGTTTTTATACATACCTGACACCGATCTTCCAGCAGGAGCTTCATATTCCGGATTCCATGTTAAGCCTTGCGCTTCTGATCTTCGGTATTGCGGCTATCACCAGCAACGTAAGTTCCGGTCAGGTGGCAAACAAGACCGGCATCCGCCTGCTGCCTCTGATCTATGTGATACAGACTGTATGCCTGCTGCTTCTTCCCATTGCCACCCACAATCTGGTAAGCGGAGGACTGGTACTTTTTATCCTGGGTGTTGTGATGTATCTTCTGAACTCACCGCTGCAGATGCATTTCCTGAAAATTGCTACCAGAGAACATCCGGCCTGTGTAAACCTGGCTTCTTCTCTGATCTCGGTTTTCTTTAACTTTGGTATTGCGGCCGGTTCTGCCATGGGTGGTGTGATCGTGAAATATGCCGGTCTTCGTTTTGTGGGAATCGGCGGTGCAATCCCTGGTATCGGAGCGATCATCTGCGCGGTGATCCTGCTTCAGATCATGAAACCGGGTGCGGATATCCGATAAATCAAACAATACTGTCCATTTACCGGGACTATAGCATTTCCATAAATTACTGCTATAAAAAATACAGTCAGGAATATATCAGAATCTACCTCCGATACTCCTGGCTGTATTTTTATCTGCATCTTGCCTTGTATCACTCTTTTTATTTTCCTGTAATTTTCATCATTCGTCGTTTTTACAGTCCAATAAAAAGGACTTTATATCTTTCTTATTTCATCTCGATCTTAAACAGTCTGGCTGCTTTTTCCTGCGGCATCTTCACTGCAAGATTTCCATTTTCGATCTTATATTCGCACATCTCTTCTTTCGGATAGATTACGGATACCTTACTGATCTGCTCTGCATCTTCCAGCGGGATCACCGCTTCTGTTGTTCCCGGTGTCCATACAGAAAGATAGGTATTCTTCTCTGCTTTTACTCCGTAAGCGAGAACTTCCGACTTCAGAGTACCGAAGCCCAGCGGGAAGAACGGCACACCGTCACGGACTTCCTCACGGATTTCCTTATACAGGGCGATTCCCTCTTTCATACGGTTCATGGAATTCTCGCCAAGCTTCCATACCATACCGCTGATATACGGGCGAAGGAGCATACCGTTTACCACATTGTAGATCACATGCTCTTCTTCATCCTCATACGGATATACCCACATACCACCCTGCTCAGGAGCAACCGCACTGGCTACATTGGCAGCAATATTGGCATTGTAGAGATAATCGGTCTGGTCACTGGTAGACTGCAGGCTTAAGACTTTCAGCATGCCATAGTCCATACGCTGTCCGCCGGAACCGCAGTTCTCCACAACAAGATCCGGATAATCACGGAAGATCTCCTCATACCACTGATGGAGGTATTCATAATGCTCACGGATGGCATCTGCACAGCTGTCGCTGTTCAACTCGCTTCCGTATCCCATGGTTACGTTATAGTCCACTTTAAAGTACTCTACACCGTAATCCCTGATCAGCCTGTCCACTACATCACGGCAGTATTTTCGTACTTCCGGATTGCGGAAATCCAGCATGTAACGTTTGTTGTCAATGTGACGTTTTCCATGGCGGCAGACAAACCAGTCGTCCGGAAGTTTGTTTGCCAGTTCGCAGGCAACTCCCATAACTTCGATCTCCAGCCAGAGTCCCATTTTCATTCCCTTACTGTGTGCGTAATCGCAGACTTCTTTCAGGCCGCCAGGGAATCTTCCGGACGCTTCTTTCCATTCGCCGACACGGTCCCACCAGAATCCATCGTCATACCATCCCGCATCCAGACAGTAATATTCGCATCCCAGCTCCGCTGCCTTGTCAATGATAGAAAGCTCACGCTCTGTTGTGGGATCTCCCATCAGACAGTTCATGTAATCGTTAAATACCACATTCAGTTTCTCATCGTCCGGATTTACCCTTCGTACTTTTCTACGATATCTGGTCAGTGCCGCTACTGCCGGATTCAGGCCACCTTTTACAACAGCTGCCCCTGCCGGAACGGTTGTGAAGCTTTCTCCTGGTTTCAGATTCTTATACCAGCCGTGCTCCTGCTCGGTGGCGCCACTTAAAGTAAGATACAGATTTCCGCCCTGAGCAGAACCGTATTCTACCAGCCACTGTCCGGAACTTTCAACCTGGAAAATATAAGTCTCCCCCGTTTCCCTGTCCTCAGCAATTCCCATTGGAAGGTACTCGCAGGTGGACCATGTTCCCTTTCCACTGTAACAATAACGGTTCAGGCCATATCCCTGATGATTGAATCCGTCTACAACCATTCCGTTTAAATTCAGTGTCTCGGCGTCATATTTCTGCCACTGTGCCTCGCAGCACCAGCTGTTAAACGGCACATAGATATCTGTTTTTTTGTAATAGGGCTTCTCTCCGCCTCTGGAAATCCCCTGATAGATAAAGGAAGAAACATGAGTCAGTCCCTGATCCTCGCTTCCCTCATTGGTGATCTCTGTCCAGGTCTGTACTGCTGGGATCCCGTCAAACAGACGCATATGATAAACGGCTTTCAGCTTTTCCGGAGAAACCATTACGATCTCCAGCTCTTTTCCGCCTTCCTGCTCCTTCAGTTCATGATTCTCATAGACAAAGTCCACAGAGGACTGATTGATGTTATTTTTGTAAGCATGCATATTCAGGCTGCCGGTACCGCTTCTGTGGATCTCAACAGCCGGATAATAGATGTCTTCCTTTGGCTCCATGGCTGCCTTTTTTACTTCCTGTGAAGAAAAATCTGCCAGCTCTACCACGCCGTTTTCACGGATACGGAACTGGATATCCAGGCCGTTTTCATGTAATTCGATTGTTTTCATGTTCCCGTTTTTGTAGCTCATACAAAATATCCTCCCGTTTTTGTAATCTTGATCTCAGTATAGCATCTGATCTTTTGCAAGGTGACAGGTATCATCCCCTGAATGTAAAAATGCAATATATTGTCGTATTTATTTTTCTGTGCTATACTGTCTCACAGATATTTTTTCACAGGTTTCTGATCCTGTGCCGCCGTTATCCCATAATATTTTCTGACGATCAGGAGGTTTGCCAAATGGATATTTTTCAGGACTCTTCCAGATATTTTCATATTTCCGCTTTTTATGCCCTTTCCCTTCCTTATTACCATATGGACCATCACACCCATTCCAGTTATGAGATCATGTATATTACTTCCGGTTCCTGCCGGGTTTTCTGCATGGATGAGGAACAGGACAGGGAATTTTCGCTGAAATCCGGACAGTTTATCTTTATCCGACCGGATGTCCCTCACAGGCTTGAAATCCCGGATGGTTTTCCCTGCTCGATCCTGAATCTGGAATTTTCCCTCACTTCCGAAAAAAGCCCGGTTTCTCTGGATCTTCTTCTGAAAAAAGATCCCGGATTTTCCCGGTTCTGGACCTTTATGGACTCCTCCCGGGGATTCTGTTCCGGCACAGATTCCAGGAATTTCGGATACAGCCTGAAAGATCTTCTCACCTTTTTGCAGCGAGGTTCCGGTGAGATAAAAGAGGAAGAATTTCTCTTCTTTCTTCTGTTTGGCCGGATGCTTACAGAGCTTGCCTTCTGCTCCCGCTCCAGCCGGAACACACAGGGAAGTGCTTATCTAAAAAAAGCTCTCCACTATATTGACGAGCATTATCTAGAAGACATTGATATTCCTGCCATTGCCGCATATGCAGGGATCAATAAGTCCTACCTCCAGGCGCTTTTTACAGAAAAAAACAGCTGCACCATCAACACTTACATTAACCGCAAGCGTATGGAACAGGCCGCCTTTCTTCTGTGCAACAGTACTCTGCACATTACGGATATTGCCTTTTCTTCCGGATATAACAGCCGGCAGCATTTTGCACATACCTTCGAAAAATTTTATCATATGAGTCCCTCCCGGTACCGGAGCCTGCATACCCGTCCTCTTCGTTCGGATACGGAAAAAAAGCGGTATCATATGGCAGATGGGCTGAAACTGGAAAGTGAACCTTTTCCTGTGACATAAAAAAATCCAGCCGGATCACAGAGATTTTATATCTCATTAGTAATCCGGCTGGATTTATTTTATTATCGAACTTTCTATGGAAGCAGATTCTGCATACTCTTCAGACTGATCGCCAGTGTAGAAGTATTATGCAGAAGTGCAGATGTAGTCGGCTGCAGGATTCCTGCAACACCACAGGCGATAAGGCCTGCATTAAAGGTAATGATGAAACGGTAATTACGTCTGATACGCTTCATCAGTGCATTACTGATTTCTTTCAGAACAACCAGTTCCTGAAGATCATCGGCACCTACGGTAATATCTGCGATCTCACGGGCAATTTCAGCGCCATCGCTGATGGCAATACCCACATTGGCTGCGGAAAGTGCCGGAGAATCATTGATTCCGTCACCGACCATGATAACCTTTCTTCCGGCTTCCTTCTCTTTTTCGATGAAATTGGCCTTATCCTCAGGAAGTACCTCGGAATAATATTCATCCACGCCCACACGTCTGGCAATAGCTGCCGCTGTACGCTCGCTGTCTCCTGTCATCATAACGATCTTGGAGATTCCTGCCGCGCGCAGTGCCTCTACAGAAGCTTTTGCCTCCTCGCGAAGCGGATCCTCAATACAGATCACAGCTGCAAGACGTCCGTCAATGGCCAGATACAGATGGGAATATTCCTCCGGAATGCTGTCGAATTTCTCCTGACCATCCTCCGGGATCACGCAGTTCTCATCTTCAAATACAAAGTGATAACTTCCGATCACTGCCTTATGGTCCTCGATCGTGGTGGAAATTCCATGTGCCACTACATATTCAACCTTGGAATGCATCTCCTCATGTGCCAGATGTTTCTTCTTGGCTGCACTGACAACGGCCTTGGCCATGGAGTGCGGGAAATGTTCTTCCATACATGCGGCGATACGAAGCATCTCATCCGGATTGTTGTTATCAAAGGAAACCACATCTACAACGGTTGGTTTCGCTTTTGTCAGAGTTCCGGTCTTGTCAAATACGATGGTATCTGCCTCTGCCATGGCCTCCAGGTATTTACCGCCTTTTACTGTAACTTTATGTGTACCGGCCTCACGGATCGCGGACAGTACGGAGATCGGCATTGCAAGCTTCAGTGCACAGGAGAAATCTACCATGAGGATCGCAAGAGCCTTGGTAGCGTTTCTGGTAATCAGATATGTAAGTGCAGTTCCTCCAAGAGTATACGGAACCAGCTTATCTGCCAGATGCTCTGCCTTTCCTTCCAGGGAAGATTTCAGCTTCTCGGATTCCTCAATCATGGTGACGATCTTATCATAACGGCTGGAACCACCTACCGTCTTCACACGGATGGTGATCTCACCTTCCTCCACAACAGTGCCCGCATAGGCAACGCTGCCTTCTTTCTTGCATACAGGTACAGACTCACCGGTAAGAGACGCCTGATTGACCATAGCCTCTCCATCCGTAACACTTCCATCAAACGGAATTACAGTACCCATACGTACGACAACCTCGTCTCCCGGCTGAACTTCTCCGGACTCTACAAGGATTTCCTGATCGTCTCTCTTCAGCCATACCTTGCCAACATTCAGTGACATAGTCCTTGCAAGGTCACCTACAGATTTCTTATGTGTCCACTCTTCCAGGATCTCACCGATTCCAAGCAGGAACATAATGGAACCTGCAGTACCAAAGTCCTGACGCAGTACGGATACACCGATTGCAGTTGCATCCAGAACCGGCACCTCGATCTTGCGGTGAAGAAGTGTATCGATTCCCTTCCAGATATATTTCAGGGAAGTAGCTGTTGTATAAATTGCATTCAGCGGATATGGCAGGAAAAGTCTTCTTCCATAATGATAAATGACCTTGGAGATCAGCTTCTCCTGATATTCTGCATTCAGTGCTCTTCCTGAGCTCTGAAGCACCTGTGAAGGTACTTCCACATCCTGATAATGAAATTCTCTGATACCGCGGATGACCGCATCCCTGCTGCCCTGATAATTCACAACCGCATCGCAGGTTCTCTCATATACCTTGGCGGAAGCCACTCCGTCAAGATTCTCAAGATAATACAGTAATGTATCTGCCTGATCATAGCTCATTCGCTTCTGGGCAAGATGGATACGAAGGCGGCCTCTTGTCTCATGTTTAATATAAAATTTCACGGGAAATCGCCTCTTTACTCAGCTGTCTCTTCAGTTGCGGCTTCTTTTGTCTCTTCTGCTGTCTCTTTGAACGCATCCTCATCTGCAGTCTCTTCTGCTGTCTCAACATCCTCTACAGCCTCTTCTGCTGCGGCTCTCTCCTCATTGATTCCCTTAGCCTCAGCGTAGATATCCTCCGCGTTCTCCTGAAGGCTTGTAGCTGTTTTCATGATGCAGTCCTTAGCTCTTAAAACGGCTGCTGTGCATCCTGTGTAAAGCTTCTTCGCATCCTTGCTTGTAAGGATCTTGATTCCTGCTGTTCCAAAAAGAACACCTGCTGCAAAAAGTCCTGATTTTTTGAATTTAAAATCTACCATAATAATTTTTCCTCCTAAATATATAATTTTTATCATTTTAATGATTTCCGGTGGACAATTTCCCATGCCTGCCCCGGTATTTTCATCATTATAAAATGCTTGTAAAAAAATGTCCAGTGTTTTTTTTGTGAATTTAACACAATTTGTTGAATTTTCAGTTAATTTCCCCTAACAGTTAAGTTTTACTAATAGTTTCGTTTTTCTAATTTTTAGTCTGTACAAACCTTTTATTTCCTATTATATAGGGAATATCTCTTTGCTGTGTTTATCCCACTTCATGAACCGGAAGCAATGCAAGTGTACGAATATTCTGCTCATTGATCTCTCCGCAGGCCCGAAGTCCCGCAAGGATCACTTCGTTAAGTTTCTGCCCGGACAGATGGCAGATGGTATCATCATCCAGCTCCACTGTGCAGGCTCCCTTGGTACTGCAGGCTACCCGGTACATATTTTTGCGGCTGATGGCCCCGATGGACTCCAGTGTATTAATCATACGGTATACCGTTGCCACACCGATCTTCGGATCCAGTGCGGAAGCCCTGTAGTAGATTTCCTTACAGCAGGAGCACTCCCCCTCCAGAATGATATCAAGCAGGATTCTCCTCTGTCTGGTGATCCTTAATCCCCGCTCTTTCAGCTTCTCTATAATAAGATCCTTCTGCATCTGTGTATGTCGGTAACATCCTGTTCTCTTTTCTTCTTTCTCAGCTTTTGCGTTCTGCATTCTGATCCCTCCTTTATTATTGAGAAAACTTTTCTTTTATCTAATAAGTTAGTATACTCCAACTATGGTTAGTTATAAATAACTCTTTGGGTATTTTTTCGTCTATTGAGGATTTCGCCGGAATGCGGTATAATAATTCGTGAATCTATCCATACGAAACCGTCGTTTTGACAAAATGACGAAAAATCCCCTTTCGTTTTTTCGTCAGAATGACAAGAAACTGCCGGAAACTTTGTACGATTCAGCTCTAGCTCTTTTCCTTCATTTTCGATATACTGTTAACCAGCAAAGGAAATTACGTAAAAAACAATATATTAATTTTGGAGGGAAACAACAATGGCAAGTTTATCATTATCTCACATTAATAAAACTTATCCAAACGGCTTCCAGGCAGTTAAAGATTTCAACCTGGAGATCGAAGATAAAGAGTTCATCATCTTCGTAGGACCATCTGGATGTGGTAAATCTACAACACTTCGTATGATCGCAGGTCTTGAGGAGATCAGCGGTGGTACACTTAAGATCGGTGACAAAGTCATGAACGATGTTGAGCCTAAGGACCGTGATATCGCAATGGTATTCCAGAACTACGCTCTGTATCCTCATATGACAGTTTATGATAACATGGCATTCGGACTTAAACTTCGTAAAGTTCCGAAAGATCAGATTGATAAAGCAGTTCGTGAAGCAGCAAGAATCCTTGACCTTGACAAACTTCTTGATCGTAAACCGAAGGCTCTTTCCGGTGGTCAGAGACAGCGAGTTGCCATGGGACGTGCTATCGTTCGTAATCCTAAGGTATTCCTTATGGATGAGCCTCTTTCCAACCTGGATGCTAAACTTCGTGTACAGATGCGTATCGAGATTTCCAAGATCCATCAGAGACTTGGTGCTACAATCATCTATGTAACACATGACCAGACAGAGGCTATGACACTTGGTACCAGAATCGTTGTTATGAAAGACGGTGTTGTTCAGCAGGTTGATACACCTCAGAACCTGTATCAGAAACCAGGCAACCTCTTCGTTGCAGGATTCATGGGATCTCCGCAGATGAACTTCCTTGATGCTGTTATCTCCGAAAAAGGCGGCAACATGATCGCTACAATCGGTAACGAGCATGAGGTTATTGTTCCGGCAGCTAAAGCTAAAGTTCTCAAAGACAAAGGCTATGTTGGAAAGAAAGTTGTTCTTGGTATCCGTCCTGAGGATATCCATGATTCTCAGATGTTCCTTGAGACATCTCCAAGCAAACCAATGAACTCTGTAGTTAAAGTTTACGAGCTTCTTGGTGCCGAAGTATTCCTGTACTTCGATGTTGACGGAACTCAGGTTACAGCACGAGTTGATCCTCGTACAACAGCTAAAACTGGTGATCCGATCAGATTTGCATTCGATATGGAGAAAGCTCACTTCTTCGACAAAGAGACAGAGCTTACAATCACAAACTAATTCTTACCGAATTACAAAAAATGAATTTAACCCCGGGGATATATTTTCCCGGGGTTTCTTTTTTACTCTGCACAATTTTCACTTCATCTACAGAAAGGACTCAATTTTTATGAAAATACAGCAAACACTTCAAAAATGTCTGGATGACTGGAACCGGATCAGTGGACTGGATTTCTGTATTCTGAATGAAAGTAATCAAGTTTTCGCTTCCACCGGAGACAGAAAGCTTCCATCTGCCGAAAAACTCACCCAGTTCCGTGAAGATCCTGCTTTATGCATTTCCAACCGTTCCTGCAACCTCTACAAATTAAACGGCACATCCGGCGATATGCTTCTGACTGTATGGGGTTCCACGGATTCTGCTTCTACCATCGGAGAACTTGCTGTCTGCCAGGTAGAAAGCCTTCTTACTGCCTATGCGGAAAAAACGGACAAAAATTCCTTCATGCAGAACCTTCTTCTGGAGCGCTACTCTCAGGTGGAAGCCTTCAACAAAGCTGCCCGTCTCCACATTGCACCTTCTGTCCGCCGTGCAGTATTTCTTGTGGAAACCAAACAGCATAAAGATGAAAATGCTCTGGCAACCATCCGGAATATCTTTTCCGCCCGGACCCGTGACTTTATCACTGCCCTGGATGATTCCGGCATTATTGTTGTCCGTGAGCTTCAGAGCACAGAGGGCTATGAAGAGCTTGACGGAATTGCCTGTATGCTTGTAGATATGCTGAATACAGAAGCCATGACTTCTGCCTGGGTCTCCTACAGCAATGCTGCCGACGATATTATGCAGCTTTCTGATGCCTACAAAGAAGCGCGTACTGCTCTAGAAGTCGGAAAAATCTTTTATGTAGACAAAAATGTCTTCGGCTACAACCGCCTTGGTATCGGCCGCCTGATCTATCAGCTTCCGACGCAGGTCTGTGACATGTTCGTAAATGAAATTTTCGGAGATGAGTCTCTGGATTCTATTGATGATGAAACACTGAATATTATCCGAACTTTCTTTGAAAACAACCTGAATCTTTCCGAGACATCCAGACAGCTTTATGTACACAGAAATACTCTGGTGTACCGTTTTGAAAAGCTTCAAAAACGATTCGGACTGGATATCCGTACCTTCGAAGATGCACTGGCTTTTAAACTTGCCATGATGGTAACGGATTACATTACCTACTCCCGGAATCATGGAAAATAAATATCTCAGAAAATATAGTACATAGCACAAAAAAATCCCGGAAATATCTGACGGATATTTCCGGGATTTTATTTTTTACAGAGATATTTTTATTTCAGCAGCATCAGATGTTCCGGTGGAAGATACAGATACTTGGGAAGTCCCATGTCCGGATCTTCCATGAAACTGTTCTTGGGACGCATCCACCACAAACCGGCTGCTGCCTCCTCATCTTTCTTACGGATCATATACTGATGTTCAAACGTTGTTTCAATATACTCATCCACCTGCACTTCCAGGCAGTTCTCTCCAGGCTTCTCTTCCGGCCGGATCCAGTGTCCACGAATTCCCACGTGCGTAATATCTTCTGCCACTTTTTCTGCTGTATGAAGTTTCATTTTCCAGTCTGTGGCATAAATTTCGTGTTCTCCCAGCCGCTGAACTGCTGAAAAATTCTTACATCCGGTAAGTTTTGCCGCTTCCAGCATTCTGGGATTCTCAAACAACCGCTTCGTTTCATCGGTCACGAGGATACGTCCTCCATCCACAACAGAAAGCTCTTTACAGAATTTATAGGCCTCATCTCTGCTGTGAGTTACAAGAATCATATCCCCCGGATAATCCTTAAGAAAATCCTGCATCTCTCTCTGCAGCACATCCTTCAGAAATCCATCCAGTGCGGAAAACGGTTCATCCAGAAGGATTGCTTCCGGCTCTCCGATCATCATTCTGACCAGTGCCACTCTCTGCTGCTGCCCGCCGGAAAGCTGGGGTGGAAGACGTTTTTCCAGTCCCTCCAGATGATAACGCCGGATCAAATCCGACACTTTTTCCTGGACGGAGGCCTTTTCCCCACGGTAACCGCATCGGATATTCTGCTCTACGGTCATGGTTGGAAACAATGCATAATTCTGGAAAAGATAGCCAATCCGCCGTTTCTGTGGTTTCAGATTGATTCCTGCTTCCGAATCAAAGACTGTTTTTCCGTTAATTACAATCTTACCCCGATCCGGAGTCTCAATGCCCGCAATGCATCGCAGCGTCATGCTCTTTCCGCTGCCGGATGCTCCAAGAAGCCCGATGGCTGCCGAGCTGCCCTCAAATTGTACTTTCAGGGAAAAATCCCGGAAATTCTTTTCGATATTTACACTGACTGCCATCAGATCCACCTTCTTGTCTTCATTCCTCTTCCGGATACAATGTTAATCAGCGCTACAATCACAAAGGAAATCAGCACAATCACAACGACCCAGAAGCCTGCAGTTCCATAGTTTCCGGCTGCGGTCTCTGCAGCTATGGCTACCGAAACCGTTCTTGTTTTTCCAAGGATATTTCCGGCAAGCATGGAAGTTGCTCCATACTCACCGATGGCACGTGCAAAAGCCAGTACCGTTCCGGAAGCAATTCCCGGTCCTGCTGCAGGCATAACCACCTTCCAGAAGATCCGGTTATCGCTCATTCCCAATGTCTGGCCCGCGTAAATCAGATTCACGTCTACCTGCTCAAAAGCAGCACGTGCATTGCGGTACATCAGCGGAAATGCAATCACTGCAGCCGCGATCACACAGCCCTTCCAGGTCTGTACGATCTTAATATCAAAATTGTCCAGAAGAAAACTTCCAAGCGGTCTTTTCAGGCTGAAAATCAGGAGCAGAAAAAATCCTGCCACTGTAGGCGGAAGTACCAGAGGAAGGGTAAGGATACCATCCAGTACTGCTCTGGCTCCTGGTTTCAGTTTCATGATCTTACGGGCGCAGAATACCCCCAGAAAAAAGGCGATCACAGTAGCCACCAGACCTGTTTTTAATGAAATCCACAGAGGACTCCAGTTTATTTCTTTCAAAAATTCTGTCATCGTTCATTCCTGCACCGGCATTTACCGTATTTCAAAAAATTACTGCCGGTTTTCTGCATAATGATTATTTGGAGGTACTGTCTTCAGAGTCTGTGCTGTCCTCAGCCTTATATGCTGTGAATCCATAGTCCTCAAATACCTTGATCACAGCGTCAGACTCTACATAATCCAGAAATGCCTCTGCTGCCTTGGTGTCATCCTCAGATGCTTCTTTATCCTCAATAAGTCCTACCGGATAAAGAACCGGAGTCTGAAGGCTGGCTGCCGGTGCTTCTGCGATGATATCTACTTTATCCGCAACGGATGCAGCATCTGTCGCATATACTACACCAACTTCATTACTTCCCTCACTGACTGCAGCAAGTACATCTGTTACGTTCTTGCACTCGTTGATCTCCATCTCGTTTACATCATCCATGATTCCAAGGTTGTTGAAAATCTCACGGGCGTACTGTCCAACCGGAACATCCTCACCTGCAAGCGCCATATTCTCGGCAACTGTGATGTTCTCAAATCCTGTTACCTTTGTCTCTCCGTCCTTTGGTTTGATCAGAACAACTTTATTCTCAAGAAGGTCAACAACGGTGTCCTCTTTTGTCAGTTTCTCCTCTGTGAGGGCATCCATCTGTTTATCTGCTGCTGAAAAGAAAAGATCGCAGCGTGCGCCTTCCTCAATCTGTGTCTGCAGTGTACCTGAGCTGTCTGCGCTGTAGTAGATTGTCACATTCGGATAAAGTTCATTGAAATCTTTCTGGATCTCTTCCATGGAATTGCTGAGGCTGGCTGCGATAAAAACATAAACCTCACCTTTCAGATTCTCATCACCTTTCACCTCTGTGTCTGCCGCAAAAACACTTCCGGTCATAAGGCCTGTTGTCAGAATTCCTGCTGTAAGAGTTGCTAAGATTTTTTTCTTCATCTTTTTGTTCCTCTCCTTTTTCTGTTTCGTTCAGTTTCATTCAGTTTTGAATGGTTTCGTCTAATTTTACCCAAATGAATGTTTCTTGTCAAGCGTAAGGCCATTGCTGTTTTTTCATACACATGCTATCATGAAATACACTAGACAGTTTTCACTGTAATATCAGAATCTTAGAAGATAAGGAGAATTTTTTTATGAAACTCAGTGCACGTAATCAGTTAAAGGGAAAAGTCATCAACATCAACAAAGGCGCCGTAAATTCCATTGTTTCCATCGATATTGGCGGAGGAAATATCATCACAGCAACCATCTCCTGTGCCGCTGTGGAGGAACTTGGACTGAAAATTGGCTCTGACGCTTATGCGGTAATCAAGGCTACCAGCGTTATGGTGGGAATCGATGAATAAATTTTACACAGCCCAGGAAGTCGCCGATAAACTGAAAATCAAAAAGACAACCGTATACGAACTTATCAAGAGAGGCGAACTTTCTTCCTCAAAAATCGGCAAGCAGCTTCGTGTCAGCGAAGAACAGTTAGCACAGTATCTGGATGGAGCAGCGCAGATCAGTACTGCGGCGCAGACCCGTGACTATCAGCCGGAAAGTTCTCTTCTGAAAAGAGACTATCTTCTCCACTCCAGTGGACTGATCATCAGCGGACAGTCTTCCCCTGCCCTGGATCTTCTCTTAAATCAGCTTCCTTCCACTCCTGGAAGCCTTCCGGTACTGCAGTCTCATATGAATACCTACAACGGACTGTATTCCCTCTATTTTGAAAAAGTCCACCTGGCCTGTGCTGCCGCTTCCCCGGAGGATATCAAAAGTCTTGTTCCAGGAGTTTCTCTGACAGCAATCCGGTTCTGCCAGTATCCGGTTGGTTTTTATGTAAAAAAAGAAAATCCCAGAAATATCCGGGATTTTTCAGATCTTACACGGGCAGACATTATTTTTGCAAACCGCGAAAAAGGGAGCAGCCGAAGAGTTCTTCTTGACCGGCAGCTGAAGGCTTCCGAAATTTCACCGGAAGCCATATCCGGATACCGCAACGAACTGGTTTCCGACTATTCCACCGCCGCTGCCGTTGCCGGTGGACAGGCTGACACCGCTCTTGGCGAAAGCTGTGCTGCCAGAAGTTTTCCAGGGCTTACATTTCTTCCTGTCTGTGAGGAAACGCTGTATCTCATCCTGCGTTCCGAGAACCTCTGCGCTCCCGGTTTTCAGGCAGTGGCAGATACCATTGCATCCGAAAATTTCCGGCGCACCCTTTCTCTTCAGACCGGATATGATACTTCACATACAGGAGAAATTATCACCCTGTAATTACTTAATGGTTTGCGTTCATATATTCATATACTCTGGTTGATACCGCCCGGATTCCGGACTGCAGATGCCCTTCGGACGCACCACTTGAAAATACGCATAATACATAATCGTTCTTCTTTCCGTAAATAATTGCAATATCATGCTGAACAGAACTTGTTTCTCCTGTTTTGTTGGCACATACCACTCCGGATGGAAGACCTGCAGGAATTTTATAGCGTACAGTCTGATGGAGCAGAAGATTCAGCATTTCCTTGGAATACTGTTTGGACACACATTTGCCACGGTAAATCTGTTCCAGCAGTTTTCCGCAGTCCTTTGCGGATGCGGTATTTCTTCCTCCGTCACTTGCCCAGGAAGAGGATGACGGATGAAGGGAACTGTGGCAGCCTGTCTTTGTATATCCATTCTTTTTCAGATACTGGTTTACTACCGCGGTTCCTTTTACAAAACTTCCGCCTCCGTGGCGTCTTACCAGCTCATTGTAGCTTTCATTGTCACTGACTGTAATCATATCCCACAAAAGATTTCGAACGCTGGAACTGTACTGCATTTTTCCCTGTCTGATCTGATCGTAGGTAGATGCCATGACAAAAGCTTTGATGGTACTTGCCGGATACATTGCCTGATCATTTACATTCACAATATTTCCGGTTTTCAGATCTTTTATGTAAATGGACCAGTTTCCTCCGTAAGCAGACGCAAAATGCTCCATCTCAGCCTTAAAAGCGCTTAATTTATACTCAGACTTTGTGCTCTTTCTTCCCTGCCAGTCTACATACTGGCCATCCGGCGTTTTCATTGTCTTGGCCATGGTACCGTCAGATTTCAGATAATAACCGCTCTTCCAGCAATTGGTTGCCATCTTTCCATTTTTGTC
Source organism: Blautia sp. MSJ-36 (assembly GCF_018917985.1). NCBI lineage: Bacteria > Bacillati > Bacillota > Clostridia > Lachnospirales > Lachnospiraceae > Blautia > Blautia sp. MSJ-36. The sequence continues at coordinate 124,314 of NZ_JAHLPQ010000006.1, read as the reverse complement.
GATATAGTATTTGCGGCTTCTGTAGGTAATCCATCCGGCTTTCTGTGTCAGTCGGCCGTTTCCACTTCCAAAATAATAACTTCCGTTAAATTTCTTTCCGTTTACGGTTATATTCAGCTTATGAAAATGTGTTCCAAAACACATTTTTCCCACGCCGTTGAAATAATAATAGCCACTTTTCAGCGCCATACCATGAAGTTTTCTCTGCTTTATATAACGGACATAAGTTTTTCCGTCTAATCTGCCACGATCGCCCGCATAATAATAGCCCCCGAAAGCTTTTCCGTTTACTTTCTGATCTGCAATTTTTACAAGGCCTTTTTCTCCTTTTGTAAAACGGCCATTGGGATCCGAAACATAATATCCCTGAAATGTAATTCCACGAACCGTCAGATTTTTAAAATAATAAACGGCCCGTTTCTGTATCAGACGTCCATTGCTGTCGAACATGTAAATGCCACGGTGCAAAAAATCTGTTTCCGGAATTGCCAGGTACTGCAGTCCTGTAATCTTTTTGTTTTTTGCATCCCGCAGACACCAGTTTGCACCGGACTTTTTCAGGTGCCTTCCACTATTATCCTGAAACAGGATTTTCTCTGTGCCGGACTCCGCTTTTACCTCACGGCAGTTTCCTGCCAGAACAATGCAAAAAATTGCTGTCAGCATAAATAAACACGCAAGCACAGCAATTCCCGGTTTTTTGTTATTAACTTTTACTCTTTTCTCTTCCATTTCTCTTTTTTACAGCCTGCCGGAGTTCCCGGCAGGCCCTTCCTCCTGTATGTACCTTTATGTAACTTTTACGGGATATTCGGATTTTGGTTACTCTTCTGACCAGTCTCCATTATCATCCCAGACAATGTCTCCATCACTGCCACTGTTACTGTCATCAATGACATCGTCTCCACTTCCACTATTATCACTGTCATCTACATAACCGCCGTCATCATTGCCATCATAGTTTCCGCTATCGCTGTTATCGTAATCTCCGCTGTCTCCGTCATCGCTGTTATCGTCGCTGTCATAACTGTTGTCTGAACTTCCATCATCACTGTTATCATAGCTGCTGTTATCAGAACTGTCGTAAGAGCTGTCATCTGTGGAAGAAGTATCGGTCACACTGGAAGTATCTGTACTGTCTGTGGAATCTGTACTGTCAGATTCACTGTTATCAGTCTCCACATTTCCCTGTGTACTCTTTTCACTCTTATCGCTTAAGCTCATGTAAGTCAGGTATGCAGAACCGTCCTGAATCATCAGTTTGGCCTTCTCCATATCGCCCAGCTCTGCACTGTAAATCTCATATGCGTTTCCATCTCCGTCTACAACTTTCATATCATAGATTGCATCTGTGGCAGAATCCGGTGTGTAATACATCTGTACCTGCTCCGCATCTTTGATGGTAGATTCCGCAGGAACGAGATTTTTGCCCCATTCTGTTCCGCCGGCTGCACGGAGATAAATCTCACGGATTTCACCCTTGGTACTGTTGGTAAGATATACAAATTTTGCAGTGCTTGTTTTTACACCAATCAGCTTCGGTGCCGGCGTAGAAGTCGGAAGCGGTGTGGAAGTCGCAGGGGCTGCAGTCGGTGCCGCAGTCGGAACTGGTGTCGGAGTTACTTCCACTGTATCTTTTGAGGAACTTCCGCAGCCGGCCGCACTCAGTGCTGCAGCTGCTGCCAGTGCAATCATAATTTTCTTATATTTCATAATAATTACCTCCAGAATTACTGTTTACACATATTTACGCAAGTAATGTTTTTCCGATAAAATATCCGAGAACCAGGATTCCGAGAATGATTCTGTACCATCCAAATACCTTGAAATCATGTTTCTTGATATATCCCATCAGGAATTTGATCGCCAGGATTGATACCACGAAGGATACCAGTACGCCTATGATCAGGATGATCAGCTCTGTGGAGCTGAAAGCAAATCCGAATTTCACAAGCTTCAGAAGGCTTGCACCAAACATAACCGGAATTGCCAGGAAGAAGGTGAACTCGGCCGCAACCGTACGGGAGGTTCCGGCAAGGATTCCTCCGATAATGGTAGATCCGGAACGGGACGTTCCCGGAATTACGGAGAGAACCTGGAAACAGCCAATAATCAGTGCGGTTTTAAATGTGAGCTTATCCAGTCTGGTACAGGTTGGTCTGCGGCGTTTATTGTAATTCTCAATCACAATAAAAAGAACACCATAAACGATCAGTGTGATCGCAACTACAACGTAGTTATAAAATTTCTCTTCAATGATGTCATTAAACGGAAGTGCGATGATGATCGTCGGCAGACATGCCACCAGGATCTTGAACCACAGAATCCATTTCTCCTTATCACAGTATTTCTCCACAAATGTAAGGATTCCTCTGGATACTGCCGGCTGTTTACGAAGGGCCATCTGTGTTTTTTTGGGAATCTTCCTTATGTAAAAAGGCCACAGCTTGTTCCAGTACAGAACAACCACTGCCATGATCGCGCCAAGCTGGATCACTACCAGGAAAAATTCCATAAATGCATCGGACACATTCAGCTTGACAAATTCATCTACCAGGATCATATGTCCGGTACTGCTGATCGGAAGCCACTCTGTGATTCCCTCCACAATGCCAAGAAGGATAACCTTCAGCAATTCTATAAAACTCATGTTAACTCCTTTCCAAAAGCACGTTTCGTTCTGTGCAAAAATAAGATAAGGACCGAGCCGGTATATAAACAGCAGCTCCGTCCTTATCAGTATATTACATATTTTTCAATTCGTAAACTTTGAATCTTTTATTTCGCAAAATTTACATATTTTTTACATTTCGCAACTCTTAATGATTGTCGATTGTCGCAATATCTACCAGAGTCAGGTTGTTCAGGTCTGTATTCTCAAGACTTGTAACCAGAGCCTCTGCAGTATCAAGGCTTGTAAGTACGTTAACACCTGTCTCAATGGCATTACGACGGATGACGAAACCATCTTTCTGATGCTCAACACCCTGTGGCGGTGTATCGATGACAACATCGATCTTGTGGCCAAGGATCAGGTCCATCAGGTTCGGAGACGGCTGCTCCAGCTTGTTTGTACGTGTTACCTTGATTCCGTTCTCAGTCAGGACGTTTGCAGTACCTCTTGTTGCAAAGATACGGTATCCCTGAGCCTCGAAACGTTTTGCGATCGGGATGATATCCTCTTTATCCTCATCCTTAACAGTGATGATCATCTGTTTGTGTTTCGGAAGACGGATTCCTGCTCCGATGAATGCTTTGTAAAGAGCCTCATTGAAGGTCTTTGCAATACCAAGGCACTCACCTGTGGATTTCATCTCAGGTCCAAGGCTGATATCTGCGCCTCTGATCTTCTCGAAGGAGAATACCGGCATCTTGATTGCGAAGTACTCTGCTTCTTTCTGAAGTCCCGGTGTGTAACCAAGCTCTTTGATCTTATGTCCAAGGATAACTCTTGTTGCAAGCGGAACGATCGGGATTCCTGTTACCTTGCTGATGTACGGTACTGTACGGCTGGAACGCGGGTTAACCTCGATGACATATACATCCTCGCCTACAACGATGAACTGAATATTGATCATACCGATTACATGAAGTGCCTGTGCAAGACGGCGTGTGTACTCGGCGATGGTGTCTTTTGCTTTCTGGCTGATGGTCTGTGCCGGATATACGGAAATACTGTCTCCGGAATGGATACCTGCACGCTCGATGTGCTCCATGATTCCAGGGATCAGAATGTCCTCACCGTCGCATACCGCATCGACCTCGATTTCTTTACCCATGAGGTATTTATCAACAAGGATCGGATGCTCCTGTGCGATCTGGTTGATGATTCCGATATACTCTTCCACATCCTCATCGCTGACAGCGATACGCATTCCCTGTCCTCCAAGTACGTAGGACGGGCGGACAAGTACCGGATATCCCAGCTCGTTGGCAGCTTTTTTCGCCTCTTCTGCTGTGAATACAGTGTGTCCCTTCGGTCTCGGGATCTGGCATTTCTCAAGAATGGCATCAAAGAGCTCTCTGTCCTCTGCGGCATCTACATTCTCAGCAGATGTTCCAAGGATCTTAACGCCCATCTTGATCAGTGCTTCGGTCAGTTTGATGGCTGTCTGTCCACCGAACTGAACAACAGCTCCATCCGGTTTCTCGATATTTACTACATTCTCAACATCTTCCGGTGTCAGTGGCTCGAAATACAGCTTATCTGCAATATCGAAGTCTGTACTTACAGTCTCCGGGTTGTTGTTGATAATAATGGTCTCATATCCCTCTTTCGCAAATGCCCATGTACAATGTACAGAGCAGAAGTCGAACTCAATACCCTGTCCGATACGGATCGGGCCGGAACCAAGTACCAGGATCTTTTTCTTATCTTTTGTCTCGATTGCTTCGTTCTCTGTCTGGTCATCGCCGTATACAGAGTAGTAGTATGGTGTCTCTGCCGCGAACTCTGCCGCACAGGTATCAACCATCTTGTATGCGGCACGGATGCCGTACTCTTTACGAAGGTCTTTGATTTCCGCTTCTGTCTTACCTGTCAGGTCTGCAATGATGTAGTCCGGGAACTCCATACGTTTTGCTTCCAGAAGGAGGTCTTTGTCCAGTTTCTGAGTCTTCAAAGCCTGCTCCATCTCAACCAGGATAGCCAGTTTGTCGATGAACCAGATGTCGATCTTTGTGATGTCGTGAAGTTTCTCCTGGGAAATATTTCTGCGGAGTGCCTCTGCGATCTTCCAGATACGGCGATCATCTACGATATTCAGCTCGTCAAGGAGCTCCTCATCGGAAAGATGGGAGAAGTCGTAGGACATCAGGCTGTCTACGTGCTGCTCCAGGGAACGGATGGCTTTCATTAAAGCGCCCTCGAAGTTATGGCAGATACTCATAACCTCACCGGTAGCTTTCATCTGTGTGGTCAGTGTACGTTTTGCTGTGATGAATTTATCAAACGGCAGACGCGGGATCTTAACGACACAGTAGTCCAGCATCGGCTCGAAACTTGCGTATGTTTTGCCAGTGATGGCGTTCGGGATCTCATCCAGTGTGTAGCCCAGTGCGATCTTGGCTGCAACCTTGGCGATGGGATAACCGGTAGCCTTACTTGCAAGTGCGGAAGAACGGCTTACACGAGGGTTAACCTCGATGACGCAGTACTCAAAGCTCTCCGGATGAAGGGCGTACTGTACGTTACATCCACCTGTGATACCAAGCTCTGTGATGATGTTAAGAGCAGATGTACGGAGCATCTGATACTCTTTATCACCAAGTGTCTGGGAAGGAGCAACTACGATGGAGTCACCGGTATGGACACCAACCGGGTCAATGTTCTCCATGTTGCAGACTGTGATGCAGTTTCCTGCGCTGTCTCGCATTACCTCGTACTCGATCTCTTTCCATCCGGCGATACATCTCTCTACAAGAACCTCACCTACACGGGAAAGACGAAGACCGTTTTCAAGGATCTCACGAAGCTCCGGCTCGTTGTGCGCGATACCGCCGCCGCTTCCACCAAGTGTGTAGGCAGGACGGAGAACAACCGGATATCCGATGGTCTGTGTAAATTCCACACCATCTTCTACGGTTGTAACGACCTTGGATGCTGCAACCGGCTCGCCGATCTTTTCCATGGTATCTTTGAATTCCTGACGGTCCTCAGCTTTACGGATGGTTGCTGCTGTGGTACCGATGAGGCGTACGTTATGCTCTTTCAGGAAGCCTTTCTCCTCAAGCTCCATGGCAAGGTTCAGTCCTGCCTGGCCGCCCAGTGTAGGAAGTACACTGTCCGGTTTCTCTTTGAGGATCAGCTGCTCTACGACCTCAACAGTCAGAGGCTCGATGTAAACTCTGTCTGCGATGTCTTTATCTGTCATGATGGTAGCAGGATTGGAGTTTAAAAGTACAACCTCCATGCCCTCTTCCTTCAGGGAGCGGCATGCCTGGGTTCCTGCATAGTCAAACTCTGCTGCCTGGCCGATTACGATCGGACCTGAGCCGATTACAAGTACTTTTTTTATGTCCTTATTCCTTGGCATTATTTCTCTCCTCCCATCATCTTCATGAATCTGTCAAACAGGTAACTGGAATCCTGTGGTCCCGGGCATGCTTCCGGATGGAACTGTACCGTAAAGATGTTCTTTCCATTATATGCCATACCCTCGTTTGTTCCGTCGTTGACGTTTACAAATGCAGGATGTGCGATATTTTTCTCCTCAAGGCCCTCTGCGTCTACAACGTAGCCATGGTTCTGGGAAGAAATATATACTCTTCCTGTCTCAAGGTCTTTAACCGGATGATTTCCGCCTCTGTGACCGTATTTCATCTTATGGGTATCTCCGCCCGTTGCAAGAGCCATAAGCTGATGTCCAAGGCAGATGGCAAAGATCGGCACATCAGAGTCATAGAGTTTTTTGATTTCTTTAATAATAGAAGTACATTCCTTCGGATCTCCAGGGCCGTTGCTGAGCATGATGCCGTCCGGATTGTCTCCAAGGATCTCTTCTGCGGATGTCAGAGCCGGGTAAATAGTAACCTGGCATCCTCTCTCATTCAGTGAGCGTGCAATGTTTTTCTTGGCGCCCAGATCAAGAAGGGCAACCTTCGGTCCGTTCCCCTTAAGCACTTCCTTTTCACGGCAGGAAACCTTCTCTACCACTTTTCCTGTTGTATATGCTTTTAATCTGGGGATGATTGTATCCAGGTCATAGTTCTCGTCAACTGTGATCATTCCGTTCATGGTTCCCTTCTCACGAAGGATCTTAGTCAGTGCTCTGGTATCAATTCCTGCGATTCCCGGAATGTCGTTTTTGCTCAGAAAATGCTGAATGGTGTCTACGCTTCTGAAGTTGCTGGGAACTCGTGATAATTCGCGTACAATAAATCCGTCAATCCACGGCTTCCTTGATTCCTGGTCATCATAACAGATTCCGTAGTTTCCGATCAGCGGATATGTCATACACACCGCCTGTCCTGCGTAAGAAGGATCTGTCATTACTTCCAGATAACCGGTCATGGAAGTGTTAAAGACAATTTCACTGATGACTTCCCTTGCAGAACCAATGCTGGTTCCTGTAAATACATGGCCATCTTCCAATATCAGAAATGCTTTCATACAATCTCCCTTTCTTTGTTCTCTTATTTTATCCTAAATCTTCAAGATTGTATCACAGGAATCGCCATTTTTCAACACCCTATACAAAAAAAATGCATAAAACTAACTCGAAATATTTTTTTCAAATTTTTTTAATTTTTTTGAATTTTTCTATTGACATTATTCAATTCTTGGGTTATTATAAGTGAGCAGTCGACGAGCGGAGCTAAACAAAGTGAAGTAAGCCGGTTGAAAAAATGCAGGAATGGCGGAATTGGCAGACGCGCAGGCTTCAGGTGCCTGTGGTCGCAAGATCGTGTGGGTTCAAGTCCCATTTCCTGCATTCTTTTTTATTTTATCCAAAATCAAAAAGGAGCTGTTGCTTCCGGATGAATATTTATCCAGAGGCAGCAGCTCTTTTTATTTTTCTCATTTTTCCTCAAAAAATCCGGAGAAAAAAGTAAAACCCGGGTTCTCTCCCACTTTCGCTATGATGTAGTCAGTTCAAAGGACAACACATTTACAAAAGGAGGATCCGATCATGAAGCCCTAAACTTTAGACACCAATTACCAATTAACTTCATTCATATGTAAAACAGGAGGAAAAAATATGACTATCAGATTTGATCATTACGATCCCAACGAATTTCTCAGCACTTTCATAGCATTTATTATTGTACTGGCCGGCATCTCCATTTTAGCATGGATAGTTTTCTACTTTATAAAAAATTCCGACAAAACCAAGCCTGTCATCACAAAACGTGTAAAAATCCTCGCAAAACTTCCAGGTGCACACATGGTTGGATGGTATCTCGTTGAATGTGAAGACGGAGAACGTTTAAAACTCAGAACCTTTGAAAATCATAAAGTACTTTTTTCTGTAAATGATATCGGAATTATCCGCTATCAGGGAAACACCATCCTCTCCTTCCAGAGAGAAATAACCAATCCAATCCGCTGAAAGGACACTTTCTATGATTCATGTACGATCTTTCCGCACTGCCGGGAAATGCCACGGATTTGATATCAGCCGGTGTCAGGATCAGATCAGAATACTTTCCGATGCCACACAGACAACCATTGTTTTATGCGACGGGGCTGGAAGCAGCCCCTATGGTGGCATTGCAGCCAGTGTAACTGCAAGTATTCTGGCCCGGAATCTTCATTCTAATTTTGAGCAATATCTCCATAACGCACTTCCCGATATCAAAATGCAGCTCACCCGGACAATAAATAACGAACTGAAAAAAATGGCAAAAGAAATGCAGATCGCTCCCAGACTGCTGGCAACAACCATACTCGCCATTTCCATGGACAAAAACGGCAGATTTATCGGTGTACATCTGGGAGATGGATGCATATTATGGAACATTAACAGTTCCAACCGCCTGCAGACCGTTTCTTCACCCCAAAGTGGAAATACCCCAAATTCAACCTATCTGACCATGAACTGCCCTCTTTTTTATTATCTGCGTTTTTATCGCTGGACAAAACCTGGTGCCAGAAGGATCATTCTTTTATCCGATGGAATGAACAGCCTGAACGTTCCTCTCACTTCCGGTATCTTTTCTGTGCAGAATCAGGATCTCCTGAATCAGAAAATGATAAACACCAGAAATTTTGATGATATGAGCTATGTACTCTGTGAGTTAGATGCTCCCTGTTCCAGACAATAACGTCAGTGATACGGACATTTTGGCAAAATCATTCGGAAATATATGTGATATCCACAGTTTTCTCTTTTCTGGCTCCCAGGATCTGCTCCGCTTTTTCCCTCATCTCTCCGTACCCGTAGAAAGGAATACCATAATATCTGTCGTCATCCCGTCCCAGCGCATATACCATCTCTTTCTCAAAATCCACATAGGCATAAGGAATATCCGCATACGGGTGCAGCTGAGAATTTTCATCCACAGAATAGATATTCAGTACTCTTTCCAGCCATCCGTCAAGGGAACTGATGCTTACCTGGCCCTCTTTTGTATACAGCGCCAGATATCTTCCTTTCGGATCTGTCAAAATATCTGTTTTCTGTGCAGAATCCGTATCCACCACCTGTGTCGCAATGTTTTTTCCGGAAGCAAGATCCCAGATTGTAACTTTTTTGTTGCAGTATACTACCAACTGTTCATCTCTTTTAAAAAATGCCACCAGCGGTTCCTCTGCCCCATTACGGGGAATTGTGAAAAACGGCTCTTTCTTCCCTCCGTCATACACATCAATGGATGTATCACCTACAACTGCAAAACGCTTCGTTGACGTTCCCTGAACTTGCGTCTCTTCCGTCGTTTCCTCCACAGTTTCTTCTGTCTGAATTTTCTTTTTTATATCCTGCGCCTCTGCCGGTTTCATGGATGCATCCTGCGCGATCTGAGAAATAACCAGAAACGGCGTCCCGTCCTTCATCTGAATGATCACTTTTTTATTCGAATCATATAAAAAACCGCCAACAGAACGGTCTTCCACGGAAAAAATCTTCTGATGATTATCCATCCAGAACCGTTCCACACTTCCGTCCGCAAGACCAAGCAGCACTGTACTTTCATCATACACTGCCATTTTTACGATTGGATATGCAAAATCTTCTTCGCATAATATATTGTATGTATTCCTGTCAATGAGCATCAGATGTGTACCCAGGTTGACGAAGATCACATCTGCCTTTTTTTCACTGTCAAACTGAAAATCTTCATATACTGCCGCATCTGCATACAGCGAATCTTCATACTGTGTCCGCAGGTAATGGGTCGTATTTTCCCACACTTTTCCCTTTTCCAGCTGATATATTACCTCGCGGTATCTTTTTTTATCATCGATTCCACTGTTTCCAAAAGGCACGTTCTCACATTCTATGGTAAGAAATTCCGAATTACTGATAAAACGGATCGTAGAAACATGATTGGCTTCCAGTGTTGTCTGTTTTCCTGTATTCAGATCAACCGTCTGAATACCTCCGTCCCAGATATCTCCGGAAGCATAATCAAGCCAGCTGACTGCCAGCATATTTCCGTCCGGAGAAATTGCGATGGAAGTTATATGATCCATTGCGTCCACAGTCAGTCTGATCTTTTTCATGCTGCCATGGTTCAGATCATACCGATACACATAAACTCCATCCAGAGACTCGCAGCCAAATACAAGCATCCCATCATGAAGTGCCCAGACCGGAGTTTCCAGCATGTTGTCGTCTTCTTTTAACGAAATCCTTTTTATACATTTCTGCTGTTCAATGTCCATGTAGTACGCTGTGTTCTGTGAAAACAACAATATTTTTCCTTCGGAAACAAATTTTCCATCTATAAATATAGAAGTTTCTTCTTCCAGTTTACACTTCCACTGCAAAGACCAGTCTTCCATATTGTAAAAATACGCGATTCCGGATTCATCCAGACAGAAAAACACCTTTCCATCCGGACTGCTTTCACCGATATCCGTTGTATTATTTTCCAGTTCCACCTGTCTGTCCGGTCGGAAGCCTTCTACATTTCCTTCATGATGATAACTGTACAGGGCAGAATTCAATGCATAGATCTCTTCCGGAATCACTGGAGTATCCCCGTCTTCCTGTGCCTCCAGAGCAGCCTGCAGTGCTTCTTCCCGGTTTCCTTCCTTCAAAAGTTCCCCAGACAGAGCCACCTGATCCTCTGCCCTGTTTTCCAGGATCCGCCGGTTCTGTTCTTCAATCCTGCGGTTTCTGTCCATGGCAAACAGAAAAAAAGCATTTGCCATCAGCACAGCCAGGGAGCCAATGACTGCATATTTCTTTATGATATAATTTCTCTGTCTCTGTTTCAGAGAATCATATGTGGTTCCTAAGATGGGAGCAGCAATCTTTAACAGTACATCTTTCTTTACATTTCGTATCACCTGTTCTGGTGTTTCCCCTCTTGCATCGGCAGCAAGAACCTCTGCGGTCCTGTCACTGCCCAGCAGTTCCTTTGGAAAAACTTCTTCCGGTTCTCCATCTGTTACTACGGCAAGTATTCTGGATCGGTCATGAAATTCAAGAAATGTTTTTATTTCCAGATTAACCCAGGGGGAATCTTTAGTTTCAGAAGAGCAGATCACGATCAGCCATCCTGAATTTTTCAGCGCTTCCCGGATCTGAAGCCCAAAATCAGAACAGGATGACAGTTCCCCTTCGTCCATAAAAACCCGTCTGATCTTTTTTATTTTATTTTTACGCATCCACGGAATGTGGAAATGTTCCAGTTTCTGCTGAAGTATTTTTGCAGCCTGGCTGTCCGTTTCCCCATGACGATAGCAGATAAACGCATCATATACAACCTGGGAAAGATCGCTTTTATACGGCTGCAGCGCATGAATAAGATCCGATACATCTGCCAGCATTTCTTCACAGGAATGATATCGCTCCTCCGGCGTTTTCTTTAACGCTTTCGAAATGATCTGATGGACTTTATCCGCCATATGAGCCGGACAGTTCAGCTTTTTCAGTTTTCTTTTTGAAAGATACAGGCCGATATTCGCAGAGTCAAGTTCCCTCTGGGTGTATCTCTTTCCGGTCAGCATCAGAAGAAGCAGGTATCCCACACTGTACAGATCTGCCTCTGCTCCCAGCCTCAGAGTTCCATCATTGTGCCCGACAATCTCCGGCGACTCGAATCCCATTGTGGAAAATAATGCTCTGTCACGAATCACAGGACATAACCCGTCCTCGCAGACAGGTCTCGCCGCTCCAAAATCCACCAGAGAAACCAGATTATCTTCCGCCGAAAGGCTTCCTTTTATAAAAACATTTCCGTCTTGGATATCCAGATGGAGAAAACCTGCTTCATGGACTTCCTTTACCGCAAATAATACCTGTTTTATGATCTGAAATGCCTGGACAACCGAAAGTTTTTCTCCCCGGGAAAGATAAGATTTCAGTGCTTTTCCTTTGGATTCCAGTGATGTCATGACTGTAAGTGTATTATTTACCAGATGAAAGGTATGTCCCTCATCAAAAGAGAGCTCAACTTCCCAGGAAGCACTAATGACAGGAATCGTTCTAGCCGCGGTATTGTAAATTTTTCCTGTTATTTCCTGCTCCTGCATCTGCATTTTTCTGACAGAATTAAGATAACGGACTGCTGCCGGATTTTCTGTTGCAGATACGATCTCACCATCTTCCCTGCGCTCAAAAACAAAGGCAGATGACAGTGGAAAACACTCTTTTAACGCATAGTCAATTTCACTGACTGTAATTTTCCCATTAAAATGAGATATTTTTTTACACGGGTATACGATACTTCCGCCGCCTTCTCCGACAGGCGTTCCGGTAATTTTATACAGTTCACCCTGGGATAAACGGATCCATGTTCCCTCCCGCAGTACTTTTCGCATTATTTTTATCCCTTTCTTATTCACACTTCTTCCATATTTCCGTATCCGGATTCCAGCCACATATCACTTAAATTCTCTGTTTTTCCATCCCATGACAGAGCCGGTGTTCCTATCTCTTCCGCCACAAGCGCATAAAGAACAAAACGGTCCAGAGGAAATGGCGGATAAAGAGGGTCAAAAGAAAACATCATCAGAAATCCGTTAATACAGCTGATATAACCTTCTATTTTTTCGTATTCATCCCAGCATTCAACCGCATCTTCCAGCTGCCCGAGAATGTTTTCCAGATTTTCAGAAAAATGTTTTTCTTCGTTTGCTTCTGCCATTTCATAAAGTTCATCCCGCAAATCTTCATTTTCATTTCTTGAATATCCGGAAATAAACAGATATGCGAGCAGCAATATATCTTTACGTTCAACAATGGCCGCATTGTCCGGTTTTTCCACAAAACGTCTGATGGCACCCAGACGGTTGCTTCTCTCATAAGCTTTACACACAAGATAAATCTCTTTATTAAATGGTATATTATCATGTTTCGTCTTCAGACTTCCATGAGATGGCAGGCCAAGCTCCCCGGGTTCCGCAAACTGCCAGCCATGAGCACACATAAATGCCTTGGCCAGGCTTCCCATATCCGGATAACCATCTTCTGCGATCTCCACCTTAACCTGATTGTCTCCGGAATTTGAGACCTTTCCGACTGCGTCGCTTCTGCGGTCACCTTTGTGATATGCCCAGTAATCGTAAGTTGGATAGAGTTTTACAAGATAGCGTGTCAGTTCCATCAGGTCTTTTCTTCGCTGCAGGGAGTATCCGGAATAATAAACAGAAAGATTATCCGATATCACTTTTTTCGTTTTTTTATCTTTCTTCACGAGGTTTTTTCGTCTGGTAAACTCTGAATCTACGGAATACATGTATTCGATCAGCTTATCTTCCATATCTTCCCGTTCGGATTCCGGGACACTGATACCGGCCAGTTCCGGTATCTGGTTGCTGATCATTCTGGTCATACCCATATTACCTACAGACTGTATTTTTCCGGCATCTTCTTCATCATACCGTGGCCTGTTCTGTTCATATTTTTTGAGTATGCTTTTTACTTTGGTCCAGTCTCCCCGGGGACGCAGCATTTTGCAGAACAGGCAGATACAGTCCAGCGGATTTCTTACGCTGAACGGTTCATGTCCACAGGCAAGGAGAAATTTTGTCGTAGTATAATCATCCATATTTAAAAGAAAAGACAGTTTTACCGCAAGTTCCCTTTTTCTGGGATATTTTTTGTCACTGAGCCACTGAAACCATTCGGTTGCCTTTACTACCTCGTCCTGTTCCTTTAACATATATTTTTCCAGCCTGGAGCTCAGAACTTTAAGAAATTTCTCCGGCCATGGGACATTGTTGTTTACGGTCAGATCTTCATAAGATTCCCCTGTTTCTTCGGAAACACCACCCAGAAGCTCCGGAAAAGAGACCTGTATCTGCCTTCTCATCAAAAATCCGGCCGTGCAGAGATTTCTGGCATCATTCAGGCTCCTGACAACAGCCATGGGGTCGTTCATCAGTTCTTCACTCATATCCGCCAGTTCTTTCGTCCACATATCCATTGCTTCTTCTGCCTGTCTTGTGAGACTGTTCTCATATTGAAGGCCTGTATTTTCCATATGTTTTTATTTCCTTTCCCTGTAAAAAATACAGCAACAGGCTCCCTTTCTCTCAGGAGCCTGCCACATCTTCAAATATTTATTCTGTTTTCTCTTCGGATTCTGTTGCAGTTTTTTCTGCTTCTTCCACCACTTCCTGTGTATCTGTCTCTTCCGAAACCTCTGCTTCCGGAGCGGCTTCTTCAGTTTTCACAGTTTCTGTTACTTCCTCTGCTTCCGCAACTTCTGCCTCTGCTGCGTCTTTCAGCTCTTCCTCTGCCTGCTCGATTACGTCTGTGGCTTTTTCTTCCAGCTCTGCAGTAGGACACGCGGCTCCACAGTAAGGGCAGAAACTTGCTTCCCGCATAACTGCCTTATGGCAGGCCGGGCAGAATTTTTCACCTTTGCTGGCTGCAATGGCATCCCGGAAGTGATCCGCCTCCAGCATATGCTGACTGATCTCTTCACAGATTGCTCCTACTTCACCATCCACTGCCTCCCCGTGCTCATAACGGGTATAGATCAGTTTTCCGATATCCATCATCAACTTCTCTGTCATACGCTCCTGTGCAGAAAGCTTATTCCGGATTTTCTGAATCTCATAAAGATTTTCTGCTCTGGAGCTGAGCCCCTTCGCCTTCCGTGTCAGTGTATTTCCAAGATCATCCCAAAAATTCGCCATATCTGTCACGCTCCTTTTCTTTTATAAAACACGTTTTCACCCTTCAATGAGCGGAGTTTCCTGACCACGCATCAGAATCTTCGGTCCGCCATTTCCCTGGATATAACCTTCTGTGATCACTACTTCACCGATATTGTCGTCCTTCGGGATCTCGTACATGATATCCAGCATATACTCTTCCAGGATCGCACGAAGCGCTCTGGCCCCTGTGTGACGCTCCAGCGCTTTACGTGCGATGGCATGAAGGGCTCCGTCCTCAAACTCAAGTTTTACCTCATCCAGAGCCAGAAGTTTCTGGTACTGCTTGAGAATAGCATTCTTCGGCTCCTTAAGAATCTTCACAAGCATGTCCTCTGTCAGTCCGTTCAGTGTAAAGATAATCGGAAGACGTCCGATAAACTCCGGGATCATTCCAAACGCACGGAGATCATCTACGGTAACTTTCTCCAGGACATGTGGATCATTGTCATATTTATCCTTCAGATCTGCATAAAATCCGATGGACGCCTGCTTATTCAGCCTCTCCTTGATGATGTTCTCAAGATCTGGGAACGCACCGCCACAGATAAATAGGATATTTCTTGTATTTACCGTTACCATCGGGACCATTGCGTTCTTGCTGGTGGCACCTACCGGCACCTCAACCTCACTTCCTTCCAGAAGTTTCAGAAGTCCCTGCTGAACAGCCTCACCGCTGACATCTCTCTGGTTGGTGTTCTTCTTCTTGGCAATCTTGTCGATCTCATCGATAAAGATAATTCCATGCTCTGCTTTCTCCACGTCATTATCTGCCGCTGCAAGAAGCTTGGATACTACGCTCTCGATGTCATCGCCGATATATCCTGCCTCTGTAAGAGATGTGGCATCTGCAATAGCAAGCGGCACCTCAAGAAGTTTGGCAAGCATCTTCACCAGATAAGTCTTACCACAGCCTGTCGGTCCGATCATCAGCATATTGGATTTCTCGATCTCAATATCATCCATGGTGTCTGTGGCAACTCTCTTATAATGATTATAGACACCTACAGACATTACTTTCTTGGCATATTCCTGTCCGATCACGTATTCGTCCAATGTTGCCTTGATTTTATGCGGTGCCGGAATATCTTTAAGATTGATCACCGGCTTCGGGGTTTCGGATTTCTTCTTGATTTTCTTCGCCTGATTTCCCGGATTCTGAAGACTGCTGAGGTCGATCATACTCACATTCGGCATGTTAAAAAGATCGGAATAATTTCCGTTACTCATCTGTGTATTCATAGTATCGAAGCTCTTCTGCATGCAGTCTGCACAGATATGTATATTATTGGGAAGGTCAATCATCTTCCCTGCCTGACTCTCCGGTCTGCGGCATAAAAAGCAGAATTTTTCATATTTCTGCTCCTGATCATTGTCTTTATTATTATCAAACTCTGCCATAACGTTTCCTTTCTCGTTTTTATTATGCATATTATAGCACATAATCCTCAGGTATCAAATTAACTTTTTATAAAACCAGGGAGCTGCATTTTTCCTGCAGCTCCCTGTATAAATTCTATTCGCTGTTTTCTTCTAGTTATCAGAAGATGGCTTGCTTCCCAGTGTAACTTCCACGGTCTGTTCCTTATATTCTCCGCTTTCTGCTCTGGCAATTACCACTTCAATGGTTTCTCCGGACTCGTAATACTGAAGCTTGCTTACCAGATCATCCTTACCACTTACTTTCTGTCCATCCAGCTTCACGATAATATCGCCTTTTTTTATTCCGGCATTGTCGGCCGCACCGCCTTCTGTTACCTGTGTAAGGAAAGCACCTGCCGGCATATTATACATCTGGATCGCTTCTGTTGTAAGATCAGCCGCCTTAATTCCCAGATAACCAACCTTGGAAGAATCCTCCACCTTATCACGTGTCTGGCGGTTCATCAGCTCCTCCAGAATTGGCTCTGCCTTGGAAATCGGAATCGCATATCCCATGCCTTCTACCTGGCTGTCCGCATATTTGGCAGCATTAATTCCAATTACTTCACCCTTCATATTAAGAAGTGCGCCGCCACTGTTTCCTGGATTGATTGCCGCATCTGTCTGAATGAGTCCGGATGTCTCTCCTTCTTCTGTACTGATGCTGCGGTTCAGGGCACTTACCCATCCGGAAGTTACAGACTGACCATATCCAAGTGCATTACCAATCGCAACTACCTGCTCTCCTACAACCAGATCATCGGAGCTTCCAAGCTGTGCAATCTTGATCTTACTCATAGTTGCTTCCGGAATGTCTGATTTCTCCACTGCGATCACTGCCAGGTCATTTTCTTCATCGGTACCTTTGATCTTGGCTGAAACCGCATTATCAACATCCACATCGTTTCCGGAATTGTCACCGCTGGCCATTGCCTGTGTTTCTTCTTCCGCACCGACAACATCACCATCCGCGAAACATACGGTAAGTGTTGTTGCACCGGATACTACGTGATTGTTGGTTGCAATCAGAAGCTCACTGTCATTTTCACCTACAATGATTCCGGATCCGCTTCCCGCACTCTGATACTGACGTGTTCCATATCCGAAAAAGCTCGGGATCTCCTGAACACTGACGGAAGTAATTGCCACAATAGATGGCATCGTTGCCTGTGCAACGCCTGCTACCGTACCGCTTTCTGCCACAATATCCTGTACGCTGGAATCTGTGGAACTATTATCTGCACTGCTGTTGTCTGTTCCGTCAATGGTTTCTGTTTTTTCAATCTGTGTACTGCTGCCATCTTTTATGAATTTATCAGCTGCAATATTCACTCCCTGGAATACTGCACCCGCAACCAGTCCGAAAATCACAGCCAGAGCCACTGCTGTCGCTGCTTTTTTGCCAAAACCGTTATTCCCATTTCCACCGGATGTTTTTGGTTTTTGTGGTTTTTTGGGTGGAATGCTTCCTCCTGCATAATTTCCGGCCTGAGGCTGATGTACTTCATAATGTCCGTATTTCGGTTTTTCCTGAGCCATACCGCCATTCTGTGTGTTTCCGGCATTGCCCTCCTGCATCCGTCTACCTGCTGAATATGGATGTGTCAGTGGTTTTTCCATTGTGAAATTCACTTCAGATGTTCTTCTGTCAGAATCTGTTTTCTCTTCCTGTACGGTCTCTATATGATCCATGCCACTGCCTGTTGCACTGCCAGTGTCTGTATTTCCATAAGTATTCAGAGCATTACCCTCTTTAGGAGCGTTGCCGCCTGTTTCCGGCAGGTTTTCACCCCATCTGTTTTCTTCACTCATGATTCTGGTGCTCCCTTCTTTATTTTTTCTTCTGCCATCGCTTTATAAGACACAGTTTAACAGGCAATTGTGTTCAAACTGTGATATATCTTTTAAAAAAGAGTGACCCTCTGATCCGGTTTGTTTATTTCTTTTTCTTCCAGTATTCCGGACTCATGGTGCAGGATAGAATCAGCTTTTCAGGAAGTTTTTTATATCGCTTTCCGAGAAAATATCCCGCATATTTGGAAGCGCTCTGAAAAAACAGTCCCGGTATCATCCAGATGTGTCCTGTTTTTGTCAGATATGCCATACTTTTTTTCACCAGCCGGATTCCCTCCCCTTCAGATGGAACTCCCTCAAATATCTCCGGATGCTCCGCCTGGGAAACACCAAGGTCAAAATTTCTGTGAAACTGCTGCGCGCAGCTGTAATTATGGGAATGGTAAACTCTTGCCTCTGCCACATAGGCAACTCCGTATCCTTTTTTTACCATCCATCCTGCATAAATCATATCTTCATTAAAAATCGCATGTTCCAGAAATCCACCGATTTCGTTATAAATTTTGTGATCATAGGCAGCACAGACATTGGAACAGAAATAGGTTTTAATTCCCCGTGTTGCCAGATCCTTCTCTGTTTTCAGGCAGGACTCTGACGGATAATTAAAAGAACGGGTATATTTTTCCAGGAAACCACAATCACTTTTTGGAAGCTGTCTGGCATAGGCAGCACCGACCTTCTCATTTTCCTGTATCGCTGTAACAAGACTGCCGATCAGTTCCCTGTCTGCCGGCAGGGCATCCTGTGTCATAAAAACCAGAATTTCTGCATCGGACAGCTCTGCGCCTCGTCTTCTTGTTGCCCCGTGATCAAACTCTTCCTTTGTAAGATGGTGCACTTCCACAAGAGGATATTTTTCCTCCCATGTTTTTTTCCAGAATTTTTCTTCTGTATTCATAACAATAATTCTGTTAACCGGATATTTCTGAGCACTGAGACGTTCCAGAAGTTTCTCAAATTCCTCCCCCGGACGGTATGCCGGAATGATTACATCTGTTTTCACTGTATTCATAATTTTCTCCTGTCCAGAAAGGACCACCCGTTACTGGATGGTCCTTCTTCTGATTGATTATTTCTTTTTTATTCTCCGTCTGAAAGATCCTCACCGCCGCCGGAATCGCCACCGGAATCTTCTGCGGAATAATCACTTCCAGCATCATCTCCACCACCGGAATAGTCCGTGTCGTCTCCACCACCGGAATAATCCGTATTGTCTCCACCACCGGAGTAATCCGTGTTATCACCGTAATCGGTATTATCACCGCCGCTGTAATCCGTATTGTCGCTGTAATCACTGTCGTCGCTGCTGTAATCATAGGAATATGAAGTATCCGTATCCCCCTGCCATGTATATGAATCATCCGTTGTGGTACCCGGAGCCTCCGTCGCTGCCGGAGATGTGCTCTGTGCCTCACCGCCGCCTGCAATTGTGGTAATCTGTGCACTCTTGTTCAGTACATCTTCTGTCGGTGCATAATTTGTATTTCCATACAGGAACTGGTGCAGTTTCAGAACATTGGATTCCAGAGTTGTCGGTACAATTACGCTGCCCTTAACTGTAGCAAATTTGTAATCCTGCGGGAATCCTGTGGTTTCGTCAATTCCATATCCGATCATTGCCGGAATCATTTTCAGGATTTCTGTTTTGGAAACAGAAGTCTTAACCATCGGGAATACCTGGTCCATAATATCAAAGATTGTGGAAAGTCCGGCTTTTTTTGCCTTATCTACAATCATCTGGATTACCCTTCTCTGTCTTTCTGTACGTCCCATATCCAGACTTGCAGTATAACGGATACGGCAGTAAGAAGTAGCCTGTACACCATTCAGATGGTAAGTTCCCACAATTGCTTCCTGATCTTCCGGTTTCGGATCCGGCAGTTCAACAGGGGTGTAACTCTTGCCTGTCTCTTCAGAAGTTTCCACGCTGTAGTTATTCATATGCACAATCTCTGCATAGGACAACGGGATATCAAGGCCGCCAAGACAGTCTATTACCGTTACCAAAGCATCAAAATCAATTGCCACATAATCTGTAATATTCAGATCCAGATTGGTATTCAGCATATTGACAGCCTGTGTCGGACCGCCCAGCGCATAGGCTGCGTTTGCTTTGGAATAGGTATCATCTTTCACATTCAGAAGTGTATCTCGATAGACAGACACAAGCTTGACTGCTTTTGTGTCATTGTTGATACTTGCAATGATGATAGTATCACTGTTCTCTGTATTCAGCTTCTCATTTTTGCTTCTGTGATCCAGTCCGAACAGTGCATATGTGGTATATCCTGTCATCTGCGGTGCCTGATCATTGGTTACGATATCCTGCTCCTGAAGATCTGTCTCCTGAATATCAATCTTATCCAGTTTGGCTGAAATCTGTCCGTAAACGTACAGACCACCTATAAACAGGAGCAGTACGATAATTTCCAGGATAAACAGAACTTTTTTCCTTTTTTTCCGAGGTTTTGACATCTTTTCCTTTTCCCCTTTTTAGTATGCATTCTTGTTGATAAAGCCCTTGAATATGGTGAGGAACATGATCTTGATATCGAATCCTACAGACCAGTTTTCGATATAGTACAGATCACATTCGATCCTCTTCCTGATAGAAGTGTCACCACGGTAACCATTTACCTGTGCCCATCCGGTAAGGCCCGGACGCACCTGATGTTTTACCATATACCGTGGTATTTCCTCCCGAAACTTTTCTACAAAAAACGGCCGCTCCGGTCTTGGCCCCACAAGACTCATTTCCCCTTTCAGGATGTTAAAAAGCTGTGGAAGTTCATCAAGACTGGTATGACGCATAAACTTCCCGATACCGGTAACTCTTGGATCGTTTTTTACAGTCCATGCTTTTTTTTCTTCAGACTCCTTCTGAATTTCCATGGAACGGAATTTATACATTCGGAAAGTCTGATTATGCAGTCCGACACGTTCCTGTTTATAGATCAGCGGTCCCGGAGAGGTAAGCTTGATCAGAATGCACAGAATCAGCATCACCGGTGATGAAACAATGATTGCGATCGAAGAACCGATAATATCCATCGTCCTTTTTATCAGTGCATTAAACGTGTTACTCAGCGGTACATACCGGATATTGATCACCGGAAGCCCGAGAATATCTTCTGTATATGGTTTGGTCGGAATAATATTATTATAATCCGGAATAAATTTCGTGTGCACACCGGATTTCTCACAGAGTGCAACGATCTCTTCCAGACGATAATACTCACTTAAGCCCAGGGTAATGGCTATCTCATCCAGACGGCTGGATGGAAGGATGATCATAAGATTGGCGATTCTGCCGATTACCTTAACCCCTTTGTAGGTAGTGCCTGCCGGCACATTGTCATCCAGTATACCCCTGATCACGTATCCCCATTGCGGATTCTGCAGGATCCTGTCTACATATTCCTCGGCAGCGCGGCTGTATCCTACCAGCAGCACCTGCTTCTGATTCATTCCCTTTTTTCGCATGTCCCGGAGAATGTAGAATATGAACATACGCACACACCATTCCAGAACAATGTTGATCACACAGAAAGAAACCAGTGTAAGACGGGAATAATCCAACTCTTTAAAATTATAAAGTGCAAACATGATGATAAGGAGCCCTAACGCGTTTGCCTTCACAATTCCGGCAAGCACGAGACGACGCCCCTGCATTCGCATCGGTGTATAAAGATCAAAAGCCTGGTAAAGAAGCACGTAGCCTGGAATAATAAAAATCAGCATGAACATATATTCCTGGACAGTCTTGGACTGAACCGCAGAATGCTCAAAAATTCCCTGAAAACGGATCAGCCATGCCAGCGCATAGGAGGCCGCAATCACAAATACATCGATCAGCATATGGAGACGACTGAAATTTTTCTGGTTATCTTTAATCAATTTCCGCCACCTCATTTAAGTTCATTGCCTTTATCTTATAATAGATGAATCCCAAAAGCAACAAAATCTTCCCTCTGAAATATAAAATTTCTGTGAAAATATGGTGTTTTAACCGGCAAAACGCCTAAAAATGTTGATCCAGAGCTCAATCTGAAGCTGGATATAACGTGGAAAATTTCTCATGGAAAACTTCACTTTTTTTCCTTTTCGGCTGATCTGGAAACCATTTTTGATTCCCGCCAGATACTCCCGTCCAAAACCTTTTGACGCAAAGAACAGAATTTTTGCCCCAAATCCGACAATCAGAAGCGGAAGATTCAGTATGATCTGAAGAAACGGCATGTTCTTGTAAATAAGGTAAATATTATTTCTGGACGAATACCGGATCTTAAACTGATTGTATCTGGAACCGCTCGTTCCGCTTCCCACATGATAAACTTTCGCTTTTGGAGCATACCAGTTCTGGTACCCAAAAATCCGGGCGCGGTATCCGATATCCAGATCCTCCAGATAGGCAAAATGCTCTTCATCAAAATCCCCGATCCGGTCGATGATTTTTTTTCTGTAAATGGCAGCTCCCGCACAGGCGGAAAAAATCTTCTGCTCTTTATCGTAATGGTTAATGTCCTTGTCTTTTCCTCTGGCAAACGCCCATCCCAGCGCACAATAATAATTACCCGCATCATCCATCTTGTCATGGTCGTGAAGCTGGATCATTTTTGCCTGGCAGGAAAAAGCTTTTTTATGTCTTCTGAGAGCCGCTACCATTTCTTCCAGAAAATCCGGTTCTGCTTCCGTATCATTATTCAAAAGCAGAACATACGGTGAACGTGCCGCATGAATTCCCTCATTCACAGCTCTGCTGAATCCGTAGTTTTCCGGAAGCTGGATCATGTGAACCCACGGATATTCCGCGGAAACAAAAGCACAGCTGCCATCTGTGGAGCCATTGTCCACCAGTATAACTTCAAAATTGCGGATGGTCTGCCTCTCAAGGCTTGAGAGTACGCCATCCAGATATGCCATTCCGTTAAAATTCGGTATGACTACTGATACTTCCTGCATTGGTTCATCCCTTCTTCTTTCCCATTCCCGGAAGAGGCTTCAGGGAATAATTCCATTTTGACAGAGAAAGATTTTTGTTATAGTACGGATCTCCGTTTTTGAGGATCTCCATCCAGTGAGAACGGATATATTCGATTTCCGACTGGAAGCGGCGGACTTTTTCCTCACTGTCCTCTGCTCCTCTGGATTTGGACTCGTAATGGTAAAGTTTCACGTACGGATCATAAACAATCAGATGTCCATGACTTCTCACCTTCAGGCAGAGATCCACATCATTAAACGCCACCGCAAGTTCTTCTGTAAAGCCGCCGGCTTCCAGAAAAACATTTTTCTTCATCATCATGCAGGCCGCTGTCACACAACTCATATCCTGCAGAAGGGATGCCTTATGCAGATATCCGGTACGTTCCGCCGGCATATTTACAAACATATGTCCCGCAATGCCGCCCATTCCGATGACACATCCCGCATGCTGGATAGTGTTGTCCGGATAAATTAATTTGGCACCGACGGCTCCCACCTCCGGCCGCTGGCAGACGCCAAGCATTTCTGAAAGCCAGTCCGGATTGATTACTTTTACATCATTATTCAGGAAAAGGAGATAATCTCCTTTCGCATGACGTACTCCAAAATTATTGATTGCGGAATAATTGAATTCCTTTTTCCAGCGAAGCAGACGGATTCTCGGGTCTTGGGAAAGTTTCCGGTAGTAACGGAATATCTCGTCGGAACTGCTGTTGTTCTCCACAATAATGATCTCATAATTCTTATAGGTAGTTTTTTCAAAAATAGATTCCACACAGGCCTTAAGAGTCTCTTTTTCTTCCCGGTTGGGGATGATAATAGACACCAGCGGTTCTCCCTGCACCGGATATTTCACACGGTAAAATCCGAAATCCGGGGTATGCTCCACAGTTCCCGGGGTTCCGGTACGTGCAAGGTTTCCCTCAATGGCACGCTTTCCTGCTTCGAAAGCATACATTTTACTTGCCGGATTATCTGCTGTGGATGATTTGTGGGTTCTCCAGTGATAAAGAATCTCCGGTACATGAATGACCTCACGTGCCTGTTCCACACAGCGGAAAATAAAATCATAGTCCTGCGCTCCGTCAAATTCTCTGCGGAAACCTCCGGCTTTCTGTACAACCGAACGTCTCACAACCAGAAAATGACAGATATAATTGTTGGATCTTAAGAGATCCAGGTTAAAATCCGGTTTCAGATGAGGCTGAAAATGCTCGGACAGATCTGTTGTGACCTTGTCTTCATCTGTATAGATCACATCTGCCTCCGGATGTTCCTCCAGTGCAATTGCAATCTCATACAGCGCATTTGGAGCAAGCAGATCATCATGATCCAGAAGTGCAATAAAATCCCCTTTCGCCATGGCAAAAGCTGCATTGGTATTCTCGGCAATGCCCAGATTTTCCTTCAGATCTTCATAGCGGATCCTCTTATCCATCTCTGCGTAGGATTTCAGCACGGTCTGCATATCCGGATCTTCCGGGCTTCCATTTGCGAGACAGAGTTCCCAGTTCTGATAAGTCTGGGCAAGCAGGGAATCCAGCATCTGTCTTAAGAACCGCTCCGGCGTCAGATATGCCGGCACTACAATACTGATCAGCGGACCGTTACGAAACTTCCTCTTTCGCTGCTTCTCCAGTTTCTCCTCCGTTGGCCTGTATGCCTCATACCAGGGTCCGTAGGGAACTTCTTCCGGCTCAAAACGCTCATGAAGCCTGATCCAGAATTCTTTCAGACCGTAATGTTTCAGATATCTCAGGCCTTTCTGTACTGTATAGGGAGAAAGCTTCTTCAAAAGCCTGTCCCATTGAATCTTTCCTGTGGAATCATCTTTACTCATATATTTTCTCCGTATTACTCAATTTGATAAACGTATTTTAACATTACCGCATTTTTTTTGCAAGGAAGAGAGAAAGTGTGTTATACTGAGCTTACGTATGTATTGCTTACATAAGAATTATTTTTTATACAGGAGTACCATATATTATGAAAAAATCAAGAATAACCGCGGCGCTTCTGGCCTTTGGAATCTCAGCTTCCATGGTGTTCCAGACTCCAGTTTTCGCCACAGAAGAAACCGCTGTTGCTGTATCATCCGGTATTACAACCAACTCCATCAGCGGATGGCCACAGGGGCCTGAGATCATTTCCGCATCCGCCGTAGTCATGGAAGATTCTTCCAATACCATTCTCTACGCCAAAGATATGGATACCGCTCTCTCCCCTGCCGGCGCAGTTAAGATCATGACCTGCCTTCTGGCACTGGAGAACAGCCAGTTAACCGATCAGATTACCATGACAGAAACCGGTGTTTCCGGTGTCACAGATGGCGGCGCCCATATTTCTTCACAGCTTGGAGAAGTTTTTACCATGGAGCAGTGTCTCTATGCAATCATGCTGGCTTCTGCCAATGATATTGCCCTTCAGGTTGCGGAACAGATCGGCGGCTCTGTAGATGCTTTTGTCCAGAAAATGAATGACCGCGCCCAGGAACTTGGATGTACCAATACCGTATTTACCAATCCTACCGGTCTTCCGGATGATAATCAGCACACCACCGCCCACGACCTGGCCCTGATTATGAAGGCAGCTATCAGCAATGATAGTTTCCGCACAATTTCCGGTGCCACTTCCTATACGATACCGGCTACCAATGTTTCCGGCGGTGCCAGAAACCTTACCAGTTCCTTCTCCATGACAACTCCGACTTCCGCCACTTATTATCAGGGCTGCATCGGCGGACGTGAGAGTACTACCACAGCTTCCGGAAGCGTTCTTGTAACTGCTGCCGAGCGCAACAGCACTACCCTGATCTGCGTTGTTATGAACGGAGCAACCGGACAGACAGCCAACGAAGCCATCACTCTGATGGACTACGGCTTCGCCAATTTCCAGCTTCTGGATCTTGCGGAAGAAGATTTCCACATCCTGTCCGGAGGTACTGTAATGGTTCCGGCTGGTGCAACTTCCGATGACCTGACTACAGAAGATACGCCATCCGATGGACAGCTTCTCCGCACCTATTCCTTTGGCGGAGCTCAGGTTGGAACTGCCGTAGTGGAAGATACTTCCGAAGAAAGTACCACCACAGAGGTTCAGGAAAATGACGACAACATGGATGCAGCAAAAGCTTATTCCGAATCCCGCTCCCCCATTCCTTATTTTGTAATCGGTGGCGTTGGCGTTCTGCTTCTGCTCCTGCTTCTGTGGCGTATGATAAAGATTATCCGCGCCTGATCTCGCTTTACGTTGGATTTTATTTTGCAGTCTTACAGAAATCCAACGGATATTCGAAATTCACATTCCGTTAAAAAATCCCTCCTATGTATCGATCATTTTCAGATACATAGAAGGGATCTTTTTTTACTCAATTTTCCTGTCAGAAACTTAGTGATAAAACGGAACCACCAGAAAAATATAGCACAGAAACGGTGAAGCCACCAGAAGTACACTCAAAACCCGGTAGATCCACATTCTGATCTTTTCTTTTTTTACAAAACGTTCCAGCAGACGTTTCCAGCCGGCTGTCACAAAATACATAGCCGGATACAGAGCAGGGATAATATAACGTCCCTGTGCCTGGTTATCACTGTAATATACATAATACATAAATAGTCCCACAGGAATCAGGATCAGAAGGATCATCAACAGATGGAAGATTCCTTTTCTATCCCATTTATCGGACACAGTTACTGTTTTTATCTTCAGTTTTTCACTGCCCGATGTTTTTCGTTCTTTTACAACGGTACGCTTCTTCGGATAAAACATTCCCAGCATGGACAAAATCCCAACTCCACCAAGTCCGAAGAACAGAAAATACACCTTGCTCACACCATAAGGCATATAAATCTGCATCAGTCCGAAAGTTCCGATAAAACTCACCAGAACTGTGAGAAGCCAGTTATGCTGCCAGCCCGGGTCCTGATAAAGAAGGATATCTTTCCATGTCCATTTCAGTTTCTCCGGTGTGGGATACCTGGACGGCCGGTAATCAATGGCTGCATATTTCTCCGCACATTCGGCGCAGGCTTTTCTTCCGATAAAATCTCCGTCATAAAGAATGGCATTTCGCACAAACCACCATCCACATAAGGCAAGGGTTACGACTGCGATCACGATTCCCCTTCGAAACAGAAAGGCAATCCTCTGTTTCACCGGTTCTTCCCTGCACAGAAGGACTGTCAGGCAGAAAAACAGGAAGCTGCATAAGATCCAGCCGTAAGCATTATAGTAGGACAGTGCACAGACCGCCATTCCAACAGCCAGCAGGATTGAGTTTTTGAGACTCCAGTCTCCTTCTTCCAGATAGCAGGACCAGGAATACAGAATGATTCCCATGGACAAAAGGGCCAGGGAATCTGTATTTACATAAGTTCCCAGGAACAGTGCCTGCGGCATAAAACCTGCCAGCGCCGCAAACAGCCATCTTCCCTCTTTCGGAAAAAGCTTTCCGGAAGCTTTCACAACGAAATACACAGATCCCGTCACAAAAAGCACATCTGCCATTCTTGCTGCATGGAGAAGTCCGTCGGCAGAGGCATGGAACAGTCCTGCGATCCCCATAAATACAGCAGATACCATATAGGAAAGAATGGGATAATAAGCATAGGAAATTCCCCAGGTAGCATCACGGATGGTTGGCTCATCTCCAAGAGGCAGTTTGCCCGGATGTTTATGAAGATACTGTGCCACCATGTAGCGCATTTTTTCATCAGGGCCCGCTCCCAGCGGCTGCATGAACGCCCATGCAGTCAGAAGCGCAAATGCCGCCAGGACAAGGACCAGCACCTGAAACCGTTCTTCTTTCCAGATTTTTTTCATTTCCAAGATCAGCTCCTCCTATATCCGCTTCAGAGAGAAATCCTGGCTCTCCAGTGTAAGGTTCGGGTTATAGTAAGGATCTCCGTCACGGAGGATTTCCGGCCAGTGTTTTTCGAAGGAAGCAATCTCACGGTTAAATCTTGCCACCTTCTCCGGTGTATCCTCAAGACCTCTGGATTTGGACTCATAGTGATAAAGCTCCGCGTAAGGATTGTATACAACCAGATATCCGGCTTTTCCAAGGCGGAGACAAAAATCAATGTCATTAAAGGCAACCTGGAATTCTTCGCTTAATCCATGAACCTTTTCAAAAGCCTCACGTTTTACCATCATGCAGGCTGCTGTTACTGCACTGTAGTCCTGGGCACAGATGATTCTGTGACAGTATCCGGTAGCATCCCTCTTCTGCTGCACAAAGCAGTGTCCGGCAATGCCGCCGAAACCAATGACTACACCTGCGTGCTGCACGGTATCATCCTCATAATAGAGACGTGCTCCCACAGCTCCCACATCTGGTCTCATACAGTATCCCAGAAGCTGTTCCAGACAGTCCGGACTGATGATCTCCGTGTCGTTGTTGAGAAGAAGCAGGTACTCACCTTTGGCATGGGCCGCACCGAAATTGTTGATAGCAGAATAGTTGAAAATACCATCCCAGTACACCACATGAGCCTTCGGATTGGAGGCTTCCAGCTCTTTATAATAAGCAAAAGTCTCCTCTTCCGTACTGTTATTTTCCACGATCACATACTCATAATTGCGGTAAGTCGCCTTTTCTTCAATGGAATCAATACATCTTTTCAGATCATCAATATGATCTTTATTAGGAATGATGATGGATATCAGCGGTTTTTCTTCCCGTAGGAATTTCGTGCGGTAAAGACCAAGATATTCGCCCTTTTCGATCTCTACCGGAACGCCGATCCTGTCATAATGAGCCTTAATGGCACGTGCGCCTGCATCAAAAGCGTACATCTTGCTCTCCGGATTCTCGGCTGTGGAATCCTCATGGCATCTCCAGTGGTAAAGGATCCTCGGGATATGATGGATCTTCTCTCTTCCCGCAGCTTCCACACAGCGGAATACAAAATCGTAATCCTGTGCACCGTCGAATTCTTTTTTCAGCATTCCGATCTGATCCACGATCTCTTTTTTCACAACAAAAAGATGGCAGATGTAGTTTACTGTACACAGAAGGTCGATATTGAAGTCCGGTTTGAAATGAGGCTGGAAGAATTTATGACCATCCATGGACATCTTATCTTCGTCGGAATACAAAACCTCGATCTCCGGATTCTCATTCAGTGCTTTCACACACTGGAACAGGGCGTCCGGTGTCATCTCATCATCATGATCTGCAAATACGATAAAATCTCCGGTTGCCGCTTCCATAGCCGCATTGGTATTCTCCGCGATCTGAAGTGCCTGTTCATTACGGATCACACGGATTCTCTCATCGCTTTTTTCAAGTCCTGTAAGATAGTCAGTAAGTGGGGAATCTGCTCCGCTTCCGTCAGAAAGACAAAGCTCCCAGTTTCCGTAAGTCTGAGCCTCAATAGAGTCCACCAGCTGCTGGAGATATTTCTCCGGTGTCTTGTAAAGCGGGATCACAATGCTGAACTTCGGATTCCAGGAAAATTTTGTTTTTCTTTCTTCCGCAAGTTCGGCCTTGTCCGGCAGGTGCTTCACGATCCATTTGGAATAATCCACAGGACGATTTTTCCGGTTCATCACTTTTCCGAAAACTTTTCCGGTGAGGGCTGCTGCCCCGTGAAGTTTCATGTAGCGGCTTCCTTTCCGGAAATATACGGCCGCTTTCTCCGCAAGGCGCTTCTGTGGCTGCAGATGTACCAGACGAAGTGTTCGCACATTGCCGGCCTCAAATACAATATAGAATTCCTTCACACTGTCATAATGGAATTCAAAGAAAAATCCGCTCTTCTCATCAATTTCTGTTTCCTGGTACTGGTTCTGCACGTCCACACGTTTCAGTCTGGTGATCTCGCAGGGGATCTCCTTCCGGCTGCGATCTTCCAGGCGGATGGTCAAGGGTCGGTTAAAAGCTGCCCATCCACGGACACGGCAGATTTTTTCCCCGGATTCCACCTCAATACTTTCGATAAAGTACTGCGGTTTTCCCTGCTTTTTGTAAAGCTGCGCTGCAGAAACAGAAAACCACTGGATGCGTTTTCCGCCTTTTACTGCATAAACAACAAGCTTCTTTTTGCCTTCCAGATCCGGCAGGCAGATCTCCATCTGTACACGTTCTCCGTTCACCAGATCCAGATCTTTAAAGCGCTCCAGGGCGCTGACACGCTCCTGGGCACTGATGGCTGCCGGAAGTTTTTCCCCGTCAAGAACGGCTTCCGGCTTATGGTCTTTCGGCCAGGTTCCCTGAAGGTGATACAGGGAACTGTCCTTCAGGTCAAACCTGTCTTTTTCTACTTCGTATAGCTCTCGCTGCATAACAATTCCTCCATTGCGTCCTTTCCGGTATTCTCTGTCAGGTAATGTTCCATGACTTTCTCATGTGCCGCCTCTCCCATGGCTTTTCTGGCCTTCTCATCCGTTACCAGAGATTCCAGGGCACTGACCCATTCTTCTTTCGTGGCGCACATCCAGCCGTCTTTTCCGTTTTCGATCACATATTCCATCTCACGGTTGCGGCTCATGACACTTGGAACTTTTACAAGTGCTGCCTCCGTCCACTTGTTTTCGGACTTGCAACAGTGGAACAGGCTGTTCTCCAGCGGCATCAAATTGATGTCTAGCCCTGCGATCACGCCAGGCAGCTGTCTCCAGTCCATAAACGGAAGTTTCTCAATACGGTTCTGTACCGGCTCCATTCCGGATTCATCCAGCACGCCCACCAGTTTCAGATAAACCTCCGGGTGGCGCTGCATCACTTCCAGAAGTGCGGCTTCCACCTGGGCAAAATCCTGGTCATGGGTCTTGGAACCGCTTAAATATCCGATATAGATCCGGTCTTTATCTTTGTCTGTCTGCTCCACTGCTTCGTGGGACAGAACCTCCATCTCCATGCTCATGCAGTTACGGTTGATGACCACCGGTTTTCCCGGAAATTCTTCCCGGATCTCACCAGCCAGGGTTTCTGTAGATGTAAAATATCCGTCGCAGAATTCCATACATCCGTGGATACGGTCTGTGGTTGTGCGGAAATCGCTGTACTCGCTTCCCTTCAGGAAATGCAGCCCGGAGATTTTTTCGTAATCAAATACCAGGTCATCCACATCATAGTAAACAGGGATTCCGGCTGCTTTCGCCCGGTTGACCAGCATCTCCGCTTCCATAAGTTTGCTACAGCGGTACATCACAACTGCCGTATATTCCTCGATGTTCTCCTGCTCTGTCTGGTCCATCTGGATAAATTTCGATGCATATCCGTTAAGGATCAGCTGTTCCCGGAAATGTTCCACACGATATCTGGATGCAAAAGAAATTTCCTCCCCGACGAAAAGAATCTTGCGGTTTTCCACAGGAAGTTCATTTCCTCCAAGAGTTTTCCACAGGGAAATCATCTCTTCCACAATATTTTCCGGCTGCTCATTCTTAAGGACAAGGCCTTTCTCATAACGTTTCACACGTTCCACAGGTGCACCTACCGGAAGTACGGCTACCGGGAATCCCATGGAAATGATCTCGGAAGTTGTGTAGGAGAAAGTCTCCGGCCATACGGACGGGATCAGGAACATATCAATATCCTGCTCCAGGGTAAGTCTCGGGATCTCTTCTCTTGTATATCTTCCAGTCTGGGAAAATACCGGGCTTTCGATCTCTTCGTCGGAAGTACCGATCAGTCTCAGACGGATATTCAGATCATTCTCTTCGATATATTTTACAAGTGCCTTCACAACTTCCAAGCCTTTTTTGTAGCAGAGCACACCGATGAGGCCGATGTTAAAGGTCTCTGTGGTTTTTCTGGTTTTCTTCACTGCCGGAAGATAATGAGGTGCATGCGGGATCACATGAAGATTGTATACATCCGGATAAGCACGCTTGAACAGCTTCGCCGTATCATCGGAAAACGCACGGATCTCGTCACAGTTTAACAGGAATTCCCGGAATTTTGTACGCCAAAGAGTTCCACTTCCGTACTCTGTGCACGCATTGCTGCGGTTGTCCGGAACGCATTTGTCACAGACCTCACAGGATGGCACGCCGCAGTATTTTCCCTTAGCATCGATCAGGTTCACTGCCGGACAAAGGGCGAAAAAGTCATGAAGAAGCATGAGGATCTTCGCCCCCTGCTCTCTCTTAAGACGCAGGATACGCTCCAGGGTTTCGTAGAGATTCTGGTAAGTTACAAGCTCGTTGATCCAGATCTCGTCCACACGCATCAGCTCGCCAAGTGCAGTTTCCAGATCATTGGCAAAAAATTCCATCTCGTACTGCTTATACTGATAAGTAAAGTAAAAACGATTGCTTACGATATTATAGCGGATGGTCACAAAACGGTATCCTTCCCGCAGTGCCAGACGCCTTTTCTCCACAAGATAAGCCGTAGCTCCGCCGCCCAGATCATGGTCAAAGGCCACAATGGTAGGCACATCCAGCTTCTTATTGAGAAGTTTCATCTCCACATAAAGTCTTACCGGACGGAGCGGATCTCTTCTGCAGTAGTCTGCGGTATCCTTGTTGTAATCCGGATGTTTGCGGAGCAGTGCGTCGCTGTGCTCTTTCAGAAGGCGTTGTTTCTCCTCGGACGGGAAGCTTCCACCGTGTTTGTGATATACGAACAGGTTATCCACATGTACGTTCTCATAACCTGCAGCTATGGCACGCTGGCACCAGTCGTTTTCCTCTCCGTAGCCTTTTCCGAAGTTCTCCTCATCCAGAAGTCCGACTTCTCTGATGGCTTTCAGGTTCATACCCATGCAGAATCCCACACCTGTAGGCATGGATGGATACTGCGGGCGGATCATGCGGAATTCATCATCGATCTCCCACAGCGGCATTCCCTCAAACAGTTTGTTATCCCGGCAGAAATCCGGGAAACTGCAGATGGTTCCGCAGGTGGTAAACGGTGTGGTGGTGGCGATCTTTTCCTTTGCGAAGATCGGAAGCATCAGGCGCTCCAACCATTCTTCCGGAACCTCCACATCTGTATTTACAAGGGCAACGTGATTTTCCGCCATCTTTAACGCACGGTTTACAGACGGAAGGAAGCCCATATTGGTCTCATTGTTAAGAAGTACCACATTGTCATGCTCTGCGGCATATTTTTCCAGATATTTTCCCACTTCCGGGTCCGGACTCTTGTCATTTACAATGATCAGACGGTACGGAACCTTTGTCTTCTCAATTCCGGAAAACAGGGCGTCAAAATACTCCAGTCCATTGTAAACCGGCACGATTACATCCACCTTCTGCTGGTAAACAGCCTGTGGATAATCCTTTCGGGCACTGCGGACATGACGCTGTTTGAAATGGCGGAGATTTCCGATGCTCTTCGGATCTTCGATAGCAGAAACCAGGAATTCCTCCTGTCCCTGTGTTGCCGGTACCTTGCCAAGAAGGAATCGTCCGGTATCTCCGTTTTTACCATATTCCAGAAATACAGTTGTTTCTTTTGGAGCCAGAACGGTTGCCTGGAAGGAAAATCCCGCACTTTCCGCATCCGGATTTCCAATGGCCTGGGCCACATCTGTACGATAAATGGTAGTCAGGGCGCTCTCCTGAAACTTCCTGGTGTCCTCATAAAAGACAATCCTCGGCTGTCCCATCTCCTGGAAAGTCGGGTCAAAAGCCCAGCCCACAGTGTTCAGAATACAGTCTTCATAATGGAAGAAATCCACGCTTCCCATGCAGGTCGGTGTTGCTTCCACGCTCTGAACGGCTGCCGGTGCACTGTTATAGCGGAGAACTTTTTTGATGAGGCGTTTTACCTGCGCTTTTTTTCCAGGATGGCGCAGTGCCTCCTCGGCTGCTTCTTCTGCTGCTTTCTGTGCTGCTTTTTTCGCCTTCTCCTGTGCTTTTCGCTCTTCGTCTGCTTTCTGCTGCGCCAGAAGTTTTTCCACATCGGAAAGCTCCAGAGTTTCCAGTTTTCCCTCGATCACGATCTTATCCACTTTTTCCGGGTGCATAACCTGGATCAGGTAAAAACCATCTGTGGTAAAGAATGCGGTAGTACTGCCATCTACGGTCATATGCACGCCCTGTGGTACCAGTCTTGCACTGCATCCACAGTCTAGACGCTCTACCTTCACTTTCAGGAAATGGCCGTTTGCCGGGTTCCAGCGGATGTTCTGAATGCCCTCAATTCCGGAAAGATCAAATTCCACACGGAAACGGCTGCCTGTAAGTTTTCCCTCCACATGGAGGGTATGTTCCTCACAGAATCCGCCGCCAAGATCGTAATAAACCTTGCTGTGCATCTGATGTTTCTCTTTTTCACGGTTGATGATATCTGTAACGGAAACCGGCATTCTCTTCTGCTCAAAAGGCATCAGGGTATCACAGCCCACGTACTCATAGACAAAATGCATGGTCCACTTCATAAAGATCTCATAATCTGTATAACCGATCTCAAACTCCGCCATCATCTCATCTTCGTGACACAGCTGGGGAAGTTCTGAAATGTGTGTATACAGCTCATGGATCAGACGCCACATGATAAAGTTCACAGGCACAGGGAAGTCAAACATCCACTCATAATCAATGATCTGATTTCCGTTTTCTCCCATAAAGATGTTGCTGCAGATCAGATCCACATTGGCCGGGCAGACACATTCATAATCACTTCTTCCCGGATACTCCCCAAATACCTCACAGAACTCTTCGGTTCTGTAGTCCATGACCTTACGCGCCCCGAAAAATTCCTGATAGAATTTTTTAAGAAGTATTTTGATCTCTTCGATTTCTCCTTTATGGGCAAGCTCCGCGATTTCCTGATGAAGGGTTTTTCCTGTAAGAAGAGGATAGGAGATTTTTCCGCTTTCCGCTTTGCAGGGAAGGTTTCTGTATTTGTCAGAGCCAGTACTTTCTGTTCCAAGTTTCTCCAGCTTCTCCACAAACTCCTCCGCCTGTGGCACCATGGCCTCTTTTTCCGCGCGGACCTCTTCGTTCTCACGGACGATCCTGGTCAAAAGGCGGAATTTCTCTTTCCGTCCCTGGTTCAGTTTCACATAGAGAATTTCCTCCGGATCCTGGTTCTCCGTGCGGCCTGCTTCCACAAGAAAAGAATTCACAAAACTGTTCAGGATCTTCTCTTTTTCGAAGGCTTTTACCCCTTCACTTTCTGCAAAAAGATCTGCGGTCTTATCTGTGTATACAGGATAATTTCTTCCATAGGAATTGGTGTAAAGGCTCTCATCTGTAAAAATCTCTGTCGGAAATTTATAATCCGGATACGGGTAGTAAAAGCGCAGAAAAGGAAAGCCGCTGTTTTCCAGCAGCTCTCCCAGTTCATTCTTGGAAAAGGTGCGTACAGACTGATTTCCCGGATATCCGTTGATTCCGAAAAAGTGAAGATCTGTATGATCTTCCGGTGCCCCGGCAAAATACTTCAGTCCCAGTCTGTTCTCAATGGCGATCAGAAGCCTTCCCTCCGGCTTCAGATAAGCACCCATGCGCTGAAGAAATGTCTCATAAGGAGTTTTTCCTTCGGTAAAACTCATGGCATACTCCAGCACACCGTTTACTACCACATAGTCGAATTTCTCCGGAAACGTCATGTCGTTGAGGTTTCCAACCATGATCGTGAGATTTTCTTTCTCTTTGTTTCTTGCAAAATTAATGTCTGCACGACGTTTGGAAAGCTCCACAGAAGTCACATGACCGGCCTTGCGGCAAAGCATTCCTGTGATGGCTCCACATCCGGCTCCGATCTCAAGAACAGAATCCGTCTTTTTCAGAGGATACCAGCTTAAGATATTTTCTCTCAGCCCCGAAAAATGGTAAACCATAGGAAAGCTCACCTCATCCTCCGGCAGATCTTCAAAAGATTTCCCTTCCTGTGCCATTTTCAGAAGTGTTTCCTCGATATCCCCGTCGGAATAATGGTCCTTCGCCGTATAATAATCTAAATTCAACTCCGCCATAGTCGTTCCTCCACTTATTTCACAGATACTTTGGAAAACAGGTCAAAATATCCCACTGCTTTCTTATCTGTGATCACGGTCAGGTTGCACACATCGTAAAGCCGGTGAAATACGGTAAAATCGCCGTCTTTATATCCGGTGCATCCCAGACACAGCATATATTCCCCTGCTTCCAGAGGCATCACCTGTTTAAAGGTGATCTCACGGACATCGCCTGCTTTCTGCGGTTTCAGAGGCGTATGTTCATACATGGTATTAGTACCTGTGATCTCGGTACCCTTCAGGTCTTTCAGAGTAAACGCAAAGATCGGGTCACTGACATCTGCCTGGAAATTCACTTTCATCTGAACGGAAAATTCCTTGCCTTTTTCGATCACATTGGTGATCATTCCGGTATCATCCCGGATCGCAAAATCCACGATTTCGCCAAGCTTGCTTCCATATTCCAGAACCTGCGGATTCAGATTCAGGCTGTCTTTCATAAGCTTCTGGCTGCCCTGGCCGTCATGGCCGTTTTCACCGGAAGCGTTATTTCCGCTCTGTCCGTTTTCTGCGGTGCTGCCCTCTTTGTTCTCAGACTGATCTGCATCCTCATACTGATTGACCAGCACACGGCGGTAGAGATTGACCATCTCCTTGGCACCGCCCTCTGCAAGCTTCTCGCCTTTGTTTAGAAGTACAACACGGTCGCAGTATTTTCCGATGCTGCTTAAGTCATGGCTTACGAACAGGATGGTCTTGCCCATTTCCTTGAACTCTTCGAATTTCCGGTAACATTTTGCCTGGAAAAATACGTCACCTACGGAAAGCGCTTCATCGACGATCAGGATCTCCGGATCAATATTGATGGCTACCGCAAAAGCCAGACGCACGAACATACCACTGGAGTATGTTTTTACCGGCTGGTAAACAAAATCACCGATATCTGCAAAGTCCAGAATGGACTGCAGTTTGGCATCAATCTCTTCTCTGGAAAAACCGATCATGCTGCCGTTGAGATATACATTCTCAAGTCCGGAATATTCTCCGTTAAATCCGGCTCCCAGCTCCAGAAGAGCTGAAATTCTGCCGTTTACGGCAACCTCTCCTGCTGTGGGAGAAAGTACGCCTGTAATGATCTTCAGGATGGTGGATTTACCGGAACCATTTGTTCCGATAATTCCCACTGTCTCTCCTCTATGCACCTGAAAAGACACATGGTTCAGAGCGTAATGCTCTTTATATTTCTTTTTTCTGGATAATCCCAGGGACTCCTTGAGGCGGTCCATGGGATTATCGTAAAGTTTGTACATTTTACTGACATCATTTACTGAAATCGCAATATCTTCTGCCATTTTTAACCTCACTTTGTTTCAACTCACAGCCGGCAGTCTGACGGCGTGTCATCTTTTGCCGTCTGAATCAGAGCACATCTGCGAAGTGCGGCTTCAGACGCTTGAATATTACAGATCCCAATCCGAAAAGCAGGATCGTCACTACCCAGAAATAAATGGTCCATGCGCTATGGTGCCAGATTCCAACATGGCCAAGCATGGAATCACGGTATCCTGTGACCACATAATACATAGGGTTCAGCTTGAACACCTTGATCAGCCACGGATGAGACGCAAGCATGTTGACATCCCACATGATCGGTGTAAGCCATACACCGACCTGAAGAAAAATATTGATGATCTGGGTCAGGTCACGGAAAAAGATCACAATCGCACTGGTTGCGTATACAAGTCCAAGCACAAACAGGAAGGTGCAGACAGAATAGTAAATGATCTGCAGTGTGTAAAGGCTTGGTGTGTATCCGTAGCACGCACATAAGATCAGTGCAAACACCACAAAGAATACATGCACAAAAAGTGCGGAAATGATCTTTACAATAGGAAGAATACTGATCTTGAATACAACTTTTTTGACAAGGTAATTATATTCCAGCAGAGCATTGGTTCCGCCGTTTAACGCATCCTGGAAGAAAAACCACGGCACAATACCGGATACCAGATAAAGTACAAACGGATAATCCGACACCGTTCCGGCTTTCAATCCTACGGAAAATACAAACCAGTAGACCAGGATCGTTACGATCGGCTGGATAAACGCCCAGACAATACCAAGATAAGATCCTGCATATTTTGTTTTGAAATCATTTTTTGCAAGGCTTAAAACGAGCTTACGGTTCTGATACAGCTCTGCCGGCAAAGCTAATATTTTCTTCATTCTGTAATTCCTTATCGATTCTTATATTCCTGGAAGCTTCCCCACTTCTGATCCTTGTCGGAGAAAATAAGCTCCATGCCTTCCGGGATCGGCCACTCTACATTGATGTCCTTGTCATTCCAGATCAGTCCGCCCTCATCGTTTGGATGATAGAAATCAGAGCATTTGTAGGTGAACTCCGCATTCTCAGAAAGTACCAGGAATCCATGAGCAAATCCCTTCGGGATAAAGAACTGTTTCTTGTTCTCAGCAGAAAGAACAACTCCGTACCATTTTCCGAAAGTCTTGGAACCCTCACGAAGGTCAACTGCAACGTCAAACACTTCTCCGTTTACCACACGTACCAGTTTGTCCTGCGGATAGTTGATCTGGAAATGAAGTCCGCGGAGAACACCGTAACGGGAGCTGGACTGGTTATCCTGAACAAACTCCACATCAATTCCGGCTTCCTTGAAATCGTTGTAATTGTAAGTTTCCATGAAATATCCTCTGGAATCCCCAAAAACAGTTGGCTCGATCACTTTCAGTCCTTCAATATCTCCGCACTGTGTTACTTTTATTTTTCCCATTTTTCTTTCTCCTTTTCTATTTATGTTTGTTTTTGTGTTTCTTTTTATGTTTCTTTTCTTTCACTCCGAGAGCCGCAAGAAGGGCTATCAGAATCAGAATCATAGCACCCATAATCATAAGAAGGATTTTACGCATGGCAGGCACGCTTTTTTTTTCCGTCGTATTCTCTGCTTCCGTCTGTCCGCTTTCATCCTCTGTCGAAATATCTGTTCCGGTACTGTCGGCTTCTGTACTGTCTTCTGCCTCAGTAGTCGGCTCCGGTGTTGGTGACGGTGTCGCCTGCGCCACACTGGCACTTCCAATCAGATAATCTCCAAAATAATAACTGGTTTCTGTTTTTCCGTCAATATTCTCCGCCTTCGTGGTCAGGGAAGCAAGTTCTGTTCCCTTTGGAAGAAGTACACTTCCGCCATCCACTTCTGTTTTTGTAAAGTTCTCAAAACCGTAGTTAAACATAGCCGTAGTATCCATACAGGAATTCGCCAGATCTGCGGCACGCATGGTTACCGCAATATACGTGGTATTGTCTTTTTTTGCCGCAGTGACAAGTGTATGTCCGGCCGCAACCGTAGTTCCCGTCTTTCCTCCGATACAACCATCATAATAAAATCCGCTTTCCGGAGCAAACATCGGATGATGGGTATGCAGAATTCTCTGCTGGGTATTCATATTGGTGGGTTCGATAACATAATCTGCAGTGCCGATTACCGTACGGAAATCCTCATTTTTGAGGCCTTCTCGCATAATCAGTGCCATATCCTTTGCGGAAGAATAATGGTTGTCATCCGGAAGTCCGCTGGAGTTGGCAAAATGCGTATTGGTACATCCGATCTCCTGTGCGCGCTGATTCATCATATCAATAAACGCCTGCTCTGTGCCGCCGATATGTTCCGCGATCTGTGCGGCAACATCATTGGCAGACTGGATAATCAGTGCATACAGACAATCCTTCATGGAAAGAATCTCTCCCACCTGCGTACCGATATTGCTGGAATCCGCATTTACGTTACGCACTCCGGTTTCTGTAAAGGTCACCTGCTCGTCCATGGTGGAATTCTCTACTGCCACCAGCAATGTCATAATCTTGGTAATACTTGCCGGATATCTCTGCTCATCCGCACCTTTGTTGTAAAGAACCACTCCGGTATCTGCATCCATCAGAATACCGGTATCTGAAATAATTTCCGGTCCTGCAGGCCATCCCTGAATCTGGTTGGTACTGATCTCATATTTTGCATTGAGATCTACCGCAGCCATGGCCTGTACCGGCAGCATCAACGCCATCCCTGCTGCCAGAACCACAAACAGTTTTTTTATTTTTTTCATAATTTATCCCTTCTCTTATCAGAAGCCATCAAAAGAAGCAATGGCATCAACGACTTTCTTCGCATCCTCCATATCCAGGTTATAGAACATGGGAAGGCGCATCAGACGTTCACTTTCTTTTGTTGTATAAACATCCTCCCCGGAAAATCTTCCGAATTTTTTTCCCGCAGGTGCGGAATGAAGGGGCACATAATGGAACACGCTGCAGATTTCTTTTTCACGGAGATATTTCAGAAGTCTGGTACGCACCTTGATATCCTGTACTTTAATATAATACATATGTGCATTGTGCGTGCATTCTTCCGGAACGTAGGGCTGTTCGATCTTGCCTTCCTCCGCAAGAAATTTCAGATTTTCATTATAGAAGTTATAAATCTGCATTCTCTTATCACTGATTTTTTTGTGCTGTTCCAGCTGAGCATAAAGATATGCAGCATTCAGTTCACTGGGCAGATACGAAGACCCATAATCCATCCAGCGGTATTTATCCACCTGCCCGCGGAAAAATTTGCTGCGGTCTGTTCCTTTTTCTCTGAGAATCTCAGCTTTTTCCTGATACTGATCCCCATTGAACAGAATTGCACCGCCCTCTCCCATTGTGTAATTCTTCGTCTCATGGAAGCTGTAGCAGCCAAAATCTCCGATGGTTCCCAGTGCTTTTCCTTTATAGTAGGCGTCCACACCCTGAGCTGCATCTTCCACAACCTTCAGATTATGCCGTCTGGCAATATCCATAATTGTATCCATCTCACAGGCAACTCCCGCATAGTGAACTGGAACAATTGCTCTGGTTTTTTCTGTGATCGCCTGTTCGATCAGTTTTTCATCAATGTTCATGGTATCCGGACGGATATCCACAAACACAATCTTCGCTCCGCGCAGTACAAAAGCATCTGCTGTTGACACAAAAGTGTAAGACGGCATGATTACTTCATCTCCCGGATGGATGTCCGCAAGAAACGCCGCCATTTCCAGTGCATGGGTACAGGAGGTCGTAAGCATCACATGACCCACATGAAAACGTTCTTCCATCCATGCGGAACATTTCTTGGTATAGATTCCGTCACCGCAGAGCATTCCTCGGTTCACCGCATCCTGGATATACTCGAATTCCTTGCCTGTAAACGCAGGTCTGTTAAAATCAATCATGTATTTCCTCTTTATTTTCTATTTTTCTACATTAACTGTACATTCCATTTTCTCACACTCATGTTGCAAATTCAATGCCTATTTTTCTGCCGGTGTATAATCGGGAATCTGGTTCTGATATGCAACTTCTTTTCCGTAAGAATCCAAAATATGCATATCCCGGTAAAATTCCTGTGTCAGACGGTCCATTTCCTGTCTGTTTTCTGTTTTTACATAGTACAGAGCCAGATATGGGTTGGGGCCATGTTCAATCACGGTTTCCCCTTCTTCATAAAAAATCCACGGCTTCTGCACTTCTTTTTTCTGTCCCAGCTGGACAGCCGCAGACTGATCTGCAATTGTCAGCAGCCTTCCCTGAAAATAGATCACGGCTCCGCAGCATTGCGGCTTATGAACATTATGTTCTGTCAGCATATGATCAAGTTTTTCCTGGTCATACAGCGAAGCCAGAAGAAATTCTTCCATATTAAATCCGTATACCATATCGGTAAGTTCATGTTCGTATCCGAAAAAACGGGCCGCAATCTCACAGACCTGAATCCCCTCTCCCGGTTTCCAGAAAAACTGCATGGAAAGTGCGCCTTCTTTCTGGCCTGTTTTTTCCACATATGCCTGGAGAAGTTCCGTTGCAGGTTTTTCCACTTCTGACATCAGTCTGGATGGATAAACATTTCTTGTACTGATAGGAATTTCCCCTTTTGCGACGGATGTTTTTTCGCGGTCTGCAATGCTGATTACATGCACCTTTCCATTTCTGACCCAGGTCATCATATTAAATTCATAGCCGTCATTATATTCTTCCACAAGAATCTCCGGCATATCAGAAAATTCCGCTGTTTTTTCTGCTGCTTTTATAAGTTCTTCCAGATTTTCAGATATATAAATTCCACGGGAACCGTATTTATCCAGAGGCTTGCTGACTACCGGGTAGCGAAGTCCCTTAAGCAGCTCCTTAAGCCTTAACTTTCTGTCCGGATCTTTCAGCACTGCCGTAGGGATTTTCTGAAATCCGGGGGTTGGCAGTCCCAGTTCCTGAAGAAGTTCCCTTGTCCGGGATTTATCACGGTACCATGGCAACTGTTCCGGTTTCAGATAGCAGTGAAGCCCTGCCCTGTCTGCAATTTTTACCATACATTCCAGAAGCAGGTCAGAAAAAGACGTAATGATCCCGTCAATCTCTTTTTCCCGGCAAAGTTCCGCAATTTTTTCCGTGTCTGTTACCGGAATCTGATACGCTTCGTCCGCAAATTCTCTTGCAGGGCCATCCGGATATCCGTCACAGACAATGGTATAGTATCCTTTTTCCCTGGCTTTACGTACAAGCTGTACAAACTCACCCAGAGTTCCCAGTATCAGCAGTCGGTGTTTCATGCTTTTGTTTCCTCCCATTCTCTTATGGAATCTGCAATGTAACGCATTTCTTCCTCTCCGTATCTCTGATCGCAGGGCAGCGGAAGGACATTGGCGGCCCAGTCATATTCCATGGTATCTTCACCAAAATGATCAATAATATTCCGCCAGTAAATCGGCACAAAAATCTTCCGTCCGGCCAGCCATTTTCGAAGTGCCAGTCCATCCTTATGATAATAGGGATAGGCAAAAGGCCCTTCCGGAACCTTTTCATTAAAAATACTTTCTGACGGAAGAAGTTCTGCCAGCAGATGATAATTTTCTTCTCTTTTTGCTTTTATATAAGGATAATCCATGGAGCGGAGAAGATTTCCGGTCAGCCGTGACATGCGGCGGATTTCCATTTCATGATAGTCTGCCGCATTGTCCAGCATCTTCTGGTAAAAAGTACCGGCATCATACTCATATCGGCCCAAAATGTGCTCAAGCCTTTTCATAGAATGATCCAGCGGTTTCTCTTCCAGATTCATTCTCGCATCTGTTGACAGATACGCCCCGTCGCTGACTCCCAGAAATTTCCGGCAGGAGTACAAAGTATCCACCCCTGGCAGCGGTTTCTGAAAAAACGCATGGGTATGATCCACGATAATGTTTCCGTAAATTTCCTTATATTCCCGGATTCTGTCATCTTTAAGCTGTCCGTAGTAATTTACAAGGTAGAGATATTCGCCCTCCGGAAGCTTTTTTTCTGGAAGAAGCGGACGTAATTTTTCATCCATATGATAAAATTCAATTTCCGCTTCTGTTTTCTCACAGGCTCCGGTTACAGAATCACAAAGATACGTGGGAAGATAAATTTTTTTACAGTTTCGGGCTTCCATCAGCCAGAGAAGTGCGGTTCTTCCAAGGTTTACTCCCAAAAGTCCCGGATAATATCCCTGGCCTGTAGATTCCTCCAGCTCCAAGTAACCGCCGATTTCTTTTTTCATCAGTCTGTTTCCTCCTGACGGATTACATAATGTGGCATCTTCTTCGCCTCATTGAGGATATTCATAAGATAAATTCCGATAATTCCGATGGAAAGCAGCGTCAGCCCAAAGAATGCCAGCATTACCAGCATCAGGGATGTCCATCCTTCCACAGAGATTCCGAACATAAAATAGCGAACCAGATAGTAAATCGCCAGGCAAAGGCTTACCAGAAAACTTGCGATTCCGATATTCCGCACCATAAGAAGCGGAAATGCCGTATGGGCTGTGATATCATAAATCAGGTCTTTCACAAGACGGCGGAAAGAATATCCGCTCTTTCCATAGGCACGGGCTGCATGCTGTACCGGCACATTGATAATTCGATTGGAGCTTAAAACCAGAAGATTGCCGATCTGCGGAAGATATGTATTGGTCTTCAGCATGGCTTCTACCAGAAAGCGGCGGATCAGGCGGTAGCTGGTGATCTGAAGATCCGGGTCTTTTCCAAGCATTTTGGAAGTAGCCCAGACAGATAATTTGGTTCCAAGCTTACGGATCAGGTTATGTTTCCGGCCTTCATAACTTGCAATGATCACATCCACATCATCCCGCTCGTTCATGACATTGATCATCTTCGGAAGTTCTTCCGGCTGATGCTGAAGGTCATCATCCATGGTTACAATGAACTCCCCTT
Organism: Blautia sp. MSJ-36; assembly: GCF_018917985.1. NCBI lineage: Bacteria > Bacillati > Bacillota > Clostridia > Lachnospirales > Lachnospiraceae > Blautia > Blautia sp. MSJ-36. The sequence goes on along the minus strand of NZ_JAHLPQ010000006.1, from coordinate 80,127 downwards.
TTGCATGGGCAAATCCGCACAGAAGTGCCGGATGCTGACCAAAATTCCTTGCCATCTGGATGATTTTCACACGGGAATCCTTATCACGAAGTTCTTTCATCACCTCAAAAGAACGATCCTTCGATCCGTCATCTACCAGAATCAGTTCAAATTCTTCTTTTATTGTTTCCCGGAAAACTTTTTCCAGGCGAGTGTACAGTTCCTGCAGCGTATGTTCTGAATTGTATACAGGAACAACCACTGAATATAGACACATAGTTTTTTCCCTCTCTTTTGTATCAGTTGACACTTATCGTTTAATCTTATCATTTTCAATTCCTGTTGTAAACCGTTACATTGCTCAAACATTTTCTTGCATAAAGCAGGCGAATGCGCTATATTGATTATCAGCTATCGCATTCCAAAACTTATTTTATATGGAGGAAACATGACAAAACTCAAAGATTATATTCAGCTTCATCTGAATATCCTGCTGTTTTCTCTTACCAGCGTTTTTTCCAAATTTGCATCGGTTTATTATAATAAAGAAGGGCTTACCAGCCCGCTTCTCTATGTATTTCTTTTTCTTATGATTGCAAACTGTGGAATTTACGCCATTGCATGGCAGCAGGTAATCAAAAAATTTTCCCTTTCCACAGCCTACGCAAACAAAAGCGTCTATCTCCTGTGGTCCCAGGTATGGGCTGTGATCATTTTTCACGAAAATCTGTCGATTCAGAACATTATCGGTATCCTGATTGTTCTAATCGGAGTCTGGACGGTGCAGAGATATGAATAGAACTTTTATGCTGATTATGTTGGCAGGAACCTTTTTTTCCGCAATTTCACAGGTTCTTCTGAAACAGAGCGCCAATATCACTTACAAAAATCCTCTCAGGGAATACCTGAACTGGAGAGTCATCCTGGCCTATGGCATTTTTTTCGGGGTCCTTCTTTTAAATACCTGGTGTTATACCAAAGTCGACATGAAGTTCGGGCCTGTGATTGATACGGCCGCTTATGTCTTTGTACTGATTTTTTCCTGGCGCATCCTGAAGGAAAAAATTACCCGCGGAAAAATCATCGGAAATCTGATTATTATTGTAGGAATTCTGGTTTATACCTTATAATTTTCCATGACAGACAAAAAAATGGCAGTTGCGGATTGCACTGCCATTTTTTTTACTGCTGTTTTTTATTTCGTTGTGCATACACCTTTGGAATTGAAGGTATAGTTCTTGCCTTTTATCTTCAGAGTACAGTCTCTATACATAATTCCTGTATCCGGATCAAAATAATAGCTCTTTCCATTAAGTGTCAGCCAGGATCTGCACATTTTTCCATCCGACATGAAATAATAAGTATGTTTTTCATTATTTCCGCTCCATGTATAAAATACACTCTTAACCATGATGCCATCCCCCCCAAAATAATAGACATCATCATTGCTGTTCATATACCTTACATATTTCATCATATAACCATATTTTGTCTGGAAATAGTAGTAATTCTTGCCTACTTTTTTCATGCCTTTTAACGCTTTTCCGGTTTTGTCAAAGTAGTATTTCTTACCACTTACGGTTATCCACCTGCTCTTTACCATCACACCGTATTTGTCTACATATCTCACCACATTTTTGGAATCCGTAATTTTTTTACTTTTGTACATTCCATTTGTTTTATTGATATAATAGGTTTTTTCACTTACGGTAACCCAGCCGGTTTTCTTAACACCGTTCAGATAATAGAATTTTTTTCCGTTTTCTGTGTACCATCCGGTTTTTCCGGAGGAAGTATCCGGTTTTGTAGAGGCTTTATAGCTGCTCTGTGCATGCCATCTTGGAGTAATTTTTTTTGTGTAATCCACATATCCGAAATCAACATCTACCGTAGAATAACTTGGAATTCCACTGATCAGTCCCTTGGTTGTCTTCAGATATCCGCCACCATCACCATCCGTTGCCTGCCAGATTGTGTATTTGTATTTTTTCTTGTCTGGTGCAAGAATCTTGTCGCCATATCTCGCAAGCCAGACATCATAACCGGTCATTTTACTCCAGTCAAGCTTATTGTCATACCAGTCTGTGTTGCAGTAGATCATCGGATAATATCCTGCTTTTTTGATCTCATTGCAAAATGCTCTGGCAATACTTGCAATCTGGGATGCAGAAAGGCTTCGCATTTTTTCATACTCAATATCAAACACTACCGGATAAGAAACTTTATATCCGTCCATTTTTTTAATCGCAAGCTGTGCTTCTTTCATCGCCTGCTGTGTGGTAGTTGCAAGGCTATATACATAAGTTCCCACTGGAAGCCCTACTTTTTCTGTCTGTTTCATATTATAATCGTAGGTCTTATCCAGATGATTTAATCCGTAGGAAATCCTTACAAACGCAAAGTCCACATTATCATTTTTCACCTTACTCCAGTTAATGGTGTCCTGCCATTCAGAAACATCGATGCCTCTTGTAATTGCTCCTTCCAGCTTCTGCCCGCTTCCATTATAGCAAACACCGTTGATTTTCTTCCATGCTTTGGAACTGGTTGTGGAATTCTGTGTTGCTTTTCCACTGGGAACTTTCTCAATTCGTTCTTCCTCAGCAACGGCATCACTGCGGTCCACTCCACCGCCACCCATTGCCATCGCTGTAGTCCCCATTGTTCCGATCCCTAACAATGCTGCCATACACCCTGCTGCCAGCCATCTTTTCCAGTTTTTCATCTTCGTTCCTTTCCCATCATCATAATCAGTTGTCAGATGAATTTATTATACCGCCATAAAATGGAAAGTAAAGACTTATTGCCAAGTATTTTCTGATGGCATAAAGAAGGCCGGTGTCAGCTCACTGGCTGATCACCGGCCTTCTGTTATTTACTTAATAGATATTCAAAATCACGGCACTTCCGGGTCGGTCGGGTCAAAACTTCCATCTCCGCGGAATGTGGCAAGTGGTCTGCGGCCTAACGGTCCCTTGAAGGATTCGTTGCTGCTGTATTTACCACTGCTGTAAATATGGATTGTAGAACCATTACAATTCTCATATACCCATTTTGCATCTGCAACACAGGTACGGATGCATCCATGAGATGCCGGCTGACCAAGTTTCAGATATTCTCCTGCCGGAAGATTGTAAACACTCTTTGTTGCACCAGCTACAGAATGAATGAAAATACCACCCTGTCCGCATCCGTCAACATGTGTTCCATACTGTCCCCAGGACGGTCCCATCAGCGGCTGCCATCTCAGGCTACGGCTCAGTCTGTATGTACCATCCCATGTCGGTGTTGCGGCAAGACCTACAGAAACACGGATTGTCTTAACCGGAATCTTCTTGCTGGAATCTGTATAAACAGTCATAACACCATTGGTCTTATCTACTTCCAGATAATACGGTCCCTTATAAATAGAAGTAAGGTCGTTACGACGGTATCCGTTCTTATCAAAGTAATAGAGTTTACCATCAATCCAGCGTTTTGTATTGGTCAGATATTTGGAACCTGTATCCGGATCGATATATTTTACCTGATCATAGTAATCGCTGAAAATTACCCATCCTGTTGAAAAACGTCCCTGGCTGTCCAGATAACCGTTTACAGAACCACGTTTCATGGATTTATTGGTTACTGCTGTATAATTGCTGAAATAATACCAGTATTTTCCGGATTTCTGCCATCCGCTCTTTTTCAGGACACCGTTCTTGTCTGCATAGTACCACTTATTCTGATAACGGATCAGTGTATTCTTGTACATCCATCCACGATGGTTCTTGGAATCTGAAGTAGCAAAGAAGTAATATTTGCTGCCAATTTTGGTTTTACCACCTACCAGCTGTCCTGTGCTGTTAAAGTAATAGCTCTTTCCGGAGCTCTTTGCTGTCAGCATCTGACTCTTATAATGATTTCCCTTGCTGTCAAAGTAGAACCAGCCGAAGAATTTACCCTTTGTATCGGTCACTTTCTGCCATCCGTGCTTTTCAACAACTCTTCCCGGAGTACTTCCAAAATAATAAATCTTGTTGGAAGCTCCCGGACAGCTGTGCCAGCAGTTTTTCCAGGTAACTCTCTTTCCATCACTTCCGAAGTAATATCTGTATCCATTTTTATATTTGACGAGTTTCTGTTTGATTACACGGCCTTTGCTGTCTGTAATATAATATGCATTATTCTTGTTTGCGGCCTTTGCCATTGTGCTCTTCATAACATAGCCGCTGGAATTCAGCATATACAGATATTTCTTGGACATTACCTTGGATACATAAACACCATGTTTCATGATCTGTCCACGTGTGGATGACTTCGGGCTGCAGTAAATGAAACGTTTTTCCTTCTTACTGTTCAGCACATAGGTCCATCCGCCGTAGAAAAGTTTTCCTGGAATCTCTCCACTCTTGGATGCCGGTTTAAAGTAATATTCATAAGTCGTAGAACCGGTTGTCAGTTTAATGATACCAACACGCGGCGCACCATTTTTTGCAAGTGTATAATAGGCACTTCCAATTTTATAGACTTTTCCGTAAATATTACATTCTTCTACCGTCATATAATTGCCGGCTGAACTGTAATAGCGGAAAGTTGTTCCTGTCCACAGCCAGTATTTTCTCTGCTGCTGTCCAAGATTGGAGGTCCATGGTGTGATCGCCTGGTCTTCACATCCTGCATACAGAGTTGCTTTATCCTTCTCAAGAAGGTACCATTCTACTTTCTTGGTTCCGGTGTAACCATCTACGCCTGGCTCCCGTGTTACACGTCCTGTCATCAGATATCCTTTTTCATTGAAAAGATAATATCCGACATGGCCATCGGTATTGATTTTCAGAAGACCATCTGCTGATGTAAAATAACTCTTTTCCGTAGTTGCAACGGTTGAATCAGATTCTGCTGCCTCTGTTGCTTCACCATTATCCAGAGCCAGATTTTCAACTGAAGCATTTTCGGTCTCTTCAGCTGTTTCTGTTGAAACTTCCGGCTGTACAGCCTCCTGTGTATTTTCTGTTTCTGTTGTTTCTGTTGTTTCTGCTGAATCTGTTGTATCACTGCTGTCAGCTGCATCCTCGGAAACGGCTGCCGGAGTTTCTTCCGTGCTGCTGTCCGTCTGTTCTTCTGTCTGATTTCCGGATTCTGTTGCCGGTACCACCTCATCAGAAGCTGTCTTTTTGAGAAGTCTGAATCCCATGCTGTCAGATTCCCAGTCACTGCTCTTGGCAATAACCACACCATCTACAAGCTCTGCACCCTCCGAAACGACTGCCGCTGTAGCTCCGTCATCGGTATTCTGTGTTTTTGTATCTTTTACAGACGGATCTTCCAGTTCCTGCACTTCTCCTGCACTGAATTCATCCGCCGGAGTTGTTGTATCTGCTTCCGGTGTTTCTGTAATATCCGGAGTCTCTGTGATATCCGGTGTTTCTGTCACATCCGGAGTCTCTGTAATATCCGGGGTCTCTACTGTGTCCCCTGATATATCTGCAGTTCCATCTTCCTCTGCCGTATCTGTCTGTTCCTCTTCTGTCTGAGGCTGCTGTACAGTTTCTGCTTCATCACCAAAACTGTCCGCTGTCACGTCTGTGCCAGTCTCTGCCGCCTGCACCTGTGCGCTGCCCAAAGCTGCAGCTCCGGCTTCCAGTGTACCACCCATGCACAACGTAAGGCTGAGCACGATTGCCACAACTCTTCTCTTCACAATAATCCCTCCTACTCATGCTGCTGTTAATGATTGATATTGTTACCGTATCATTCGCCCAATCCGCTCTCAATAAGAGCCACAAGCGCATCAAGCGCCGCCTGCTCATCCTCACCATCGCAGATCAGGGTAATCTCATCTCCCCTTTTTACACAGGCTCCCAGTACACTCAGCACACTCTTGGCATTCGCCGTGCCACCGTCATGCTGAAATGTTATGGAAGATTTATATTTTATTGCCTCGCCGCATAAGAGCCCTGCGGGGCGGAGATGAAGCCCTGATGGGTTTCTGACCGTTACCTGATAACTTAACATTACGAATGTCTCCCTTGTATAGTGTTTCTTATCTGTTACTGACTGTTTCCACTGTCCACATTGGAAACTTTGGAGATCTTGATCTCTGCGGTTACATCTTCCAGAAGCTTATATCCATCCGGAAGACTGATCTTAATCGGCACTTCATAGCTTCCTTCTTCCCAGTCGTCCATGGAAAGAACCGCACCCACCGATTTCAGATCAAACTTCGACAGATCTCCGTCTTCTGCCTGAACCTTCAGCTCTATATCCGCAACTTCAAACGCCAGCTGAAGATTATCCGACAGACCTTTTACTTTAATATCCTCCGTCGGGAAACTGTATATCTTACTGCCTTCCGGCAGGATATTCACGGTAATCCAGAGATCGGCGCTGGAGCCTGATGTCAGTTTCAGTCCATCTGGAAGGAGCTCTGACAGATTAACTTTTTTCTCTACATCATTACTTTTTCCTGAAATATCCACATTCTCGCTGTCGAGATAGATGGTATTTCCCTGAAGTTTCAGATTATTCAGAGCCTCCTCGCTTCCGGCTACGCTGAACGTCTCCGGCACAGTCGTAACACTGTCCACCACATAACCTTCTGCCGGTTCTCCGGTATATCCTGCACTGATGCGAATATCGGAACGCACCTTCCAAAGTTTTGCGGTGACATTCACTTTTCCGTTGTTGTCAAATTTCAGATAACTCATGGAATTGGATGAAAGGGTATCCTGATTCTTATCCGTAATCGTCAACTCCGCGTTGGTGATCGTTGTATCCTGATCAATTCCATCAACTTTGGAGCTCACGTCTACGCTCACACTATCTATTTTACCAACAAGTGACTCCGGTCCTGTAACCCTGACTTTTTCCGGGTTAGCTGTAAGTGAAGCAATTTCCAGTCCCTGTGCCGGCTTACTGTCTCCACTGCTTACATTGATCGCAAACTCCTTGGTCACCTTTTTTTCGAGATGTACGCTGAGATTCTGTGGTGACACCCGGATATTTTCCGCAAGAATTCCGGAACAGGTGGCTGTAATGGGAATCATCACCGGATCGGTATCTGTAGACTGTGCCTGCTGCAGATCTGCAACTGCCTTAATATCACTTGAGGTAATACGGTTTACAGTCTTACGGGATCCCGTAATATATACACGTACGGTATTTTCGCTGTCATCCTGCATAACCATTTCACCAAGCTGATCTACATAAGCCTCATTGATAATCTGTACATCGGAAATCACAAAACCTTTTGTGACAATAGGATCATCAACATTTACCACGATCAGCCATACAAGAATGCCCACAATGACGGACATAATTTTCAAAGGGATGTTTTTAGTCAGATTTTTCTTCATGTTTCACTCTCCCTTTCAGCAGATTTCGCAGTTTGCTGTTGTCAACCACTTTCTTATTCTGAGCTGCAACCAGAACTCCACGAAGCTGTTTGCTGTTAAGCCCCCTGGAGAGTTCTCCTCCCTGTGCAACGGAAACCTGTCCGGTTTCCTCTGAAACAATGATTGTAAGGGAATCTGTAGCCTCACTGATTCCCACACCAGCTCTGTGTCTTGTTCCCAGCTGTTTACTCAGTTCCATATTATCAGAAAGAGGCAGATAACAGGTTGCCGCAACCACACGGTTGCCACGGACAATTACGGCACCATCGTGAAGCGGAGTATTATGCTCAAAAATATTGATCAGAAGCTGACTGGTAAGAATACCGTCAATATTAATACCTGTACGCACATATTCATCCAGACGTATTTCTTCCTCAATAACAATCAGTGCACCGGTCTTAACTTCACCCATATCAAAGCATGCCTTAACCAGCTCGTTAATGGTCTTATCGTTAAAACGTTCCTGTACTTCTTTTCCGGTATCAAAGGGAATAATTGTGGAAACAATTTTTTTCTGTCCCAGCTGTTCCAGGGCACGCCGCAGCTCCGGCTGAAAAATTACAATTACACCAATCACCAGCACATTGGCCAGGTTCCGGAAAATCCACAGGATTGTATTCATTTTGAAAATGTAGGCGATCAGAATAAAACCAAGGACTATCAGAATACCCTTAAGAAGCGTATATGCCCGTGTAAATTTAATCCAAGCCATAAACTGATATACAAAGAAAGAAATCAGTCCAATCTCAATAATATCAATCACACCAAGCCCCGGAAGTGAAATTTTCCCAAGATATCCGGCCAGAACTGACAGTGTATTCTGCATAAGTCTCCTCCTTTCTTTCTGATCTTCCTAAAATTTTTAAAGGTCTTTCAGTGATTCTTCCAGCTGTTTTTCGAAATCAATCTCATCAATTTCCTGTGGTTTCTCACTTACTGTATTTTCAAAATTTTCCATTCTTGATACGGTTCTGGGATCTTTACGTTCTGAAAAATCCTCATCCCTGAAAACTACCCTGTCTTCTTTCTTCTTTTCTTCCCGTACAGGCTCTGCGTTAATCTTCTTGATACTTCTCTCAGAAGTTGATACGGAAGCCTTCGGAACAGCCTTTACGTAGTAATAATATTCGTCATCTTCATATTCCAGCCGTTCTGTTCTGCTGTAATCTCCGCCAAATACAAAAAATTCCAGCACAAATCCAACAAGAACCGAAGCCACGGTGGAAACGATCATCGGTATCATGGATACGGTCACATCAAGGCAAAAATCTCCGGCAAGGATAATCAGAATATATGTCACGCCTCCGGCAATGATTGCGATTCTCCATGCATAGTCAAAAGCCCTCGTTCTGAGAAGGTTCACCAACAGAACAACTACAACAAATGCAATTACGGTAATCCACATTGCCCAGTTCTGGACAAGTCCGTCAGAAAGCAGTTTCAATTTCTCTGCAATCTCCGTTCCCTGATCACTAAGCGCCGCAGACTGTGCATGAACAAAACGGATAAAATAATAAATCACCACTCCACATCCTGCCGGAAGTGCTGAAACAGCGCTGCCAAGCAAACCTGCACTTAACGGAAGAAGGGCCGGAACGCTGAACCCAAAGGAAAGTGGTGTCAGAATCAGCACCAGATTCTGTGATTTGCTGAATCTCAGGAACAAAATCATCATAAAAAGAATCAGCACCAGCATAAATCCCGCAACTTCAACACTTACTGCATAACAGTGTCCGATCATCATCGCAAATCCGATAAACATCATTACTGATGTGGGAAGGATTGAACAAACCAGTGCCAGAATCAGGATTACAAAAATATTATCCAGCTGTTTCATATAGCCCATGTTGCTGTTAATCCAGAGAAAATAGACAAATGCCAGGGCAAACTTCAGAACCGGCAGTATATATACTTCATATTGTCCATAAAATCTCTTGATATTCTGTTTCATTTCAAGTAAAGCTGTCATTTTCTGTGTCCTCCTGCATTTCTCCGGGCAGGAGTTCTTTTCTCTTCCCGTCCGTAGATTTTTTCCAGTCTGGTAAGATCCTGATAATATTCCTTTACGCTCTTCTTGGCACGGTAATATTTCACAGAATACTGGATGTAGGTCAGTACTGAATACGCAATAAGTACGATCAGGTAACCGACTATCACATAAATTCCTACTGCAACCAGATTAATCTTATTCACATTGTCCATAAGATATTCACTGAAATACGCAGCAATTCCGGCAAGCAGCAGCACATAACCGATGGTTACCAGAAAGAAATTTTTGATCAGTGCAAGACCAATATAATCACTCCGGTAAAACCTGCTTACCGGAAGATATTTCCTGCCTTCTCCATGCTCATACATGGCAAGACGATTCATGATCTTCACCTTTTCTTCATTTACCATAAATAACTCCTCATAAGCTTTCTTATTTAACTGCAATCAAATTTATTGTAGCATAGTTCCCTACCTATGAAAAGTGTTTTTTCGGCTCTTTCACGCCCTTCCAGCGCATACTGTAAGGAAATAAACATCCTTTGCTCCTGCCTCCTGAAGACACATTGCCATGGCATCCATTGTGCTTCCTGTTGTATAAACATCATCCACCACCAGTACAGAAAAACCGGTAATTTTCCGGGTTACCAGATATGCGTTTCTGAGGTTTTTCTTCCTCTGGGACGCATTGAGTTTTTTCTGGGATTTCGTGTTCCGGATCTTAATTACCAGATTGTCACTCCACGGAATTCCCGTAAAACGGCTGACCCTCTCTGCAAGATATGCCGCCTGGTTGAACCCTCTCATCCGTTTCTTTCTGGAATGCAGGGGTACAGGCACAATCAGCTGCGGTTTCCAGCGTTCCAGATATTTTCTTCCATAAATACTTATGGCTTTTGCGTAGAAGTCTCCGTATTCCCGACATCCATAATACTTGAACCGTACCAGTGACTGACGCCAGATTTCCCCATAGGGAAAAATACTTCTTCCTTCTGTAAAATGATGAACCCCGCTTCTGCAGTCCTGGCAGTATTCTTCTTCCATCCTTACCGGTCTTCCGCATTTCATGCACAGAGGTTCCTTCATTGGTATGGCTTTTTGGAAGCAGTCCGGACAGACCAGACTGTTCTTTTCTTTCAGTATCTGATGACACAGAGGACACTTTTTCGGATAAAGCATATCCAGTAGAATTTCTGCTGTTTTTTTCAAGAAAGTCCTTTCTCCCCGATGGCGCTCTCCTGCTTAAGCTTCCAATTCGTCCAGTTCCCGGATTCTCTTATCCAGGGAACTATATCTCTGCTGCTGTTTCTCGTTACGGATCATCTCCGCAAAGGTATTCTCACTTCCAACCACTGTAACACATTTCCGCGCTCTGGTTACTGCTGTATACAGAAGGTTCCTGTTCATCAGCATTCTCGGTCCGGAAAGTATCGGAAGAATCACTGCCGGATATTCTGAACCCTGGGACTTATGTATGGTAACCGCATAGGCAAGTTCCAGTTCTTCCAGCTGTTTGAATGAATACTGTGCCTGACGTCCATCCTCAAATTCCACCGTTGCGGTTTCCGCAAACTCATTGATTTCTGTCATGATACCGGTATCTCCGTTAAATACCCCGACACCTTTGTCAACCGGTATCTTATATCTTCCGAGAATCTCCCATTCCAGCTGATAGTTGTTCTTCACCTGCATTACCTTGTCACCTTCGCGGAAAAGGCGCTGCCCGATTTCTTTTTCTTTTTTCTTCTCATCCGGCGGATTCAGATATCTCTGAAGAATCTGATTCAGCCTTTCCACTCCCAGAAGGCCTTTCCGCATAGGGGTCAGGACCTGAATTTCGTAAGGTTTGGCATCCACATAGCGGGGAAGTTTTTCCTGAATCAGAGCAATTACTACCCGGATAATAATATCTGCGTCATACCGTTTCAGGAAAAAGAAATCCCGGCTTTTGTTGTTGATGGTGACCTGTTCACCGCGGTTAATTTTGTGAGCATTTACTACGATATCGCTCTCTGATGCCTGCCGGAAAATCTTCTTCAGCTCAACCACCGGAAAACACCCGCTGCGTATAATATCCCTCAGCACATTTCCTGGTCCCACGCTTGGCAGCTGATTCTCATCCCCTACCAAAATCAGCCTGGTTCCTGCAGTTACCGCAAGAAGAAGCGAATACATCAAAGAAATATCCACCATGGACATTTCATCAATAATAATAACATCTGCTTCCAAAGGATTCTCAGAATTACGGTCAAAATGAACCGCTCTTCCCTCCTGTTCTCCTTCGGGAAGTCCATTCAGTTCCAAAAGACGGTGAATGGTCTGCGCCTCATAGCCGGTGGCTTCGGTCATTCTTTTTGCAGCACGGCCGGTAGGTGCCGCAAGACGCAACTCTGCCCCTTCTTCTTCAAAATACCGGATAATTGCATTGATTGTGGTTGTTTTTCCGGTTCCGGGGCCTCCTGTAAGAATAAACAATCCATGCTGGGCAGCAGATGCTACCGCCTGTTTCTGCATCTCGTCCAGTTCTGTCCCTGTCTCTTTTTCAATTCTGGAGATCCGTTTTTTCATCATCTGCTCATCTTCCGGACAGAGAATGTTCAGTTCACATAACATTTTTGCAGAATTCAGTTCCAGATAATAATATTGTGTAGGATAAACCACTATCCCTTCTTCGGTTTCCTTCAGAATCAGTTTCCGGTCCACAACCATATCCATGAGATGTTTCTCCATGTAGGAAACGTCCACCCCCAGAAGTTTGGATGCCCTGGAAAAAAGCTCCTCTTTTGGAAGGTAAATATGTCCTTCCCCGGAAGCCTGTAGGAGAGTATACAACATTCCACTTCGGATTCTGTAATCTGAATCTGTATGGATGCCGATTCTGGAAGCAATCTCATCTGCAATTCGAAATCCCACACCGCTGATATCCTCTGCAAGGCGATATGGATTTTCCTGAAGAACTCCATATACAGACTGGCCGTATTTCTGGTAAATCTTCGCTCCCAGATTCAGTGATATTCCATATTTCTGCAGAAAAACCATGGCCCGGCGCATATCTGCCTTTTCTGTCATCTGTTCGGCGATCTCCAGTGCCTTCTTCTCACTGATGCCTTTAATCTCCGCCAGCCGCTCCGGTTCTTCCTCCACAATCCGCATGGTATCATTCCCGAAGCGTCGCACGATCCTTGCCGCAAGTGCCGCACCAATTCCCTTGATTGCTCCGGATCCCAGATATCTCTCCATTGCCAGCGCATCTTCCGGCATTTTTTCTGTATAGGAGGAAATCTGAAACTGCTTGCCATATACCGGATGGGTGATATAATTTCCCGTCGCCTCAATGGACGCTCCCTGCGTAATTGCAGGAAATGTTCCCACACAGGTAAGCTCCTGTTCCTCTTCCATCCCCTTCAGCACCATAACCGTATATCCATTATCATCATTCCGGAAAATCACATGATCTATATATCCTGTAACTGTTTCGCTCATTTTCTTCTCCTTTATAAGCAAAAGGCACTGCTGCTGCAGCGCCTTAACCTTTACATTCTCGACATGATTTCCGCATATTTCCCTGTTCCGGCAGCCACCACAAGCATGGCATCCTGCACAGTCAGCGTGCTTACACCTGTCTTCTGTTCAATCAGTGCATCCATGCCATGAAGCATAGCTCCACCACCTGTAAGAACAATTCCTCTGTCCATAATATCTGCAGCCAGTTCTGGTGGTGTCTTTTCGAGGACACCATGAACTGCTTCCACAATCTGTCCGGTAGCTTCCCTCAGGGCAGTACGGATTTCTTCCGAAGTCAGTGTGGCAACTTTGGGAAGTCCTGTGATAATGTTTCTGCCTTTTACTTCCATAGTCCTAAGATCTGCCTCTTCGCTGGCCGTCCCGATTTTGATTTTAATGTTCTCCGCAGCATCCTCTCCGATAAAAAGGCTGTGCTTCTCTCTTACATAATTCATAATTGCGTGGTTAAAATTATCTCCCGCAACCTTCACAGATGCAGAAACTACCACGCCTCCTACAGATATAACCGCAACATCCGTAGTTCCCGCCCCAATATCCACAATCAGATTTCCAAAAGGTTTGGTGATATCCACACCTGCTCCAATTGCGGCAGCAATCGGTTCTTCCACAAGAAAAACCGCCCTGGCTCCGGACTGATATGCAGCTTCTTCCATAGCCTTACGCTCAATTTCCGTAATGCCGCTTGGCACGCTGATGCTGACCCTCGGTTTCCGAAAAGCTCTCCGTCCCATGGCCTGAGAAATAAAATATTTCAGCATCTTTTCCATTACATTATAATCTACAATCACGCCTCTGCGGATCGGCCATATGACTTCCATGTTGGATGACAGATGTCCCGCCATCTGTCTGGCCTCTTCTCCGATAGCTCTGATTTTCTCTGTATCTTTATCATAAATAACCACAGAAGGCTCTCTCAAAACGATTCCCCTGCCTGTGGAAAACACCAGACTGTTTCTGGTTCCCAGATCGATTCCGATATCTTTTGCCGGCATAAATCCTCCCGCCTGCGTCTGCACTGTTCTTCTGCCAACGCATCTTCTGACTTGTTCTGTTCTCTCTTCTATATCTTTCTCCCGCAGATATTGCATAATCTCACAGCATCTGCCGGAAAGTTCCCGCACTTCATTATATACAAAACCATCGGAATTGAAAAGGACTTTTACCGGTTATTTCTGCTCCAGGTATTTTTTCACATATTTACCGGTGTAGGAAACCGGGCTTGCCGCCACTTCTTCCGGTGTTCCTCTGGCAATTACCGTTCCGCCTCTGTCACCGCCCTCCGGGCCGATATCAATAATATAATCAGCCGTCTTGATCACATCCAGATTATGTTCAATAACCACAACCGTATTTCCACCTTCGGACAGGCGGCGCAGAATCTCAATCAGCTTGTGCACATCTGCAAAATGCAGCCCTGTAGTCGGCTCATCCAGAATATAGATTGTTTTTCCTGTACTTCGCTTACTGAGCTCCGTGGCAAGCTTGATACGCTGTGCCTCACCTCCGGAAAGAGTTGTGGACGGCTGTCCCAGACGGATATACGAAAGGCCGACATCGTACAGCGTCTCAATCTTTCTGCGGATCGAAGGAACATTTTCAAAAAATGTCAGCGCCTCTTCCACCGTCATATTCAGCACATCATAAATACTCTTGCCCTTATATTTCACTTCCAGTGTCTCTCGGTTATAACGCTTTCCCTTGCAGACTTCACAAGGCACATACACATCCGGCAGAAAATGCATCTCAATCTTGATGATTCCGTCTCCACTGCAGGCTTCGCACCGTCCACCCTTGACATTAAAGCTGAAACGTCCTTTCTTGTAACCCTTGGCCTTGGCATCTGCAGTTGCCGCAAAAAGATCACGGATCTGGTCAAAAACGCCGGTGTAAGTTGCAGGGTTGGAACGTGGTGTTCTTCCAATCGGAGACTGATCAATATCAATTACCTTATCCAGCTGATCAATTCCCAGGATATCATCATGCTTTCCGGGAATCACCCTGGCACGGTTCAGATCTCTCGCCAGTCTCTTATAGAGAATCTCATTAATCAGGGAACTCTTACCGGACCCGGAAACACCGGTGATACAGGTCATGACTCCCAGTGGAATATCCACATCAATGTGCTTCAGGTTGTTCTCGGATGCTCCTTTGATTGTCAGAAATCCGGTTGGTTCCTTCCGCACTTCCGGTACCGGGATCTTCCGTCTTCCACTTAAATAGGCACCGGTTACAGAATTCTCATTCTTCATCAGATCCTCGGCCGTACCCATGGCAACCAGCTGTCCGCCATGTTCTCCGGCACCCGGGCCAATGTCAATCACACAGTCCGCCGCACGCATGGTATCTTCATCATGTTCCACCACAATCAGACTGTTACCAAGATCCCGAAGCCTCATCAGTGCTCCGAGAAGCTTGTCATTATCTCTCTGATGAAGTCCGATGCTTGGCTCATCCAGAATATAGGCAACTCCCACAAGGCCGGAACCAATCTGTGTTGCAAGACGGATTCTCTGCGCCTCGCCTCCGGAAAGGGTTCCGGTAGCCCTTCCAAGAGAAAGATATTCCAGCCCAACTTCTGCCAGAAATCCTACTCTGGCACGGATTTCCTTCAGGATCTGCTTCCCGATCAGCTCCTGCTGGCTGGAAAGCTTCAGGTCATGGAGAAAGCCCTGTAGTTTCTCCACCGGCATATTGGTCACTTCATAGATATTCTTATCTGCCACAGTCACTGCCAGAGATTCCTTTTTCAGTCGCTGGCCCTTGCAGGCATTACATGGAGTGATACGCATAAAACTCTCATATTCCTGCTTCATGGTCTCAGAACCGGTCTCCCGGTATCTCTGTTCCACGTTCCGGATCAGTCCCGGAAATGCCACATCATAGACTCCTTCCCCACGCTGGCCTTTATAATAAACTTTCACCGAATGGCCACCAGTACCGTTGATGAGAATATCCTGAATTTTCTTCGGGTATTCACAGAACGGTGTATCCAGGGAAAAATCATATTCTCTGGAAAGGGCATCCAGAATCGCCCTGGAAAAACTTCCCTGTGTTGTACAGGACTGCCATCCGAGAACTGCAATTGCTCCCTCATTGATGCTCAGCTTCTTATCCGGAATCATCAGGTCAATATCAAATTCCATCTTATAACCAAGTCCCAGACACTGGGGGCAGGCACCGAAGGGATTATTGAAAGAAAAGCTTCTCGGTTCGATCTCATCAATGCTGATTCCGCAGTCCGGGCAGGAAAAACTCTGGCTGAAGTTCAGAAGTTTCCCGTCCATGGTATCTACTACGAGAAGGCCGTCTGCCAGTTCCAGTACTGTCTCAATGGAATCGGAAAGACGTTTCTCAATTCCTGGTTTCACAATGAGACGGTCCACAACAATCTCAATATTATGCTTAATGTTCTTATCCAGCTTGATCTCTTCTGAAAGTTCATACAGACTTCCATCAATCTGTACTCTTACATATCCGCTTCTTCTGGCCTGATCCAGAAGCTTGGCATGTGTTCCCTTCCGACCACGGACTACCGGTGCAAGAAGCTGAATCTTCTGCCGCTCCGGAAGCGTCATAATCTGATCTACCATCTGGTCTACGGTCTGCTTGCGGATCTCTCTTCCACATTTCGGGCAGTGTGGAATTCCCACACGGGCATACAGAAGACGGAAATAATCATAGATCTCCGTTACAGTTCCCACAGTAGAACGGGGATTCCGGTTCGTTGACTTCTGATCAATGGAAATCGCAGGAGGAAGTCCCTCAATACTCTCCACATCCGGCTTCTCCATCTGCCCGAGGAACTGTCTTGCATAGGAAGAAAGAGATTCCATATAACGCCTCTGTCCTTCCGCATAGATCGTATCAAACGCAAGGGATGACTTACCGGATCCACTGAGCCCGGTAAGTACCACAAACTGGTCTCTGGGAATATCCACGCTGAGATTCTTAAGATTATTCTCATTCGCTCCACGTATTCTGATAAAACGCTTCTTATCGTTCACTTCTGCTGACATGAAAGCCTCCTACTCTGCCCGGCCATATAAAAATCTTCCGGTATTTTCTTCTATAGCAGAATATCTGTCTCTCATTCTGCTGTAAAATTTCTGTTTGTTTTTTACAGTATACAATCAGAACATTCGTTCGTCAAGGTGAAAAAATCGACAAAATCCGCTACAGGAGAAAATCTGCCATCACCCCGTTGCTCACGTGAATTCCCCGTCTGGTCAGAAAGATCCTGCCGTCTTTTTGTTCCAGCAGACCAAGATTCCGGTGCTTTTTCAGAACCTCGCCGTAAATATTCTCCATATTTTCCCCGAAATATTCCTTGAATCCACGCAGTGATACCCCTTCTGTCATACGAAGCCCCAGAAACATAAATTCTGCCATCTCATCTTCCCTGGTGAGGGCTTCCACATTCCGGCGAATTTTTTCCGGAAATGCGCTGTTTCTGAGATATTCTTCCATATTATCTGTGTTGGAAAAACGCACATGATTCAGAAGTGAAGATGCGCCAAGTCCAAATCCCAGATAATCGGTTCTCTGCCAGTATCCCTTATTGTGCCTGCATTCCCGGCCTTTTTTTGCATAATTGGAAATTTCATACTGATGAAATCCGTATTCCCCCAGAATTGCGGCAGTATCCTCATACATGCGATATTCGGTGTCCTCATCCGGAAGTTTCAGCTCCCGTTCCCAGAAAGGCGTTCCCTCCTCCACAATCAGGCTGTATGCGGAAATATGCTCCGGTGAAAGTTCTGCCACTGTGCGGAGATTTTTTTCCCAGGCTTCATATGTCTGCTCCGGAATCGCACTCATGAGATCTATATTGATGTTCGTAAATCCTGCTTCTTCTGCCATGAAAAAACTTTCCAGAAATTCTTCCCAGGTATGAATCCGTCCCAGAATCTTCAGCTCCCGGTTCTGTGGTGACTGCAGACCCAGGCTCAGCCGGTTAATTCCGTGTTCCAGATACTCCTGAAGTTTTTCCTTATATAAAGTCCCCGGATTCGCTTCGATGGTAATCTCAGCATCCGGGGCCATAAAAAACTTATTTCTGATCTGATCCATTAAACCTGCAATAAACGCAGATTCCGGTACGGAAGGCGTTCCTCCTCCGATAAAAACTGTGGTAATCTCCCGATCCGGAAAATCCGAAACAGCCGCCAATTCTTTTTCAAGAGCACGAAAATATTCCGCCTGCCGCTCTTTTCCTGCAGGTCCCGAAAGGAAATCACAGTAATCGCATTTTTTCACACAGAAAGGAATATGAACATAGAGTTCCAGAGGCTTTTTTGCCTTATTCTCCATCTGCTGCTCCTTCCTCATTATCGGAAGTATCTGAACCAGAAGCACCTGTACTGTCTGCACTTCCGTCAGAAGCTGCCGGTGTTGGTGTCACATCAGTTATGCCAAGCGCCTCCCCGCCATTCTCTGCAAGATATTCATTTACCATCTTAAGACTTCCATTGGTAGTTACCGCAGACGGATCTATCTCCTGGGGCGCCACCGTAACAGTAGGCTCCGGCACTGTACTGATTTTGATCACGCTCTCATCTTCCGCATTTTTCTTCTTTGAGCCACATCCTGTAAGCAGAACTCCTGTCATCGTCAGAAGTCCTGCTGCCAGAAACAGCCGTTTTATATTTTTTTTCAAAAAGTCATCTCCTATTTATCATCCAGCTTCAGAACACTCATAAAGGCCTTCTGCGGAATCTCCACATTTCCTACCTGGCGCATACGCTTCTTACCTTCCTTCTGTTTCTCCAGAAGTTTCTTCTTACGGGAAATATCACCTCCGTAACACTTGGCAAGAACGTCTTTACGCATGGCTCTTACTGTCTCTCTGGCGATAACCTTGCTTCCGATGGCTGCCTGGATCGGGATCTCAAAGAGCTGTCTCGGGATTTCATCTTTCAGCTTCTCACACATCTTTCTGCCACGCTCATAAGCAGTGTCCGCATGGACAATAAAGGAAAGTGCATCCACTTCTTCCTTATTTACAAGGATATCCAGCTTCACAAGCTCACTTCTCTCATATCCGTCCAGCTCGTAATCCAGGGATGCATAACCTCTGGAACGTGATTTCAGCGCATCAAAGAAATCGTAGATGATCTCGTTGAGGGGCAATCTGTATTTCAGAAGTGCACGGGTTTCTTCCATATATTCCATGCCTTCGTACTGGCCTCGTCTCTCCTGACAGAGATCCATAATCGCACCGATGAACTCGGTGGTTACCATAATCTCAGCCTTCACCATTGGCTCTTCCATGTACTCGATCTCAGAAGGATCCGGAAGATTGGTCGGATTGGTCAGCTCAATGATCTCGCCATTGGTTTTGTAAACTTTATAGATAACACTTGGTGCTGTGGTTACAAGATCCAGGTTATATTCTCTCTCCAGACGCTCCTGAATAATCTCCAGATGAAGAAGTCCCAGGAATCCGCAGCGGAATCCAAATCCAAGGGCAACCGATGTCTCCGGTTCATAATAAAGAGAAGCATCATTGAGCTGAAGTTTCTCCAGTGCATCACGGAGATCGCCATACTTGGCTCCATCTGCCGGATAAAGTCCACAGTAAACCATAGGATTAACTTTCTTATATCCCGGAAGTGCCTCCGCACAGGGGTTGTCCGCATCCGTTACCGTATCACCCACACGGGTATCACGGACATTCTTGATACTGGCTGTGATATATCCAACCATACCCGCGGTCAGCTCATCACACGGAATAAACTGACCTGCACCAAAATATCCCACTTCTACAACTTCTGTGGTAAATCCGGTCGCCATCATATGGATTTTCGTGCCTTTTTTTACACGGCCGTCTTTCACTCTGCAAAATACGATAACGCCCTTATAAGGATCATAAACGGAGTCAAAAATCAGGGCTTTCAGCGGTGCGTCCACATCTCCTTCCGGAGCCGGAACCTTATTGACGATCTGCTCCAGAACCTGGTCTACATTTAATCCTGTTTTTGCGGAAATCTGTGGTGCATCCTGGGCTTCAATTCCGATTACATCCTCAATTTCATTAATAACACGCTCCGGATCCGCACTTGGAAGGTCGATCTTGTTGATCACCGGAACCACATCCAGGTCATGATCCAGTGCCATGTATACATTGGCAAGCGTCTGCGCCTCAATTCCCTGGGCAGCATCCACAACAAGAATGGCTCCGTCACAGGCCGCAAGGCTTCGAGAAACCTCATAGTTAAAGTCTACATGTCCGGGGGTATCAATCAGGTTAAAAATATACTCATTTCCATCCTTGGCTTTGTATACAATACGAACGGCCTGGGATTTAATAGTAATTCCCCTCTCTCTCTCAAGTTCCATGTTATCCAGAACCTGGGCCTGCATTTCTCTTTCTGTGAGAAGTCCCGTCATCTCAATAATACGGTCAGCAAGTGTTGATTTACCGTGGTCAATATGTGCAATGATACAAAAATTTCGAATTTTACTCTGGTCTATCATTCAGGAAGTCCTCCTTAAATTTCTCTCGTATAAAGCGTTGGGAACGCATATTTTTCCATACTGCTCTTTATCATATCATATTTTAGCCTTCTTTGTCACTGCCTTTCAGGACTCTGTTTAAGATATCTGCAAAAGGTTCCATTGCATTTCGGACTTCCTCCACGGTATTGGTCTGTGCTCCGGCTTCCAGAAGCAGCGCACGTGGTTTAAGGTGCAGATTATAGCGAAGACCTGCCAGATAAATTCCCCGGTAAAGATCCGGATAATATTGTGCTGCCTGGTATTCCAGCTGGAAGGAAAATGCCAGATTTTCTTCTATGTAAGGATTGGGCAGATAGCTTACTGCCCCCTGATTAACGGTATAGCTTAATCCATTATAAAAAAGCAGCTGAGCGGTAGATTTCCCGTTGACCTCTGTTACCAGGCGGCGGTCATCCGGTACTCCGTCCCTGTGAAGGTCAATCACAACTTCGACTGTGGGATTTTCTTCCAGAACTTTTTCTATGGATGTTCTCGCATAATCATAAGCTTTGCTCCGATCCAGGGTTCCACCCATCATATCAAAAGCATCCGTCACATGAATTACCTGATAACCATATTTTTCCTCCAGAAGGTCCGTAAGGTAATTCCCCACTCCCACAATGGTATCCTCTTCCTTTCCTTCCCTGGAATCCACAAATGTTTCCTGGGAATGGGTATGGTAAATCAAAATCTGTGGCACTTTACTGTCCTGTTTAATGGACAGATCTTCTCCCAGAAATCGTGTTCCGCTGATCTGCTGTGCATTGGTCTCCGTATTAGAATCCAGAATAAAAAACTGATTCATCACATAATCAAAATCTGCCAGTTTTGCAGGAGATAAGTCAATCTGCGGATGCGGAACTGCCACTGTTTCCTGTTCTTTCACCGTTTTTTCGACGGAAGCTTTCTTTTCTGCCGCATCAGAGCCCGCCGGAGTGATCTCCATCTGGGTAATTTCCGGTTTCGTAATTTCCGGTTCTTTATTTTCCACACCGGTATCCTTCTTATTTTCTGTACTGTCAGCAGATTTCTCCTCTGACTTCTGCACTTCCTTTTTTTGCTTTTCTTCTTTCTTCTCTGCCACTTCCGCCTCAGCCATCAATAGTGCCTCCTGCTCTTTCCGGTTCTCCGCTTCCACTTCCTCGCCCAGATGCTCCGCATTTTTTTCCTTCAAAAGCATCTCCGTTTCCCGATCCCTTCCAGTCTCTTCCTGCAGAGCTTTCTTTTCCAGAAAGCAATACAGCGGCAGCTGTCTGTATATCTCACCATGCTTAAAAAAATCTCCCGTAAGCGCAGCCACAACGCACAGAAAGATCAGACTCAAAAACACGCAGAATGCCCTCTGGATATTCGTCACCCACGATCACCTCTTATGGTATTTTATGACCTGTCCTCTTCGATTAGACTATCGGAAAATGCCAGATTAAGCCCCTCGGAAATCGTAAAGCTTAAATACCGCACAGTTTCATCCACATCTTTCGGTGTTACAAACATGGTATAAAGTTTGGGTGAAATCATTTCTTCCAGAAACTCTTTCTGCTCTTCTTCCTCCAGTGCATCCAGCAGGCTTGCCATGGAATCATGAACAATGGTTGCGGCATCTACCACTGTCGGCACACCGATTCCGATCACCCGCACGGAAAGATTCTCTTCATTGAGCCCTTCCCTGTGGTTTCCCACACCGGACCCCGGATTGATCCCGGTATCTGTAATCTGAATGGTACGGTTCAACCTTGCTGTATTCCTGGCTGCCAGCGCATCAATGGCAATTACCACATCCGGCTTTGTCTCAGAAACAATACCCTGAATAATTTCCAGGGTTTCCATTCCGGTCTGCGCCATTACCCCAGGCGCAATCCCGCTGATCTGATGCATTTTCATATGTGTGTTTGCCTTCAGTCCGTATTCCCGGATTACATGCCTTGTCATATGAAGACCGGAAACTGCACGGGGGCCAAGGGAATCCGCAGTGATCTCCTGATTTCCAAGTCCTACCACCAGGATCGACTGCTGCCGTCCAAGATCAATCAGCTCCCTTAAATGATGCGCCACTTCTTCCGAGATTTCCCTGTGATAATCTTCATCCGGAACGGAAAGGTCCGGCGCCTCAATGGTAATGTAGGTTCCCTGCGGTTTTCCCATGGTCCTGGCCCCGTTTTCTGTTGTGATCCGTACTACGGTAGTCCGCACGTCTTTTTCCTCATCGTATTTTTCCCTGATCTCCACTCCATGTACTTCTACATTTTCCTCCTGAAAGCGTTCCGTTGCCTCCAGCGCCAGGTCAGTTCTGATTCTGCTCCTTCCAGCCATACTCTCATCCTCTTTTTCTGTAAAATTGCCAGCCATTTTCCTCTGTCATCCACATGAAAACAGCTTTTCCGATGTTTTCCCTTTCATTATTCCCCATTTTCCCATAAATATGTACCATTTCCCCTTTCATCCACAGCATCTGGTAGTTTTTGCATATTTTTTTGGAATTTTTCCGAAAAACATCTTGACATTACACTCCATGTATAATAATATATATAAGCATGTTTCATAGGAGCGCCCGTGTCTGTTCCTGTGAATGTAATTTATATTATATTTTTTAGGAATCGGAGGTGTACGAATTGGCTAACATTAAATCCGCAAAGAAGAGAATCTTAGTTAACAGCACTAAGGCTGCAAGAAACAAAGCAATCCGTTCTGCAGTTAAGACTTCCATCAAGAAAGTTGAGACAGCAGTTGAGAATAAGGATAAGGCAGCTGCAGAGGTTGCTCTTAAGGACGCAATCTCCACAATCAGCAAAGCTACATCCAAGGGCGTTTACCACAAAAATAACTGCGCCAGAAAAATTTCCCGTCTTTCCAAAGCTGTCAACAGCATTGCGTAATAGACCACGGAATATTTTAGTTATAAGCTTATAAGTAAAAGGAAAGACAGTCGAACCGTCAGCGACTGTCTTTTTTTATATTCTGCTCTCACTTTTACAAGAAAGGAGTTTTCTATGGGCACTCATCCATTCCCTTATCGTCTCATTCGCAGTAACCGGAAAACACTGGCAATCCAGGTCAGCGCTTCCGGCCAGGTGACTGTCCGTGCTCCACGCACAATGTCAGATACCACCATCGAAAATTTCCTCACGCAAAAAGAAAGCTGGATTCTGAAGCACCTCTCCCACGCTGCATCCGAACCGGTTCCGTCTCCTGGAGAAAACCACCCGCTCTCCGATTTCCGCCGCAGTTATTATATGGAATCTGCCCGAAAAATATTCAAAAGAAAAACCGCAGCCTACGCCAAAAAAATGAGCGTAACTTACGGCCGTATCACTATCCGGGAACAGAAAACACGCTGGGGAAGCTGCACCAGTGAGGGAAACTTAAACTTCAACTGGCGGCTGATTTTCGCACCGGAAAAGGTTCTCGATTATGTTGTTGTCCACGAACTTGCCCACCGGAAGGAAATGAACCATTCTCCTGCCTTCTACGCAGTGGTGGCGTCTGTGATGCCGGAATATAAAATTTACGAAAAATGGCTCCGGGATAACGGAAAGACTCTGTGGCAGAATCCCTGAATTTCCAGGCTTTTAGGCAGATATTTCACGATTCTTTCCTATGCGCTCCTCTTCCGCGCCGAACTGTATTTCACAATCAGAAGTTCCACGCTGAGCACATCCCCTAACGTACCTGTCTTCACAGCTTCTTCCGCATCCACAAAGTCTCGCACCGCATTTTCAAGTTCTTCTACTGTGTAAGCCCTGGCGCAGGATTCCAGATTTCGCACAACAAAGGATGGCACGCCAAGTTTGGATGCAATCTCTGTCTGGGAAAGTCCCTCCTCTGATAATTTCTTCGTAAGACAGATCTGCCGGAACTGCTTTGCAAGGAGAAACAGAATTCTCATCGGTGGCTCCCGCAGCGTCAGAAGATCGTAATACAGATCCAGTGCACGTTTCTGATTTTTCTCTGTCACGGCGCGGACCATATCAAAAATTTTGTTGGTTGTCTGTGTGGTACAGACAGCACGGATATCTTCTCCAGTCACAACCTCTCTGCCTTCTGTATAGGAAATCAGTTTTTCCAGCTCCATCCTTAAATTTCCCATATCTGTCCCCGTCATGGACAGAAGCAGCTCCACATCCCGCTGGGTAATCTTACGCCCGTTTTTCCCGAGAATTCCTGCCGCCCACCGCATCAGCGTTTTTTCATCCTGCTGTTTAAATTCTCCGATACTTCCACAGGCTTTCACTGCCTTATACATACGGCTTCGTTTATCTACCTCGGATTCACAGAATACCAGATACAGATAATCCGGAAGATTTTTCATATAATCTGCCAGTTCCTCACATTTATTCTTAAAAAATCCGGTATCCTCCAGAAGAACCACCCTGCGCTCCGCAAAAAAGGGCATCGTATCAAAAAGGCTCAGAAGTTCTCTCACATCGATTCCTTTTCCCTCATATCTGGCAAAATTCATCGTATCATCATCCGGATTCAACGCTTTCACCAGATTTCTCTTATACTGCTGTTTCAGATACGCTTCTTCTCCGTAGAGCAGATATGCCTGCTTAAATTTTCCTGATTTGATGTCTTCCTGAATATTTTTCAATATCTGTACTCCTGTCTGAATCGTATTCCCGCAATAACCCGGGGGACTTTTTCTATGTATCTCAGTTTATACGACAACCGCCAGAAATGCAACATACTCCGGTAAAAATTTGACTTTCCGGCAAATTCATGATACTGTAGACGGGTACATATTCCGGCAGAGCCGTTCTGCCAGCGAAATATGTGGAAGGGAGTGTTCCATTATGGAGAAAAAAAGAACCAGCAAAGCAACAAGTAACCTGAAGAGCGCAACCACAAAAGCCAAGGCTACTGTGAAATCAACTGTAGAAAAAATCGAGAAAACACCTGCAGCTGAGAAAACTGTAAAAGCAGTAAAAAAAGCAACAGAGACTGTAGCAGCCAAGGCACCAGAAGTAGTAGAAGAAGTTAAAAACACTGTAAAAAATCATAAGATCAGCGGCATCACACTTGAAATTTTTGAGACATCCATCACAGTTGCAGACCTTGAAGCAGCTGTTAAGAAAGATGCAGAGGCGAAAGGCCTTAAGGGCAAAGAGCTCCACATCTATGTAAATGCAGAAGAAAGAGCAGCTTACTACACTGCTGACGGAGAAGGTTCCGACGATTACAAGATCGATCTGACCACTCTGTAAGTTCGGACGGATCAGTTCCGCAACCGAAATACTACGCCGGTCTGCCCATGGCAGTTCCGGAAGCGCAAAAAAGCCATGCACAGGACATTTTCATTTTCGTCCCGCTGCATGACTTTTCTTTTTTTATCTTTTACTGGATTTTTTTAATCCAGTCTCTGGAACAGCCTACTGCCGCTCTCCATCCTTTTACCATCGCACTGCGCTTCTCATCATCAATCTCTGTACGGAAAATACGCTCCACGCTGCGGCTTTCCAGTACTGCTTCCTTGCTTTCCCAGAATCCTACAGCGAGACCTGCAAGATATGCGGCACCAAGAGCAGTTGTCTCAATACATTCCGGACGTTCTACAGCCACATTGCTGATATTGGACTGAATCTGCAGAAGAAGGTTGTTGGCACTTGCTCCGCCGTCTACACGGAGAACTGCAAGATCACTTCCGGCATCTGCTTTCATAACTTCCAGCACATCATTAACCTGATATGCAAGAGATTCCAGAGTTGCACGTATAATATGATATTTATTCACACCACGGGTCAGTCCTACAATTGTACCACGTGCATACTGATCCCAGTAAGGAGCTCCAAGTCCCGTAAATGCAGGCACTACATAACATCCGTTTGCATCCGGCACTTTTCCCGCAAAATATTCCGTATCTGAAGCGGAATCCACCAGATGAAGTTCATCACGGAGCCACTGGATTGCGGCACCGGCAACGAATACGGATCCTTCCAGAACGTAGGTAACTTTTCCATTGAGGCCCCATCCGATAGTGGTGACAAGTCCGTTGTTTGAAAATACCGGTTTATCTCCTGCATTCATCAGAAGGAAACCACCGGTTCCATATGTATTCTTGGTTTCCCCTTTCTCAAAGCAGGCCTGTCCGAACAATGCTGCCTGCTGGTCACCGGCTGCACCGGCCACCGGAATCCTTCCACCAAAGAAGGATGGATCGGTTTCCCCATAGATTTCGCTGGACTCTTTTACCTGTGGAAGCATACACTTCGGAATATTAAGCTCCTCCAGAATTTCATCATCCCACTCCAATGTGTTGATATTGAACATCATGGTTCTGGATGCATTGGAATAATCGGTTACATGGACAGCACCCTTGGTCAGTTTCCAGATCAGCCAGGTTTCCACCGTACCGAACAGAAGCTCACCTTTCTCAGCTCTTTCACGGGCACCTTCCACATTATCCAGAATCCATTTTACCTTGGTTGCGGAAAAATACGCATCAATAACAAGACCTGTTTTCTGACGAATTTTCTCTTCCAGTCCCCTCGCTTTCAGGCTGTCGCAGTATTCTGAAGTTCTTCTGCACTGCCATACGATGGCATGATAAACCGGCTGTCCCGTATTCTTATCCCAGACAATAGTGGTCTCTCTCTGATTGGTGATACCGATCGCTGCAATATCCTCTGCCGTTGCCTCAATCTGGTTCATAGCCTCTCTGGCAACAGAAAGCTGTGTGGACCAGATCTCACCTGCATCATGCTCTACCCATCCCGGTTTCGGAAAATGCTGGATAAACTCCTTCTGCGCCACACTGCGGATCCTTCCGTTTTCATCGAAAAGAATACAACGGTTGCTGGTTGTTCCGGAATCCAGCGCCATAACATATTTTGCCATATAAAAATCCTCCAATACATTACTTAACCACATAGCTGTATCTATGCAGTTTTAAAGCTCCCATACCTCCTGATTCGTAGTGGAAACCGCCGCAGCCCCCGCCCCCAGCGCTCCCATTACGTCCTCTTTATCAGAGATCAGTCCCCCTGCAATCACTGGTACTCTGCTTGTTTTACATATTTTCTTGAGAATCTTCGGCATCAGACCAGGCAGCACTTCCACCACATCCGGCAGCTGCTCATGCTGATTTCCCAGATTTTCAATATTTTTAATCGCCATGGAATCAATGAGAAAAAAGCGCAGGACAGTATACATCCCGAGCTTTTTTGCCCTGCTGATCATTGATGCTTTTGTGGAAATAATTCCATCTGCATGAATATCTTTGCAAATATAATCGACAGAAACCTCTTTTGAACTCAGGCCTGTCACAAGATCAATATGTACCATAGCAATCTTTCCTGCCTGATGAATCCGTTCCACGATTTCCCCGATAGAACGAATATCGCCATACAGAATAAAAATCACCGTAAGTTCTTCTTTGCTCAGGCAGTTGGAGAGTCCCTGCTCGTCTTTCACCGCCGCTATGATCGGGTTTGCCTCGATCGCATCCAGAAATTCTCTGTTCATCTGCTTTTCCTCCGCAATATTCGCACAATATAGTCATATCTTCTCATATTATCCGAAGACATTAACTCTATTGTAACAGTTTCTTACTGCAAAGGCCAGACAGATTTGTAAGATATGTCGATATTTTCACCAAAATCAGGCAAGTCTTAACGACTTGCCTGACTCAGCAATATTATTTTTCAAATGGGAATTTGAACTGTGTAAGTCCGAATTCATCACGAAGTCCGATAAACTCTTTCTGAACTGCCTCTGTTACCGGAACTCCCTTGTCTTTACGATACATCCATACATCGTACTCTTTCTCGCCTGCTGTATAGATACGTTCCTGTCCAGGAGCTTTCTCAGATCCTCTCAGGTCTCTTAAGATATCGCCACATGTTTTCTTGAATGCTTCAGCACCCATGAATGCTTCTGTATCGATTGCGATGAAGAAATGTCCAAGATGATATGGACGGATGCTTCCATCCTCATTCTTTCCTTCCAGTGCTCTTAAGAAGATACCGGACTGAAGTGCTGCGGAAAGGATCTCAACAACTGTGGAGTATCCATATCCTTTATATCCTCCGTTTGTCTCGCCAAATCCGCCGAGAGGAGCAAGTGCAGCCTGTTTGCTGCGGATCTTCTTGAGGATCTCAACGCTGTCTGTAAGCTCCTCACCTTCTCTGGAAATAACAAGACCTTTAGGAGTATCGTGTCCGATACGTGCGTAGTATTCGATCTTGCCGTTCTGGATAACAGATGTTGCACAGTCCAGCATGAACGGGAATGGCTCATCTGTAGGCATGCTGAATGTCAGCGGGTTTGTTCCGAGCATATTCTCAACACCAAATGTAGGTGCAACGGACGGTCTTGCGTTTGTACCACTGATACCGATCATGTTCTCTTTTGTTGCGAGACCTGTCCAGTATCCTGCGATTCCATAGTGAGAAGAATTACGAACTGCAACCATACCCATGCCATACTTATGTGCTTTCTCAATACACATATCCATAGCTTTCTTGCTGGCTACCATTCCCATACCATCGTTGGCATCAATAACTGCAGTTGTTGGTGTCTCTTTGATAATATCGATCTTGGTTACCGGGTTTAAGATTCCGGCTTTGATACGATCAATGTAGATCGGTTTGAAACGGTTGCAACCATGGCTCTCAATTCCACGTCTGTCACTCTCAAGAAGTACATCAGAGCAAAGTCTTGCGTCTGCTTCCGGAACTCCTACTTTTTCAAATACAGCTGTCATAAAATCATCTGCGAGCTGCCAGGGAATAAAAGGTCTTGTTTCTTTCTCCATTGTAAAAATCCTCCATATACATTATTATAGTTTTTTTTATTTTACTTATATAGATCTGCAGCAGGACCCCCTCCTGCCGGAGATTTCAAATTTAGCCTGCCTCCTGTATGTACCTTACAGAAAGCGTCTTTGCATTACAGTTTCAATCCTCGTCTGCCACTGCTCTTCCTCTGTCCGGATAATTGGTAATGATGGAGTTTACTCCCCATTTCTTCATCCTTCTCATATCCTCTTCCTCGTTTACAGTCCAGACATTCACCCCAATCCCGTTCTGGGAACAGCTGCGTACATGTTCTTCCTTCAGGTATTCCAGATTCGGATGATAATACTGCACATCACAGGTTCTTGCATAAACGCCTGCATTGTCCACATATTTATCTACCAGAAAACCACCTGCAATGGTTTCATCGCTCTGTCTGCACAGTACGATGGAAGCATTATTAAAGGAAGAAAGAATTATCCGATCCTCCAGTCCGTATTCACAGATCATGTCGATCACTTTCTCTTCCATACCACCATAATAATAAACACTGTTCTTCAGTTCAATGTTGGTGATCAGATCTTCTTCCTCAGCCATCCATTCCAAATACTCTCTCAGAGTCGGGATCTGAAGTCTGCCGAATTTTCCGGCAAATTTATCCGGATAGCTGCAATCCAGTTTACACAGCTCAGCATATGTAAGATCATAGATATATCCGCTTCCATCCGTGGTACGGTCAACCTTCTCATCGTGCATGATCACCGGAACCAGATCCTTGGTCAGCTGTACATCAAGCTCAATTCCCTCGCATCCAGCCTCCACGGCTTTCTGAAACGCCAGCATTGTATTCTCCGGATATTCTCCGCTGAAACCACGATGTCCAAATACTTTCATTCTAATCATCCTCCATTCAATGCATTACATCGTTGTGAGCATTTTTGCTAATTCATATTTCAGATTATATCATAGCTTTTATTTATTTTCAACATTTTCCGTCTGTATTTTTTATATTTTTTGTTATTTTTTAATTAATTACTCTTTTTCTCGTTATTATTTTTTGTGCATTTTGTATATTTTATTTCATAGCAAACAAAGCGATAAAAAAGCCTTTTTAGGTTTATTTTATTCGCTTTGTCTGCCGGAGGGCTGACATATTATAAGCATACAGTTTGCCATATATATCCTTTGCAGATCACTGTATGATCTGCTTCACATTTCCTGTAGCCACGATATCCACGCCTGTACCTGCTGCATTCTCCAGGATCACATCTCCGATCTGAACCGGTGCTTCCACACATACGTCCCTCAATGCATCCACACAGTTAAAAATCTTTCCTTTCGGAATATCCCGCGCTGTCTTTACTGACACCACCGGCATACTTCCATTTTTCACACGCACAGTCGTTGTCACGATCCTGGTTGGATCTGTCACTTCCTTCACTGCATATTCCGCACCTTTTTTACAGGTATTTCCTGTGACGGAAACGATCTCTTTTCCGTCCATTTCCACCAGAAGGGCGCATCCCATGGGGCATCCGATACAAGTAAGATTCCTTTTTTCCATTTTCATCACTCCTCCACCTGGATCACAAGTTCATGTTTATCCTGTTTCTGTTTTCCTTCCAGAATGGAAAGAAGCTGCTCTTTTTTCAGTTTGATCTGTTCCATCTCTCCAGGCGCTGCCACCTGTTTTTTTCTGGAAAAGATCCGTTCTCCATCCAGATATGCCCGGATATAACAATTTTTATATACATTTCCCACACGGAAGCGGACCAGCTGCTCCTCCGCCATATGACCGATACGAATCTCAGACGGCACTGTATAGCGGACTCCGTTTTTGGGAGAAAGTGTGATCTTTATCTCTTCCGGTATTTCTTCCTCGCCATTGTTGTGTATATAGAGAGCCGCATTTCTTCCTGCATTACCTGCTTCCTCTGAAACAAAATCCACCAGATCATGAACATGAAGAACATTTCCGCAGGCAAAAATACCCTCTATGTTTGTCTCCAGACTTTCGTTTACCACCGGTCCGGAAGTCACATTGCTCAGCTCCACGCCTGCCTGTCCGGAAAGCTCATTCTCCGGGATCAGGCCAACAGAAAGAAGAAGCGTATCGCATTCAAAAAATTCCTCTGTGCCAGGAATCGGACGTCTGTTTTCATCTACCTCTGCAAGAGTGATTCCTTCCACACGTTCTTTTCCTTTTATGTCAACCACTGTATGGCTAAGCTTCAACGGGATTCCGAAGTCATCCAGGCACTGCACGATATTTCGCTTCAGGCCTCCGGAATATGGCATCAGCTCTGCCACAGCCTTAACCTCCGCACCTTCCAAAGTCATACGTCTGGCCATGATCAGTCCGATATCACCGGATCCCAGGATCACTACCTTTTTTCCCGGCATAAAGCCTTCCATGTTTACAAGACGCTGTGCTGTTCCTGCTGAATAAAT
Source organism: Blautia sp. MSJ-36 (assembly GCF_018917985.1). Lineage (NCBI taxonomy): Bacteria > Bacillati > Bacillota > Clostridia > Lachnospirales > Lachnospiraceae > Blautia > Blautia sp. MSJ-36. Next base: position 48,581 of record NZ_JAHLPQ010000006.1, on the reverse strand, counting down.
GCCTGCCGGACGATATCCCGGAATGTTCAGTGCGCCTCGCGGTCTCTCTCTGCAGCCCATGGCAAGGATCACGGCTTTCGCCCGGATCTGATACATTCCATCCTGACGGCTCATGGCAGTGATCACCTTATCCTGACTGATATCCATGACCATGGTATTCAGCCGGTACTCGATCCGCTGTTCTTTTACCATCCGGATAAAGCGTGCCGCATATTCCGGTCCTGTCAGTTCCTCCTGAAATGTATGAAGGCCAAATCCATTATGGATACACTGATTCAGGATCCCACCCAGTTCCTTGTCACGTTCCAGGATCAGGATACTCTCTGCTCCCTCTTTCTTTGCAGCCAGGGCTGCTGCCAGTCCTGCAGGGCCTCCGCCTATGATCACGATATCTCTCTTCACCATAATCTTATCATTCATGGTTCTCGCCCTCCTCTGCAATTTTCTTGTTGGTTCCTTCGATCAGTCTGGAAGCTCCGCCTGTTTTTGTGATCTCCTCCATGGAAATACCAAGCTCTCGGCTGAGGATCTCCATTGTTCTTGGAGAACAGAAACCTGACTGGCATCTTCCCATTCCCGCTCTTGTACGGCGCTTTACTCCGTCCAGGGATTTCGCTCCCAGAGGTCTTCGGATCGCATCCAGGATCTCTCCCTCAGAGATCATCTCACATCTGCAGATGATATTTCCATATTCCGGTGATCTTTTGATCAGCTCATTTCTTTCTTCCAGAGAAAGCTCTGACGGATCCAGAATCCCTTTTCTCACCGGATCAAAATCCGGATTTACTTCCGGATGTAATTTTTCTTTTACGATGTCAGCGACCATACAGCCGATTGCCGGCGAGCTGGTAAGTCCCGGTGATGCGATTCCTGCACAATCAATAAATCCGGGTGCATCCTCCACCTCTTCGATCACAAAATCCATACCGTCCTCGATAGCACGAAGTCCCGCAAAGCTCGTGATCACCTTTCGCAGAGGAATATCCTTTACTGTTCTGCCGGATTTGACGCTTACAGCCTCCAGACCCTCTGCAGTAGTGGCTGTTCCCTCCCGGTCCTCCAGATCCGTAGCAGTAGGGCCGACAAGAAGATTACCGTGAACAGTCTGTGTTATCAGAACTCCTTTTCCGCTCTTATTTGGAAGTGCAAAGATCGTATGATTCACATGTGCTCCTGCACTTTTATCAAGAAGCATATACTCTCCCTTACGAGGAGTGATATGCAGTTTTTTCTCACTTACCATATTATGAAAAACATCCGCATAGACACCGGCAGCATTGACGATACAGCCTGTCTCAAAATCACCTTTTGAGGTTTCCACAACAAAACCTTTTTCCTGTTTTCGGATGTTCTTTACTTCTGTGTCAAATTTAAATTCCACGCCATTATTATATGCATTTTCTGCCATTGCAATGTTCAGCTCAAAGGGACAGACAATTCCGGCTGTCGGTGCATACAGTGCTGCCAGCACCTGATCAGACAGATTCGGCTCCATGGCAAGTGCCTCTTCTCTGTCAAGGATCCTCAGTCCCTCTACTCCGTTTTTTATTCCTCTTTCACGCAGCTTATGCAGCATGGCAATTCCATTCTCAGTTGTACAGACAGTCAGTGAACCAGTCTGTTTAAAAGGAAAATCCAGTTCCTTCGAAAGCTGTCCCATCATATTGCTGCCCTTCACATTCAGTTCCGCCATAAGGCTTCCCGGTTCTGCATCATAACCGGAATGAGCGATTCCGCTGTTTGCCTTGGAAGTTCCACAGCATACATCCTCTTCTCGCTCCAGAACGCAGATTTTCAGCCGATATCTTGAAAGCTCTCTCGCCGCTGCCGCTCCGGAAACTCCTGCTCCGATAATGATCACATCATACATAGATTTGTTTCTCCTTTCCTGTTTGCGGATCTTCTGAACTGTCCCCGGCTTTCTCTGCGCCGGAAACAGCAGAATATCCGTTGCAACACAAGCATTGCCGTCCGCAGGTAAATATTCTGCGAGGAGTACTGCTTACGAACAGCAATCTTTCAAGTGAATATGCCGTTATTTTATGCTGTAACCCTTTGTAACCCTTGTAATCCTTTTGAAATATTAACATTTGTGCATAAAAATAGCCGACATAAAAACACACTTATCCATGTGTCTTCATGCCGGTCTCTGTTCTCAATGGCATTCTCTGTATTCAGCAAGCTGAATCAGATTCCTTCTTCACTTTGTATTCATTGTATCAGACTGTTTTTCATATTTCAAGTACATTTCTCGTAAAATACATCGTTTTTTCTTTAACATACTCTTAACTTTCCCAAAAACATGATAAGTTTCATTGTATTCCCGATTCCCGATCATATTTCCTCTACAGAAATAACTCCTTCCTGCTGCCTTACCTCGCGAAATACAGTATGGCGCGCTTTCCATTTGGCAGCCTCCATTGTTGCCTGGATCACCACACTCTGTGTTTTGGATCTCTTTTTGATGATAACTACGTTGGAGATCAGGATGTCCTCTTCCCGAAGCTTCTTTATGGCCATACTCATCTTATCTTCATTTTCAAACTCCATATATACGTCATAGGTATTGGAATGCTCTTCCACATAAACCTCTATATATTTCGCATATTTGAACACCAGAATAAGCCCCAGCGTGGTAAAGATCGCACCGCTGTAAAAGCCGATCCCCACAGCAAGTCCGATGCACGCGGAAGTCCAAAGACTGGCTGCTGTCGTAAGACCGGATACATGTCTCTGTCCGGTCACGATGATGGTTCCCACTCCAAGAAAACCGATTCCGCTGACAACCTGTGCACCAAGTCGTGCAGTATCTCCGATTCCTGCCCCATTAGAATATACATGGATAAAATCGCCCGTCATCATAACCAGAGTTGCCCCCATACAGACGATCATATGTGTTTTTACACCTGCCACACGCTTCTTCATTCCACGGTCAATACCGATCAGACATCCAAGAAACATCGCAAGGATCAGCCGAAACAGCGTCGATCCCATATTTAAAGTGTGCAAATAATCCGATATTGCATTACATGCTCCGAGAATTCCTCCCATAAATCTGCCCCTTTCCTGTTGTATCATTATTTTCTGCCGGTGATAACGCCAACAACGTATCATTCCATTTTGCCCTGCATGAACGCCGCAGGCCACACTCCCTGCACTTGAAAGCTGTCTAGTCAGCCGGACTCGCTCCGTCCGTCTCACTACGCAGTTTTTCATATGATCCTGTGCCCGGATATATTACCCGTAACCTCACAGCATGTAAAACAGCAGGGATACCGACGCCTGGCGGCGGTATCCCTATCTGTTGCTCTATCTACTGATCAGAGGGCATTCTGATTATTTAATAGACTCGTTATAGTTCTCGATCGCTTTGTTTACAGAAGCTGCAAGCTGATCAACAGCGTCCTGAGTTGTGAGCTTGCCATCATATACCTGAGGCATGATCTCGTTGAATGTAAGACGGGCTTCTGTCTGTACACCAGAGAGAACACCTGCTGTATTTGCGTTTACAGGAGAATCTTTCAGCTGGTTGATAGCTGTCTCGAAGTTCGGATTCTCTTCAAGGTAAGCTTTCATATCATCTGTCTCATAAGCTTTCTCGTTGATTGCGAAGTATCCTGTACCCATGGACCATTTAGCCTGTACGTCAGGAGTTGTGATGTACTCGATGAATTTCCAAGCTGCATCCTCGTTTGTCTCGTTGCCTGTATCTGTAAGCCACAGGGAACCACCACCGATGATAACGCCGCCTTCATCATTCTGCTCGATCCTCGGAAGATATCCTGTACCAACTTCGAACGGAGAAGAATCAACTGCATTTTTCAGGATAGCAGTAGACTCGATGATCATACCAACCTGTCCGGAGAAGAACGCTGTCTGGGTATCTGCTGTTGTTGTTCCGTAATCTTCGAAATATCCGGAATCATACAGTTTTTTCCACATATCAAATACTTTCAGGCCGCCGCCGTTGGAATCAAAATCAACAGCTGTAACTGCCTCTGTACGTCCATTGTCATTGTTTCCATATGTTAATCCAAGTCCTGCAAGCTGCTGCTCAAAGAACCATCCGTAAATAGCCTGTGAATAACCAACCGGAGCTGCTCCGCTCTCTACGATCTTCTTGGAATCTTCAAGAACCTCATCATAAGTTGTAGGCGGTGTCTCAGGATCAAGACCTGCTGCCTCAAATACATCTTTGTTGTAATACAGCATAGGTGTGGATACGTTGAATGGCATTGCATACTGTTTGCCATCTACTGTATAGTAGCTGCTGATAACGTCCATAACGGAACTCTTATCATAACCTGTGGACTCGAATTTGTCCTCTACAGGGATGACAGAACCACTGTCATACATGAATTTTGTTCCAACATCATACATCTGGCAGACATCCGGAAGACCAGAATCACTCTGCATAGCTGCTTTCAGTTTTGTGATGGTGTCATCATAAGTTCCCTGATACTCAGCTTTAACTTCAATCTCATCCTGAGATGCGTTGAAATCATCTACGATCTGCTGAAGCACTTCACCGTTTGTACCACCCATTGCATGCCAGAATGTGATGGTAGTTTTGTCAGCCGCACTTACTGAGCACGGAGCTGCGAGAGATGCAGCCATGATTCCTCCTAAAAGAATCGCCATCCATTTTTTGTTTTTCATATAGAAACCCTCCTTTTATATTGGTCCGGCCTGCCCCAATACAGGCCGGATAAATTAACGTTTTTACTATTTACTCTTATATAATTGGATCAACCCTTAACAGCACCAGCTGTCAGACCACTGATCATCTGTTTCTGACCAATGATGAATACAAGAATTGAAGGAATCAGGATAACCATGGCGCCAGCCATAACCGGTCGGAAGTCTGTTGCCTCAGCACCCTGAAGCATACCAAGACCGATCTGAACCGTTCTCATATTTACACTGTCTGTTACAAGCAGTGGCCACAGATAGTAGTTCCAGCTCTGAAGGAATACGTAGATAATCAGAGCACCAAGTGATGGTTTGATAAGCGGAACACCAATGGTATATAAGAACTTGAAGTTTGTACATCCATCAATTTCAGCTGCCTCATGAATCTCTTTCGGCAGTGTCAGGAATGCCTGACGCATGTTAAATACCGCAAACGCTGCTGCTGCGTTCGGAAGGATCAGAGCTGCGTATGTATTACGGATACCCCAGTCAGCGATTGTCAGGTAGTTTGCGATGATGATCGCCTGGCTCGGAATCATCATGGTTGCCAGCATGATATAGAACAGGACTTTTTTGCCCTTGAACTCCATCATGGCAAAAGCATAAGCTGCAAGAGCGCCTGTAACAACCTGAGCAAATGTGATAACACCGGATACAATCAGTGAGTTCTTAATGAAAGTAAAGAACGGTGCCAGCTGGAATGCTCTTGTGTAGTTCTCAATGGTCAGATGGGACGGCCAGAACTTTCCGCCGTAGATCTCTTTCAGATCCATCATACTAACATTGAAACAGTAGATAACAGGAACGATAATAATAATTGCAAAAATAATATTCAGCGCATACATCGCCACTTTTACATATGGTTTTTCTTTCATCAGTAGGTCACCTTCTTTTCCAGTCTAAACTGCAGTGCAGTCAGGATGATCAAAATAACAAACAGAATTACGGATTCTGAACAGGCCACACCGAAACGGCTGTTGATAAATGCCTCCTGGTAAATCTCATACACGATAACGTTGGTACTCTCTGCCGGTCCACCCTGGGTCATCATCTTGAACTCTGCGTATGCCTGTACGGAGTTGATAACATTGATGATGAGAAGGAAGAACAGTGTCGGAGAGATTGACGGAATCGTTACATGGCGGTGCTTCTGGAAGAAATTCGCTCCATCCAGGGCAACGCTCTCGTAAAGCTCAGACGGTACACTCTGGATCGCTGCAGTAAGGTAAATGAAGTTCATACCGATCGCCATCCATACACTAACGATCGTAACTGCGATCAGTGCATATTTCTTATCTGTCAGCCATCCGATATGAGTTCCGAGAGCCTTATTCAGAATACCCAGAGAACTGTGGAAGATAAACATGAACACTACAGATGCCGCAGCTGCGGAAATAGCCATCGGAAGTGCATATACAGTACGGAAAAATCCCTTTGCCCTGATCTTCTCTGTACTGATGATCGCCAGTATAAAACCGATCACAATAGAAAGGATAACTCGCATAACAGAAAACTTCAGTGTTGTCACCAAGCTGTTAAGGAACGTTCCGTCTGTGAAAATATTCGTATAGTTGTCAAGTCCTACATACTGTGCCACCTGACCAAGAGGTGTGGTTCTGGCAAAGCTCAGCTGGATCGTCTTAACGAACGGCCAGAATACAAACAGTATAAAAAGGATCATTACAGGAACCAGATAGAGATAAGGCTCCACTGTCCTGAAAAAAGATTTTTTACTTTTCATTGTATATCACCTGCTTTTCATAAATTTGTGTCTTCTGATCTTCAGTGCCGCCCGCTCTTCTCAAACATCTACAGCTCCTCCGACCATGTTGCCCATTACACGTTCTGCCGGAAAGTACTTCCGTTATACTCTCCGTACATCACCCAATACATGAACCCAAACCTTTTAATAGTTTGTGCTCAAAATGCCCTCTTTCTACCCTCCTCCATTTTATTGCGCTTGTCATCTTCACCAACTTTTAGCCAAATGATACCACATTTTTTACATATAATCAACAGTTAAATTTGATTTTTTGATATTTTTTTATTACTTTTTGATAATTATTCATTGCTATCTACGTTGTTTTTTATTTATTTTTCATAATCGCAAACGCTTTAACAAGGCGATCTGAAATCGATCACCTCCCTGGTAAAGCCAAATAAAAAAACGCCAGAAAATAATACATCGACTGATGCATTTTTTCTGCCGTTCTCTCTTCTCATTGGCATCGTCTGATTATACAATTCAGACACACTCTTTACTTGTTATCGAGCATTATACCGTAATTTTCACCATATTTCAAGTGCATTTAAGCATTTTTATAGCAAAATTAGATAAATATTTTTTTCACAATCTCACGATGCCATTATTTCGTTTTTCATATTTACACTGTAATGTTATGGAACGCTTATACTCTTCTTTTCTTAAACCATGATATCAAATACAAAACTATACCAAAAGTTATCACAAAAGGAGCAACTGCTACCAAAACTGTTGCTAAAAGTATCACAATTATTACTGCAATGGCAATTACAATTGCCTTCCCATACCAGGTACTTAAATCAAGTCGGAAGCTTCTTGTCTTACCGGTTGTATTTCCTGTGCTGCCACTACCAGCATACTCATCTGAGCCATAGCTTTCCTCTGTATAGCCAGACTCATCATAAACGTCTGTACTGTCATCCGTATCAATCAACGTCTTGGCAATCAGCCTCGGATCTCCCAGCTCTGCCAGAACTTCTGCCTCACTGCGGCCACTTCGGACCTGCGACTGAATATAATCTTCATAATAGCGCACATGAGCCGCAGCCTTCCCCTGAGCCATCTGCCCAGACAACTGCCCCCGCAAAATCTCAAGAAATTCTCTTCTGCTCATAACTATAATCAAACCTCTCTTTATAAAGTATAATGAAAACAAATAATCAGATTTTCCCCATTATACCATATCCCTCAAACTCAAATCAGAAACAAACCATAAAATTTTGATTAAAAAAAAGTTCGGCTGACCATGCGGCCGCAGCCGCAGGTTCCGAACTTTTTTATACTTGTGTCCGTTCGTAATATCAAAGATTACCCAACATGAACAGCTCCTGTGCTTCTGATATTCATCGGATAAACATTTTCACGTCCAACATACTGAGCCATATAGTCCACATACTCATCTGCATTCTCGATCGGAAGCACGCACATGATAACCCCTGCAAAACCACCACCATGAACTCTGCAGATACCAGCACCGATCTTATTCAGGAACAGCTTGGTAAGTGCCAGACTCAACGTGATCTTCTGCTCCTTGCAGTTCTGCAGAGAATAGCAGTTCTGCAGCCACTCCCAGGAAGAGTTTCCGGATTCTTCAAGAAGACGTAAGAATCCCTCTCCATCTTTGTTCTCAACAGCCTTCACAGCATCTGCAACACGTCTGTTTTCTTCATAGAAATGCATTGCACGAAGAACCGCACGGTCATTTGGGATATCCTTAACATGAGCAAGAAGGTTCTCCATATTGGACTCACAAAGAAGCTCCACGCCCATAGCTTTTGCAGCCTCACGCATCTCCATAGGAATGGAAGAATATTCTTCACTGAGATCAGCATGGCCCTTGCCAGTGTTTACAATCACAAGTCTGCATCCCATCTCTTCAAAAGAAAATGCAATCTTTTCACAGCTGATATTCTCTTTATCAGAGAAATCCAGAAGGATCGGGCCGCCGGCAGCACATGCCATCTGGTCCATCAGGCCGGAAGCTTTTTTCCAGTATACATTCTCTGCGTACTGTCCTGCTCTTGCATACTCGCCGTACTCCAGTTTTCCTTCATTAAAGAAGTAATTGGTGATCGCACATACAAGCATCTCAAAAGAAGCAGAAGAACTTACACCGGCTGCCGCAATAACCTTGGTAGAAACATATGCATCAAAACCGCCAGTTGCATAGCCTTTTTTCTTCATATATTCCATGATACCTGCCACAAGAGCATCGGTACCCTTGGTATAGGTCTCTGTACTCAGCTTGTCGAGATCTACAACCACTTCCTGTCTGTAGCCCTCACTGATCATATGAATCACATTGGTGCCGTTCGGGTAAGCTGCACCGATGGTATCCAGGTCGATACTTGCGGCGATAATCTGTCCACCATTGTGGTCAACATGATTGCCGATAATTTCGGTACGTCCCGGAGCGGTAAAGAATTCTGCCTTGTCATGATGATATTTCTTCTCAAAATTTACTGCAAGATTGGTATAACGTGCACTGCTCTCCTCTGTCTCACCGTAGATTTTTTTCAGCACATCTGCTGCCGGAATTTTAATTGTTCCCATTTTCATTTCCTCCTGTTTTTGCAAAATTTCCGTACATTTTCTGGATGCTTGATCCTTTAATTTTATTATAACAGCTCTTTTTTTTCTGTCCATAAAGATTTTGCGTAAAAACAGTATTATTTTGTGGTCGTCACAGTTTTTCCTGGCTCCAGGAGATATTCTTTTCCACAGTAGATCAGCGTTCCGCCGGAAACAGAACTTTCTACGGACAGAATTTTTTCATCCCATTTTACATGAACCGTTCCGCCTTTTACCGGGAATGTACAGTCCACAGACTCAAAAGTATCTGTCTCTGGTTTCACAGTAAAACTCTTATATGCAGTATCTGTAAGCTGAATTCCCGCAAAATATCTTCCAAGAAGATAAATCGGGCTTGCAGCCCACGCATGGCAGAAACTCTTTCCAAAGGGATCTCCGTACATTTCGTACTGTTCTTCCGGTTTTTTCTCCGGATCAAATTCCTCCCAGAATGTTACTGCGCCCTGGGAGAGCATACCACCCCAGTAACTTTCCATCATTTTTTTCACATCCTCAAACCGGCCCATTGCACACATGGCCTCAAGCTCATAAAATTTGAAGTATGGCGTTGTGATCTGTGGAATTTTGTCATTTTCAATCACATTCTTCATAAGAAGTTCTTTTCTCGCATCATCCGCAAATCCAAAGAGAATGGCAAAAATATTGGCATGACGTGTCACATTGTTTTTGCCGGATGAAAAGCTGTCGATATAGGCACCTTTCTCCTCATTCCAGTAGAATTTCTCAATCTTAGAAGCAAGAGCCTGATATTTTTTCTCCCATGCAGAACCATCTCCCAGAACCAGCTCATCTGCCTGGGCCATCGTCTGATAACACATGGCAAGAAGCATCTGCTCTGCACAGATCGCTCCTTCTTTATCCATATCTGCCCAGTCTACAAAGATCCAGTCGCCTTCGCGCCCTACGATAAATCCGTTCTCATCCAGCTGTCCGCCCAGAAACTCCATCATTGCAGTCATTCTCGGATAAATCGCTTTTACAAATTCCTCATCGCCGGTCATGCGGTAATGGTTCAGGATTCCGATCACCCAATACATGGAATAATCCACAATGGTATTGATATGCTGGCGGATCGGGCTGTTTCCGATCAGAGCCCAGAGCGTTCTGCGGTTGATATCCTCATCAAACATCAGATACTGATTCACAAAATAACTCTGATATGCATCCCCGGACCAGATCCAGCGGTCACGTTTCACACCATCAATAAAGAAGATTCCGCTGCAGAGTTGGAAAGTCCATACTGCCACGTCCCAGATCTTATTCACCAGCTCATCGGAAGAAGAAAAGGACGCCCGAACCGGAATATCCACATACTGGTGAACTGCCTTTATGCTGATCTCATCTTTATGTACGCCCGGTATGAACACATAGCGAAACGCCCTGCGGATAATCTCATCTTCCGGCGTATGCAGCGTCTGGCTGTAATAACAGTTCACCGTATCTCTGGCTTCTGTCTCAGACTCGCCATAGCACAGTGTCATTTCACGGAATCCTTTTGGAAATTCTGCCTTCAGAATAGCTGTAAGCTCTGTCTCAAATACAAACAGGACTCCGGATTCATCCTCACGGATCTCAGATGGAAAATATTCTTTTTCATCGTATACCCATATGGACGGATCCTGTTCCCTTGCTGTGTAGATCTCATTGTATCCCACCGGTACCGGATCGCTGACAAAATCATCTGCAAGCCATCCCCGATTGGAAGTGATGGTTTCTCCCTCAATCCGCACAGATGGTACACCGGACGGCATCCCTGCGTAAATCTCAAATTTCTGTTTTCCAGGTCCGCACACAACTGGTTCCCCGAAACGTTTTTTTACATCATTGATGCGGTAATAACCAAGGCAGTTGGCATACACCGTAACCGTCTCTTCTTTTTCCAGATTATATTCTCTTGTAAAACGTACATGTTTTCTGCAGTCATCCAGATGGTAATAAGCCGGCCAGATAAAGCCTCTCTCTTCTCTGCTGAAGTTCTGCATCATTCCATGATAAATTTCAAAATCTCCAGGATACCAGATCCAATGTGATCGATTCATATATTTCTCCTTTATTATGATTCTCATATATTGTTTTTTGTTCTTACCGTGGATCATCTTATCCCATTTATCATCGACTGTCCATGCACAAATCATCACACTGCATGGATTTATGAATCACTTTCTGGTAAAATAAATTTCAAAAGGAAGAAAGGAGATATTTCATGCAGATTATTACCAACAACGCAGGCAAAGAACTGAAAAAGCACGGAGACAACGCCTTTCCTTTTCTGGTAAGTTATGAACGTCTTTCCGGCTATGAAACCGGCTCCTTTCTGTGGCACTGGCATCCCGAAATCGAACTTACCTATGTAAAAAAAGGCGAAATGCTTTACAAGGTCAATCAGAACACCTTTCACCTGAAAGAAGGCCAGGCGCTTTTTGGCAATGCCAATGCCCTTCATGCAGGTTATATGTACCAGAATCAGGACTGCCAGTACATTCCCGTAACCTTTGACCCGAAGCTGATCTACGGGTTTTCCGGAAGTGCCCTCTTCCAGAAATACACGGAACCCATACTCCGCAGTTTTTCTCTCTCTGCCGTACCCCTGGATTTTTCCTGTGACTGGCACCAGGACGCTGTGGAAGATATCCGGCAGATGATCCGTCTGGACAGCCAGCATCCTCCTATGTATGAATTTGAAATCATCGCCCGCCTGCAGCATTTCTGGAAAGTTTTGTGCTCCAATACGCTTGCTCAGGCAGCTGCCCCTTCTGTACAGGATGAAGAAAATTACCGCAGAATTCGCCGGATTATGTCCTATATTGCAGATCATTATTCCGAAAAAATCCTCCTGGATGACATTGCGAACCTGATTCACTTAAGTCCCAGCGAATGCAGCCGTCTTTTCAAAAAGTGCATGAATATTACACTGTTCGGCTACATTCAGGAATACCGGATCGAGAGAAGTCTGGATTATCTGGAAAATTCTTCCTGTTCCATTACAGAAGCAGGATTACTGTCCGGTTTTTCGGACTCTAATTATTACACAAAAGTTTTCACAAAAATAAAAGGCTGTACGCCCAGACAATACAGAAAAAAACAGGAGCTGTGATTTTTTCTCACATGCCCCTGTTTTTAATATCACTCTTATTTCATAAAATTCAGAACAGCTCTTTCATCGTCGGATACAGCTTACGGAATTTCTGATACTTCTCTTCATATTTTGCAACCAGCTTCGGATCCGGTTCTACGGTATCTACGACTTTAACCATTTTTTTGCAGATGGTCTCCACATCCGGATATGCACCGCATCCTACGGCTGCCAGCATGGCACCACCCATGGACGGGCCTTCTTCGTTCTCCGGTACATCCACTTTCAGGTTCATTACATTGGCAATGATCTTTTTCCAGAGAGGGCTCTTGGCACCGCCGCCGCAGATCTTGGTGCGCTCAATACTGATTCCAAGGCTTCTTGCAACCTCCAGGGAATCACGCAGACCAAAAGCAACACCCTCCAGAACTGCCTGTGTCATATCTGCTCTTGTGGTATCCATAGACATTCCGAAGAATACACCTCTTGCATCCGGATTGTTATGCGGAGATCTTTCTCCCATCAGATACGGAAGGAAGAATACCTGATTTTCACCAAGTTTCTGGATCGGCGCCTGCTCTGCCACGAAATCTTTTGTCTGAAGGATCTCTTCTGACCACCATTTGTTGCAGGAAGCCGCACTCAACATACAGCCCATAAGGTGATAGCTTCCGTCTGCATGGTCAAAAGAATGAAGGGCATTGTTCTCATCTACGCCGAACTCTTTGCTGGAGATAAAGATGGTTCCGGATGTTCCAAGGGAAATATTGCACTGTCCGTCACCAACGGTTCCGGTTCCCACAGCTGCTGCCGCATTGTCACCTGCACCAGCCACAACTTTCACATCCTCTGAGAAACCAAGCTCATTTGCCACCTCCGGTTTCAGAGTTCCGACCACCTGCCAGCTCTCATACAGCTTCGGAAGCTGCTCTTCTGTAATATGGCAGATTTCAAGCATTTCTTTTGACCAGCAGCGGTTCTTCACATCCAGAAGAAGCATACCGGAAGCATCGGATACATCCGTGCAGAAAGATCCGCTTAAGCGATAAGCAAGATAATCTTTCGGGAGCATGATCTTTACAACTTTTTTGAAATTCTCAGGCTCATTTTTCTGCATCCAGAGGATCTTCGGTGCCGTGAATCCTGCAAATGCGATGTTTGCAGTATACTGAGAAAGTTTGTCTTTTCCGATAACTGTGTTGAGATATTCCGTCTCCTCACCGGTACGTCCGTCATTCCAGAGGATCGCTGGACGGATCACGTTATCATCTTTGTCCAGGGTTACAAGGCCGTGCATCTGGCCGCCAAAACCGATTCCAGCTACTTCCTTGCGGTCGATTCCCTCTGTGAGTTCTTTGATGCCTTCCATGCTTTTAGTAAACCAGTCTTCCGGGTTCTGCTCAGACCAGCCCGGATGGGGGAAGAACAGCGGATATTCTTTGGATACGATGTTGCAGATCTTTCCGGATTCTTCCATAAGAAGAAGTTTTACAGCGGAAGTTCCAAGATCAACGCCAATATAATACATAATAATTTTCCTCCTGTAAATGTCTGTAAACGGGAAAACCGCGGCTCTCAGTTCGCAGCGTCTGCACGCCTGAGAGCTCGCGGTTTCCAAATCATATTTATTTACCTGTTACCGAATCATCCCCACGGATTCTCAGTCGGATATCTTACGCCTGCTGGCTGGTTGTAGCCGATCTCCTCAACCGGTACACCGATATATTTAAATACCTCGAAGAGAGCTTTTCCGTGATGTCCGAACGCTACTGCACCATGATGCGGGAATCCTCCCTCGATCAGCACGTGACGGTAAAAACGTCCCATTTCCGGAATTGCGAATACACCAATGGCTCCGAAGGAACGTGTTGCAACCGGAAGAACTTCACCGTGTGCGATGTATGCACGAAGTTTGTTGTCCGCGGTACTCTGCAGACGGTAGAATGTGATATCTCCTGGTTTGATATCTCCCTCAAGAGTTCCGTTTGTAACTTCGATTGGAAGGGATCTTGCCATGATCATCTGGTATTTCATCTCACAGAAGGACAGCTTGCTGGATGCTGTGTTTCCACAGTGGAATCCCATGAAAGTATCTTTCAGTGTGTAGTTGAATTTGCCCTCGATGGACTCTTTGTACATATCCTTCGGTACGGAGTTGTTGATATCCAGCAGTGTAACGATATCATCACTTACTACCTGTCCGATAAACTCACTTAATGTACCGTAGATATCAACTTCGCAGGATACCGGAATTCCCTGTGCAGTAAGACGGCTATTTACATAACATGGAACAAATCCGAACTGTGTCTGGAATGCAGGCCAGCATTTTCCTGTCAGTGTTACATATTTACGATATCCTTTGTGATCTCTTACCCAGTCTTTCAGAGTCAGTTCATACTGTGCAAGTTTCGGAAGGATCTCCGGTTTCTTGTTTCCTGCACCAAGCTCTTCTTCCATCTCTTTTACGATCTCAGGGATTCTCTCATCCCCTGCATGATTATTGAACGCCTCAAAAAGATCCAGTTCAGAGTTCTCTTCAATCTCAACTCCAAGATTGTAAAGCTGTTTGATCGGTGCGTTGCATGCAAGGAAGTTTGTAGGACGTGGTCCGAAGCTGATGATCTTCAGGTTGCTTAATCCCTCGATAGCTCTTGCGATCGGAAGGAAATCGTGGATCATATCTGCACAGTCCTCTGCATCACCTACCGGATACTCCGGAATATATGCTTTTACGTTACGAAGCTGCAGGTTGTAGCTTGCGTTCAGCATACCGCAGTAAGCATCTCCACGTCCCTGGCAAAGATTATCCTGTGTTTCCTCTGCTGCTGCGATGAACATCTTCGGTCCTTCGAAATGTTTTGCAAGAAGTGTCTCGGAAATCTCCGGTCCGAAGTTTCCAAGATATACGCAAAGTGCATTACATCCTGCTTTTTTGATATCTTCAAGAGCCTGGACCATATGGATCTCGCTCTCTACGATACAGACCGGACACTCATAGATATCTTTTGCATCGTATTTCTTTGTGTAAGCTTCTACAAGCGCTTTTCTTCTGTTTACGGAAAGGCTTTCCGGGAAACAGTCTCTGCTGACTGCAACGATTCCGACTTTAACTTCTGGCATGTTGTTCATAATCTTATTCTCCTTTTCTGAAAAAATATCTTCTGCGCTCCAAACGGGCAGACCGTTATCTGCTTCTATCTGATCTCATCTCTGAATGTTTCTCAGTCAAGTGTGATGTTCTCACCTTTCAGGCCGTTGAATGCGCCCTCGATCTTTGCATCCTCATGAGCGATGAGCCATTTATTTTTAGCCGTCATCAGTCCATCCTCGCCATCTTTTGGCATCGGGAAGTCGATCTCCGTGTTAGTTCCTCTTGGAAGAACAACCACACACTGGAATCCACTCTCATTCACATGACATGGTGCATAGTGAAGCGTTGTTGCATAAACCTCAATTCCTGTTCCTGCCGGTACAAGGAATGCTTCGATATTCGCTGTGTCGTATGTAAAATCGGCTTCAATATCCTGCTGATGTCCAATGAGCAGAACCAGATCTGTCACAGCCACATTGATCTCGGAATTGCGATGATACTCCACAGCATTGAGCTTCTTATTGTGGCCATTGCAGTATCCGATCTCAATAGGTAATCCACCGAACGCTCTGTTTTTCAGATCTTTTTCCACATCAAGAGCTTCCAGTTCCTCAACAGACGGAACATATACCACATCTTCCGGAACCGGCGTATGCTTCATTTCTTTCAGAAGCGGCCCGAAATTGTATCCTTCCAGGACTTTTCCGTATTTTCGGAAAGCCGGATCTGTTACTTTCTGAATTTTCACGTTTTGAACCTCCTTACAGAATTTCTGTTTCACAGCTTCTTTACTTCTTCGTTTTGAATTGAAAAAAGCATACCATATCGCGGTATGCTTTTCGCCGTTTTTCTTGTCTCATTCATAGCACTTTTTTGACATTTTATTTTATCTGCCGTTCTACTTTCCCAGGCAGGATCCCATATCGTTTCACAAATTCCTTGGAAAAAGCCCTGCTGCTTGCAAACCCGTTATCAAGGGCAATGGAACTGATGGTATGGTCTGTATTCAGAAGTTCCTTGTAGGCGTATGCCATGCGGATATCCTGTAAATATGTCTTAAAATTGACCTTTGCGTACTTCCGGAACATTCTGGAGAGATAGGCGTCCGAATATCCAAACATGGCTGCAAGGCCGGAAAGCTTCAGATCCTCCCTGTAATGTTCCCTCATATAAGTGGTGATTTTTGACAAAGCATCCAATCTCCGGCTATTTTTCAGTTCGCTCTCCTCCACTTCCGTCTCACGGTATGTGGAAACCATAAGATAAAGGATCTCATAAAACACAGCCCGGATCCGAAATTCATATCCAGTCTCCTTCGACAGATAAATCCTGTACAGATCCTGAATCAGAGAAACCATTCTTTTATCCGTCTCTGATGGTTCTGATACCACAGGAGCATAAACGTCTTCTCTCTGCCTTGCATTTCTGCCGTGAAACCGAATAAACCGCTGTGCGGTAAAATAATCTGTAAACTGTTTCAGAGGGATCTGTAAGACAATAGTCTCATTCCGCACAGGTGCCTGAATGGAATGAACTTCATTGGAATTGATAATCAGAAACTCTCCTGCCTTCAAAGGATACTCTACCTCATCAATATAGAAGAAAAGGCTTCCTTCCATTACCGTAAAGATCTCTATAGATGTATGCCAGTGTTTTTCCCTGACATAATTCCCGTTTCTTCCTTCAAAGAGAAAAAGTTTGAAGGGAAGTCCCTCATTTGGAATGATCAGTTCATGCTGAAACTCCATAATTTTCCTCCTTTTCCCTCTTTCGCTGGGCCGTCTGCACACGGCGGACCATACTGCCGTAAAAAGCTGCCAGAATCTGCTGGAACAAAGTTCCGATCATAACCGGAAACAATACCTCCGCCGGAAAATATGCTCCCGCAATTACGGCTCCTGCACTGATATTACGCATTCCCGATCCGTAAATCATGGAAACCGTAGCCTCCTTATTCTGCTTTGTAAGAATGGCAATTACCCAGCCAATGGCATATCCCCCTGCTGCCAGAAGCAGAATTACCGCAGCTACTTCCAGCCGCTCCCCGTTAAGATGTTTCATATAGGGAGAAACCTTGGAAGAATTGGAGGTCACCACGAAGATCAGACATATCTTTGAAAAAGGTGCGAGTTTTTTTGGCCAGGTCTCCATGACTTTTCCATGACTGAACTCATTAAGACACATCGCCAGAACTGCCGGAAGTGCAATCATAAAAACCAGTTCTTTCATCATTCCCATGGTATCCATCTTCACGCTGGAACCAACCAGAATTTTCAGAGCCACCGGAATCAGAAACGGAGCCAGAATTGTGTCGATAACAACCAGTGAAAGTGACAGTGGGCTGTTTCCATTATAAATAGACACCCACATCAGACTGATCACTGCGGTAGGCACAGAAAATTCCAGAACCATCCCTGTGATATAATTCATATTCTGTGGAAATAAAAGATGTCCCAGGCCACAGGCAATCACCGGCACCAGTACATGGAGAACCAGCAGCATCAGAATCAGCGGAAGCGGCTTCTTAAATACGTCCGCAACATCCCGGAACCTGGATTTCAGCGCACCTATAAAGGTCATAAAAGCAAACGCATAAGTTACATAAGGCACGCCATGTTTTGCGATATCCGGAAACAGCACGCCCATAAGGAGGCAGGCAGGCGTTACAAATGCCATCCATTTTTCAATAAAACTGTTAAATTTCCCCAGCATATTCCACCTCTTATCCTTCTTTTTTCAATTCTTTCTATCAGTTTAACACAAAAACTTCCCCTTGCAAGAAAAATATAAGCGGTTTTATAGCCGATTTCCGTCAGATATGATATGATAATACCTATCCTTAGGTAACATAAAGACAAGGCGGAATTTCTTCTCTGCCTGAACGGTCCTCCTTATGACCGTGTACTTAGAAAACGAGGTAAAAAATGATTTCTTTAATTATACCATGCTTCAATGAGGAAGAATCCCTTCCGCTTTTTTATCCGGAAGTTACTTCTGTCCTCCAGGAAATGAACTGCGATTATGAACTGATTTTTGTGAATGACGGTTCCAGAGACAGAACCCTTGAGATTTTAAAAGAACTTTCAGAAAAAGATCCCCACGTCATCTATCTTTCCTTTTCCAGAAATTTCGGAAAGGAAGCAGCCATGTATGCCGGTTTCTGTAATGCCCGTGGTGACTATGTTGCGGTCATGGATGCTGATCTTCAGGACCCGCCGGCCCTTCTTCCGGAAATGCTTCAGAAACTGGAATCCGGAGAATATGACAGTGTTGCCACCAGACGTGTCAGCCGTGATGGGGAGCCTCCCATCCGCAGCTTTTTTGCCCGGAAATTTTACCAGCTGATTAACAGAATTTCCGATGCGGATATCGTAGACGGAGCCAGAGATTTCCGTCTGATGAAACGCAGTATGGTAGACGCTATCATCTCTATGAGCGAATACAACCGTTTCTCCAAGGGAATCTTCGGATGGATCGGTTTCAAAACCCTCTGGCTTCCCTACAAAAACATCGAACGTGTTGCCGGTGAAACCAAGTGGAATTTCTGGAAGCTGTTTAAATATGCCATCAGCGGAATCATTAATTTCTCCCAGGCTCCACTGACCATTGCTTCCTGGTTTGGAACCAGCATGACTGGTGTTTCCTTCCTAGTCCTGATCGTTATCGTACTGCGTAAGCTGATCTTTGATGATCCGGTCGACGGATGGGCCTCCACTATCTGCGTGATTATTTTCATCGGCGGCCTGCAGCTTTTCTGCCTTGGCATCATGGGACAGTACATAGCAAAAACCTATATGGAAGTCAAGCACCGTCCCCATTACATTATATCAGAGTCCAATAAAAAGGACTTTAATCCCATCCGTTAATTTTATTTACTCTGTCGGCAGCTCTACCACCTGATATTCGTGGCCCAGCGCCGGCAGAATTTTTTCTTTTACATCACTGGTTTTCATTAACAAAGTGGAAGTATTGATACACGGATGGCATCCGAAGTATTCTTCATCCAGAACTTCTCTGTCGATCACCAGATGTACTTTCTTATCTTTGTCAAAGATCAGTCCCATCAGACTTAAGGATCCTGGCGTAATATTCAGATAGTCCTCCATCTGTTCTCCCTCTGCAAAGGAAAGCCTGGCTGTTCCAATCTGCTTAGACAGAAATTTCGTTTTAAACGGTTTCTCCCCCGGCATCAGCAGAAGATAAAAATCCGTTTTCTGACGGTTACAGAGAAACAGATTTTTGCATATCTGAGCTCCCAGAAGCTGATCCACAGCCTCACATGCCTCCATTGTCATCAATGCCTCATGATCCGCCCTTTTATATTCCACTCCCAGACTGTCCAGAAAATCGTACACTGCGATCTCCTTCTCCAGACGGCCCGCTGGATTTTCCGGTCTTCCTGTATAGATAGTTTTGTCAATTCTTGGTTCTCCCATATTTTCCCTTTCCTCCTGATCTTTCATTTCACACTTTTATCTTATCCTTATCTCACAAGCATCTGTCCGGCAAAAACAGCCAGCACACCGAAAACAGCACTTAAAATCACATAAAGAAGTGCCAATCCAATCTGGCCTTTTTCCATCATCGCCCCTGTCTCATATGCAAAAGTAGAAAATGTGGTAAACCCGCCACAGATTCCTACTTTAAGAAACAGTACAAGCCCTGGATTCAGCGATGTATTTTTTGCCGCAGATGCAGCGATAATCCCAATTACAAATGCGCCTGTTACATTTATAATCAATGTTTTTACCGGAAAGCCCTGACTGTTTTCCACTGGCAGTAATCCCAGAAGATATCTGCATACAGAACCTATAAAGCCTCCCATTCCCACAAATAAACAGTTTATCATTGTTTTTTCCTCCCACCTGATTATATCAGTCCAAAAAAATATCCGCAACCTTGCCGTAATTGCTTTCCACCCGGTGTTTTCCCTTTGCATTCCCACCGGTTCATGATATACTGAATTTATCTCTGTCTGTCCTGTCAGATTGCGGGGCAGACGTATTTATTTTGAAAGGAATTACCATGAAACGAATCAAAAATATTGATCTGCTTCGGGCCGGAGCAATTCTCTACATTATGCTGTATCACTGTTATACGCTGTCCGGGAAGCCCTGGCATGCACACACTGCCATCCATACATTTCTTTCCTTTGGCGGAGAAGTTGGTGTAACTCTGTTTTTCCTTCTCAGTGGATATGGAATCTATCTTTCCCTGGCTTCTGCCGAGGAAAGAGGGCACCTCCCAAACTGGGGTTCTTTTATGAAAAAAAGATGCCGCCGCATTATGCCCCAGTATTACGTCTGTGTTACCGTGCTGCTGATCTTTATGTCAACCCGTCTGATTGGCAGTGATGGATTCCGGCATCTCTTTGCCTACTATACTTTTACAGAAAATCTCTCCCCGGTTACACATGGTTCCATTAACGGTGCCCTATGGACTATGGGCGTAATCTTCCAGTTTTACCTGATTGCCCCGCTTCTCTACCGTGCAGTCAAAAAAAACTGGCTTATCTCTTCCATTGCGGCGATTCTGTTTACCGTTTTCTGCAGAATCTTAATTGTCCGGTATCTCCGCGCAGGAGGGATTTCTGATACTTCCATATATTTTGTATACGAACGGCAGGTATTCTCCTCTCTGGATAATTTTGTCCTGGGAATGGCTGCTGCCGCATTTTGGAAGCATGCCGGAAAAAAGATCCAGGAACACCGTCTGAAGCTTGGTCTTCCTACTTCCATTATCAGCATCGTGCTGATTCTGATATGGATTTTTTACTACAGCAATCACAGGCTTTATGGTGCCAGTGCAGTGGGATATCCCTCCCATTCCATCCTGGCGGTTCTCCTTTCTGTTCTGCTTGTCGGGTTTTCCATACTTCCGGAAATGGACTTTCCGCTTTTCCGTCCACTGTATTTTGTGGCCAGAAACCAGTATGGAATCTATCTGTGGCATATGCCCGTTATCATGACTCTTCAGGCTGGTTCTCCATGGTTCAATGCCTTAAGTCAGCAGCGCTTCTGGCTGTTCCTGCCCTGTATGCTTGTGATCGCCTGTACATTTGGCTATTTTTCAACCCGTTTTATCGACCATCCAAAGAAAGGATAATCTCACATGAATAACCGATCCGCAGTCAACCATAAAATCCGCAAACATTTTAATGAACTGATCTATAACGTAGCTCGTTACACTGAGGTTGTTTTGTCCATTGTAATTCTTATCGTTATCGCCCTGTCTGGTCTCCGGCTGATTCTTACAACCGCCGGCACTTCTGTCATGCATATGGACACCGATTTTTTTACAAACTTTCTTGCCCAGGCACTGTCCCTTGTAGTCGGTGTTGAGTTTGTAAAAATGCTCTGCCGCCATTCCGCCCAGACAGTTGTGGAAGTTCTCCTTTTCGCCACGGCAAGACAGATGGTAGTAGAACATCTTCAGCCCACCCAGACCCTGATCGGTATTCTCGGTATTGCCATTCTTTTTGCAGTCCGGAAATATCTCATGACAGACAGCGATGATATGTCCCCGAAACACCATTCCACAGATAATTCAGAAAAATAAAAGAAGTTCGTACCAGACATTTCACTGATGTTCCGGTACGGACTTCTTTCTTTTTTATTTCTATATATTTATGGTACGATTCGTTCTCAGAAATATTTTCTCAGAAGATAAGTCGGTGTACAGCTCCATGCATGGCAGTAACTGTTTACAATGCTGGAACCATATGGGGACTCTGCCGGATTTTCCGGATTGTAAAGTTCCCAGAATGTATCTGCACCGTGGCCGATCATTCCTCCCCAGTAATATTTCATGTAATCCATTGCCTGATCTTTCTTTCCTGTAAGAAGAAGCGCTTCTACAAAATGATGGTTCATATACGGAGAAACCATGCCTTTTTCCGGCTTCAGCGCAATGACTCTGTCCAGAATTTCACTGCATGTATCCACATCCGCAACCTCGGCAAGGATCATCCATACCTGATTTGCATAGTTGACCTGGCGCTCTTTTCCGCTTACAAAAAGTCCCTGTTTCTCATCATAGAGATACTTCCAGGAAGCTTCTGTTTTCAGACGGATTTCCTCGGAAAGTCTGGATACCTCTTCCTCATCTCCAAGGATCTCGGCAATTTTCTTTACACGTTTTGCACAGTAAATATAAACACCCTGAACTCCACACTGTTTGTCCAGTCCTTCTGTCCAGTCGATGAATCCCCAGAAGCCATCCTGCTCTTTCAGAATGTGTTTCTCATCAAACTGCTCTGCGGCAACTTCCATCTGACGATACGCACATCTGCTGAGTTCTTTCAGCGTTTCCATATCTTTGGATGCCTGATAATAGTCATACAGAGTTGCTCCGAAGAACATGGAATAATCCAGAAGGAACGTATCATCCGCAATGACCTCTGGCTCTGTAAACAAGCAGGCGCTTACCTGTCCGTTATCTTTTGTCTGACCTGCAAACAGATACAGGCAGCGTTTTACAAGGTCATAGTTTTTGAATGTTTCATAGTTTGCCAGAGCCTGCAGTCTCAGATCTCCAAGCCACAGACGGCGATCTCTCTTCGGTCCGTCCTCAAAAACATCCTGCATGCAGTTATGAAGGGTACGAAGGCTGACACGGTCCAGTTTCTTCACCATCTCATCCTCAGTCTCAACCGGTTTTACATCAGACATGCTTACAGAGGAAACGCTGCGGCATACAACATCCTCTACTACCAGCTGCCATTTCATGGAAGTATCAATGGTTTCAATCTCCAGATAACGGAAAGCATATCTTCTTGGAAGTACCAGTGTTGCAGGAAGTACATCAATGTGGAACCATTCCTCCTGAATCCAGCCACGGCTGATCCAGCCATCATAATCCTCGGATTTCTCAGTCATCTCTTTTGCGATCTCGCCGAATTTCAGTTTAAAAAATGCCGGTGCATCCTGCGGGCTTCCCACAGAGGCAAGTTTCAGTGTCACATATCCAACCTGATGATCTCCAAAATCCAGGCAAAGCTTATCGCCTTTTTTCATATGATAATTTTTCAGGTTATCCACAGAATCTCTGTGAAACACCTCCGGATATACACCGTCAGTCTCACGGATATCCACAATTTCAACCGGGCGTACCAGAGTTTCTTTTAACTGTGGCGCACAGTCTGCTGCTTTTTTCAGAAACTCTTCATTGGAAACACGTACCATATTTAAATCGATACTTACTTCTGCCATGTTTTTTCTCCTCTCACACATTGATAATCTGCTGTTTTCTATTTCTTTCAGCCCCCTGTTATCGGGCCTTTGTTTCTTTCTGCTTTTTATCTTAACGTTTCGGACACCTGTTCTTCAAGTGTCATTTTTACGGAAAAATACTGACATTTTTTTCGTTCTCAGGATTTGGATATGATATACTGAAGGAAAGACTTTTTAACTGGAAAGGAAACCCTTATGCAGATCTCCAAAAAAGATTTTCATCGGTATCTCTCAGAATATACGGAAGATGAAATTTTTTACAGAAATACATACCTTCAAAGAACAGAACATCCGGAAACATTCCGGGAATATCTGAAAAATCTTGACCCTGCTTATATTCAGAACCGGCGTCTGTATGTACCGGAGCTCCGGGAGGAACCCTGGTTTCCATCTATGGGTGAGAATGATGTTTTTGCCAATATTCCGGAAAATATTGTGATCAGCAAACATTTCCGCTACACACCGGAGTTTACTCATAAGCATGACTTCTTTGAGATTCTCTGTGTCTATGACGGAACTGTCAGCAATCAGATTCAGGGAATCCATCATACCCTGCACACCGGAGATATCTGTATTATCCCTCCAAATACCCGCCACAGCCTGGGCGTTTTTGATGACAGCCTGGCCTTTAATATTATTGTCCGGTCTTCCACTTTCCAGAGTACTTTCTTTCAGTCAATGGCCGCAGACAGCGCTCTGGCGAAATTTTTCTCCCATGTGCTGTATCAGAAAACAGAAGGAAATTTTCTGATCTTTCATGCCGGTGAAGATAAACGGATTCTTTCTACCCTGGAAGATCTCTACATTGAATATATGCTTCATGCCAGGTATCGTTCCGCCTTTCTCAATGCGGAACTGATGATGCTCTGGGCACAGCTGCTCCGTTATCACGAGAATGATATCGAATCCATCCTCACCAAAACCGCAGGCAACAGCAGTATTCCGGAAATCCTGAATTATCTCAGCCAGAATTACCGTACCGCTACCCTTCATGATACCGCTGCCCATTTCGGATACAGTACCTCGCACTTCAGCACCCTGATTAAGGAAGGCACCGGCCGTACTTTCCTTACCATCATAAAAGAGCTGAAACTAAGCCAGGCCAGCCGCGCCCTGCGGGAGACCTCGCTCAGTATCAACTCCATCTGCGAACTGACCGGATACGAAAATCCGGAACATTTTATGCGATTGTTTAAGAAAACTTATGGTATGACACCCGGAGAATACCGGAAGGAACACAGAGGGAAATGATTTTGCCCAAAATTATCTGTCCAAAACATTTCTTGCTGCCCGCACAGCCGCTTCACTGGTTCTGTAAATGGTATATTCACTGAGAGAAGGCAACCCCATGTTGACTCCTTCTTTCCGGTACTCCATTTTGCTGTCCAGTTCTGTTTTTCCGGACATATGATATGCGGTTACTCCACAGAGCGGATAAAGTTTTTCGATTACTTCCGCACAGATTCCTCCGCCTGCCTGAATCTGAATTCTTCCGGCTGCCTGCTCTTTCAGTTCTTTTAACAAGGGCGCACCTTTTAACGCACTGTTCTGCTGTCCGGATGTAAGAATGGTCTGAATACCAAGTTCCGTGGCCTGTTCAAGAGCCGCTTTCGGATCTTTGCAAACATCAAATGCCCGGTGAAGAGTAACTGACATTCCTTCTGCCGCTTCCATCAGTTTTTCCATACGCCGGATATCAAGAGTTCCCTCCGGCAAAAGCATACCGATTACCACACCTTCCGCTCCCAGTTTCCGGTACATGGTAACTTCCTCACGGAGCATTTCAAATTCATATTGTGTATAACAGAAATCTCCGAAACGCGGCCGCAGCAGAACATGAATTGGAATTTTACTGTATCTCCGGATCGTTTCAAATAATTTCGGGCTGGGCGTTGTTCCTCCGATCACCAGATTCTGGCAAAGTTCCAGCCGGTCTGCTCCGCCTCTTTCTGCCGCAAGTGCAGACTCCACAGAATCCACACAAACTTCCAGGATTTTTTGATTCATTTCAATATCACCTTCCAAACGTACTCTCTGCTTTTTTACTTATTCTGACATAGAAATTCATACCCGTCAATCATATTGATCTCCCATCCCTTCTTTCAGTATATTGATGATACACAGCTGCATCGCCCATCTGTAACTTGTCCCGTTATAAATAATGTCCTCAAATCCTGGCAGAAAATTATGCATCTACTGCAAGTCCCATAAGTGTGGAATGGAGCTTTTCAAGTCCTACATTGTATTTCTCACACAGATCGTAAAGTTCCCCCTGGATCGTTGTGATCACATGGATTCCTTCCTCCTCATTTTCCATGTAGCACGCACAGTCCTGACACTTAAGTCCGCTCTTTCGATTTCGTTCTCCTGTTTTTGTATAACCTGTTACTTTCCACATAAAAGTTCTCCTTTATACCGCATCTTCCACACATAACACTTTGCATGGACTTCCTATTAAATAAATATACCCGCAAAAAAGGAAGCTCTTCCGGATAAAAAGAGCTTCCTTTTTCTGTATTTTCTATATTTTGTGTATTCTTATCTTCTGTACCCTCTGTAAAATTCCCGTACAGTCTTTCTCTCTTATCCTCGTTCCGGTATTTTATCTCCAGATAATATACCCCGCATAGATCAGGTACATACACACCATGGAGATTCCCTCTTTCCGGCTGATTCTCTGCTTTGTGGCCGCATAGATCCACACGATCAGCGAGAACACGATAAGTATGACAATATCAATAATATTTTCCCGGATCAGTACCACCGGATTGATGGCAGATGCAACTCCGAGAACCATCAGGATATTAAAAATATTGGAGCCTACCGCATTTCCCACAGCCATATCCACTTCGTTCTTTCTGGCTGCAACCACGGAAGTCACCAGCTCCGGAAGGGAAGTTCCGATAGAAACAATGGTCAGTCCCACCAGTGTCTGGCTCATTCCAAGATCAATGGCAATGCGGCTGGCAGCATCCACCGTAAGATCTCCGCCAAAGGCAATGGCAAGTGCGCCTCCCACAATAAAGAGGATGCTCTTCGGCCAGGAAAGGATGCCGATTTCTTCTTCCAGTTCTTCCATTCCTTCCATGTCCACATTTTTTCCTGCTGCCCTGGCCTTCATGGCACTTTGGATCATTACCACAATATAGCCTGCAAAAAATCCCAGCAGGATCATTCCATCCAGATGACCAAGTCTCATTCCGATCGTATCTCCTGCTGCCAGGATCCCAAGCCCCAGAAGAAGGAGCGCACAGATCATGGAAAACGGAATATCCCTCCGGATGGTTTCCTTCTGTACCAGGATCGGTGTCAGGATGGAACAGACTCCAACAACCACCATCAGGTTAAAAATATTGGAACCTACCACATTGCTGACCGCAAGCTCATTGTTATTGACCAGTGACGCTGTAACGCTGACTGCGGTTTCCGGAAGAGATGTTCCCATTGCCACAATAGTAAGGCCGATGATGATCGGCGGCACCTTCAGCCTTTTTGCGATACTGGAGCTTCCTTCTACAAAGAAATCCGCACCCTTCATCAGGAACACAAAGCCGATCACAAGAAAAACTAACACAAGGATCAGTGGTGAACTGTTTACCAGATTTTCCATTTTTCTTCTCACTTTCTGTTTTTATTTCCCACAACCTGGAGATTCATTGTCGCCCGCCCTGCTGAAAAATTTCTTTCCGGCATTCTTTTGTTACATAAAAAAGACCCATGTATGCCCTGCTGCAATAAAATATAACAAAGCATACATGAGTCTCATTCTTTAAGATTTGCCAGGTTTTTCAGAAAAAACCGGGTCTGTTGACAAATCACACTTACGTGCGAACTACTCCCTCATGGAATTAAAATTTTCAATTTTTTTCAATTTAACAGAATTGTTTTTAAAAGTCAACCCCTGGCCGGTGACTTTTCTTTATCGAAAGCACATATTTTATGTATCTTTATTATTTTCCGCTTTCAGAAACAATCCCTTTCAGGATCTGTAAAACTCCATCTTCACTGTATGACGGACATACTTCCCTGGCTGCTGCCTGCACTTCCGCTCTGGCGTTAGCTACCGCATAACTCCTTCCCGCTTTCTGAAGCATGGCAATATCGTTGAGGTTATCTCCGAATGTACAGGTTTCCTCCGGAGAAATTCCTAACTGTTGCTGGATAAATTCGACAGCTGTACTTTTTTCGCCCTCCGGCGGTGTACTGTCCATCCATTCTTTTCCGGCAGCTGCCAGTGTCACCTTATCTTTCCACGCCGGTGTAAAATATGGGGCACAAAGTTCCTCACACCGTTCCGGATGATAGACGGAAAACTTCAGCACCTGTTTTCCCTCAAGAGAAGAAAGATCGTCCACTTTTCTCATATCATAACCATAGGAATCCCTGAGCCATCGGAACATCCTTCCATTTTCATTCTCCGCATAACAGCACTCCGGTGTGGCAATAAAGCAGTCACATTCCGGCATTTTTTCTTTTACCATGCGATGCATGCTTTTCCAGGTCTCGTCTGGAAGTGTGTGCACCTTCAGGATCTTATCATTCTTCCGGATCACCGTACCTCCATCCGAAACAAAATACACCAGATCCTTCAACGGTTCAAACAGCTTCCTCTCACTGTCATACTGCCGCCCCGAACATACTACAAAGGTAATGCCCATCTCGGTCAGCTTCCGGATCACCGTCATATATTCCGGATTGATGGTCATGGTTCCATCTTTTACCAGAGTTCCGTCTACGTCGGTTGCGATTAGTTTTATCATGTTGTTTTACTCCTCTCCCATCTGAAATACCAATATCCTCTCCCTAGGATTTTTTCCGTCAAAAAGATCCTGGCAGTCGATCTCGTCCAGGAATTCCAGTTCATCCACAGTCATCAGATAGGAAATATATTCGTCAGATGGATAATAGAAAAACAGCAGCATTTCTCTTGTTTTTTCATACCAGGATTCCCGGATGCGTCCGATGACACTTCTCAGTATTTCCACAGAAAACGGATTAAAAAAATAAAATCTATCAGCAGATTCCGGCACCTGAAAAAGGGCTGCATTTTCCAGTATAAAAGTGGTTTTTGCCCCGGAAACAGCCCGCTGCCTGTTTTCTTCTGCGGCTTTTATCATGCGTTCATCGTACTCCACACCTGTAGTCCGGCACCTGACCTGCCATGCCAGAAAAAAATCCACCCTGCCTTTTCCACATCCATAGTCGATCAGATGATTCTTTTTCCCCAGATATCCACAATAAGCCAGCCGTTCCAGCACCCCGTACGGCGTTGGCTCGTATGGATAACAGTACTGATCCGATCTGGAATCGTCACGACCGGTGGTTTTGATCTTCAGCAGCTTATCATATTTTACTTCATTTTGGTCCATGGTACTGTCAATCTCCATTTCCTACATCGGGCAGCTTTTTTTCTCCTCTTTGTCCATATCTCCACGGACATATCTGGCATTGAATTCCATATTGATCTCACGGATTTCCTTCTTCCCGTCAATATAATCCTGGTACATATCCGCAAGTCTGGCCATACATCCATCACAGTTCGCAGAAATATTTCCCAGAGATTCCTCCACAATCTGTTTACGTTCCTCTTTTGTTGTATCTTTGATCAGATATCCTGGCATTGTTTTTTCCTCCTGCTAAATTCTCCTGTGTTTCAGGTGTTCTGTATTTCTGTTATTGTTCACTTTTCCTTGTCAAGCGGATATTCGCAATCCGCTTCGCTACGTAGCTCTACACCAAATAACTGCTCCGTAGTTTATCAGGAGGAGCTTGCTCTCCTCCTGATACAAGCAAGCCCCCACTGCTTATTGCTTTTCGCAACCCCGCAGGGGACTTACTTGATTTGGTAAAAAAAGCTGCTTGTATCAAACAAACAGCTTTACAAAAATTTTCCTTTTCTGTTTTTTTATTCTACTCTGGCCCACTACCTGTGTCAACACAATTTTTGTGACCTTAACTCACTAAAATCAGCTTCCCAATACAAGAAAATCAAGCAATATCCGGAAGCACGCTCTTAATCTGATCGATCACTTCCACAATCCTGTTCAGGTCCAGGTTCTCTTTTACATCGGAACTGTCATTTACATTTAATCCTTCCTGCCAGTCCTGAACAATGGACACTGCCGGAATATCCAGTAACGCAAACGGATAATGATCGCTGTTGGATGCCATTGTCAGGTAAAATCTGTCACTGGATGTAAACAGCTCTGACATACTGTTTTTATTTAACTCAGCCAGTTCTTTCAGGCCTTCATCATCATATTTCGCATCCTCTGGTCTTTTATTTCCTTCGATCATCGCCATATAACCAAGATCACTTTTCTCGGCAATGGTGTCAATATTTATCACTCCGATAATCTGATTCCGTTCGTCCTCCGTCAGATTTCCAACGTACCATCTTGAACCCAGCATATATTTTTCTTCACCGGAAAACATGATAAATTTTATATTATATGGCATTTCTGCATCCTTTAAGATCCGTGCCAGCTCCAGCACTGCTGTCACTCCAGAACCGTTATCATTGGCCCCCTCAGAATCCTCTGCACTGTCATAATGGGCACTTATGATCAGATTTTTCAAAGTATCAGTAGATGACTTTTTTGTCACAATAATATTTTCACCAGTGCCGTCAACTACTGCATTCTCAGCTGTTGGTGCCAGAAATATCTCCGCCTGAGATGAACGCCGTATTGCGTTCTCGTTATTTTCATCGTTATATTCAAACTTCTGACATTCCATATCATCATATCCCAGATCATCGAAATATCTTATAATATATTCTTTTACATTCTGGATTGTATCTGAGTTTATCGGATGAGGTGTTAAAGTGATATTTTCAATGATCTGCTCAATATTCTGTTCTGATGGTTGCATTTTACCATCCATTTGCGAAGCCGTTCCCGCCATTGTCTGAGTTGGCACTGTTATGGATATTGCCATTGCCAAGACAAACGTAAATACTTTTTTCATCTGTTCACTTCCCTCCATCCTACACATTTATCTTTTTCCTACAGTATAACCGTCCTGACTATGTTCGTCTATATCCTTCTCCCGGTTTTCTGTCATTCAATTTTCCTATCTGATATCAATCCGTATCTTTTCTCCAACAGCCTCCCAGCCAAAATCATCATTCATATCGTAAGCTTTTCCTTCTTCTTCAATATAAACGTCACCATCTGTATCTGTTTTCTTCACAATGCTGCTTTCAGTCGAATCTTCCGGTAAATTATTGGATTTCAGATAAAGCTGCATATCCAGATATTTACTGTCCGGATCTGGCAGTTCCAGTCTTTCTTTATTTCCATCCTTCTGATAGAGTACCCAGAAATCTGTCTTAAATTTCCAGTTATTGATGGTATCTTCCGTTTTTGCATCATCTGTCAGTTGATATCGCACTTTGTTCCCCTTACTGTCCGTTCCACGTAATTCAACATCATAATTTTGGAACAGTTTTTGCGGTACTTCTGCTGAAATAATACTCTGAAGCTTATTCATGTATAGTTCTTTCAGTACCACTTTTCCGTCTTCTGTCCGGACAGAAATATTCTCAAGCTTTTTATGAGTTGTCTGTTTCAGGATTTTCTCACGGGAAATCGTAAAATCAAATGTAAATTCCGCTACTGATTTTTCCCAGTCATCGTAGTCAAAAGCCTCGAGTACAAGGTGTATCTCCGGGGCTTCTCCGAGATCTGTCGGTGCATGAAAACGGCACTCCTGTACACGGTCATATTCCCTGTCACTTGTATCTACATCTAATATATCTTCTATGGAATAGGGAAGATAATCCCCATTAGCATAGATATCCAGTTTTTCACCATTTATTGTAGTTTTCTCCCTGTCAAGATCGATCCCCATGTTGTCAAACGATAAACTATGAGCAGCTTTCCCCTGCTGATTCCCTTCCACATTATCGATTTCTGCATGTACCTCAAACAGTAAAACTCCCTCATCTAAAACAACTTCTTTTAAATTCGCAGTGATCCCCTGATTCGTTTGGGATACGTTTAAACCCTCCGTATAAGACTCGATTTCTTTTTGAAAACCTAACGTTTCTCCTATTGATAAAGCAAAATTTTTGATTGCAGCCTGTACTTTCGGATTTGATAAAACAGCTGAGATCAAAGCCAATCCCACACAGGCAGCTGCCAGTTTCCTCCCAAAAGATAATATCCGGATATTCTTCTTACCTTTCCATTCGCCCTCTGCTTCACTGATATATTTCGAATCAATATTGCCGAATTCTTTTGAAAAATCGAATTTTTTCATAAGTGCTTTCCTTCCTTTTTCAACAGCTTTAACAATTTTTTTCTGCTCCGGTACAGGTTCATTTTCACACTTCCGGCAGACATGCCATGTCTTTTGGCAATAACCGAAACCGAATCAAAAAACCAGTATCTTCTAACAAAAATATCTCTGTCTTCCGCATCCATTTTTCCCAGATAATCATTGATGATCTCCAGCAGTTCTTTTTCTGCCAGCTGGTCTTCAATGGTATAAGTAATACTTAAACGATCCATTTCACCTAAAACATCTACCATATGTACATCTGGTCGCCTGTCGGCATATTTTTTACGCAGACGGTCAATGCTTAAGTTCCTCGTAATCCTGCCGCAAAAATGTGATAACACAGACGGTTTCTTCGGCGGGATCACCGACCAGACCGAAAACCAGGTATCATTCAAGCATTCTTCCGAATCTTCTTTATTTGCAAGCAGATTCCAGGCAATCTTGTAACAGTAAAGATGATATTTATCACTTAACGCCTGGATCGCATACTCATCCCTTAGCTCAAATAAGGATATGATCTCATTGTCTTTCATTTACAAGTTATCCTCCAAAGTTTTATGTATTTTGAAAGGAAATTTCCTACTCATACTATATATCGTAAAAAACAGCCGATGGTAACAAAAAATTTATTTTCTGTTGAGAATGCTGCAATGTTTGACGGAACTTTAAAAAATGTTCTTCCTTTTTATAATAAAGAGAAAATACAAAATATTCTTGCACAAGACAGAATGTAATTTTTTCAAACAACTTATGCAGGGGCAACACCTCTGCATAAAACTTTCGACAAAGCCCATGGCGATGCTGTGGGCTTTTCTTATATTAAAATGGTGCTGGGCATAACACCCAACACCAAATTTGTCTACAGTCTAAAATCTTCTCCAAGTTGGGGACGATTTGTATTATTTTGTCTATAGCTATACTACATTATCTCTCTTCCGTATTTCTTACATAAATTGTACTTCGTGCCGCACCTTCTTTTTTCAGCCAATCACTTTCAACCATATTCAACAAAACAGCCCTTGCTCTACGGTGTTTTACCCCTAAAAGCTCAACTGCCTTAGCTGTTGTAATGAAGCCATTTTCCAATACATATTTATAAATCTGATGCTCCTGTCCATTATCCGGCATTTTATCGGCATTATCCGGCATTTTGTCTGTAGTATCCGGCGCTTCATCGACACTATCCGGTTCTTTACCAGCACTATCTGGCATTTTATCAGCATCATTAATGCCATTAGGCGCCTTTGTAGTAACCTGACCTCTATAGATATTGATACGCAGATCAACCTCGCCGCCAATAAACTCCGGTTCCCGCAGTCCGGCAGCTTTTACTTTCTCGATAATCCTAGGAATACCACTGCCCCAATGTTCAATCAGATTCATATATGAAAACGCATGTGCAAGTGCTTCATTTCTGATTTTGGAATAGCCTTCCTTCATACGCTCCAAAGTCTGTCCCATCGGCAGTTTTCCCGGTGATGTGATCTCCAACCTGTTATCATACACTGCAACCTGAATCATACCATGATCCAGATAGCTGCGATGCACCATTGCATTTATGATCAACTCACGTATCGCGTCCGGTGGAATCTCATAAATATCCTGACGGTAAATACCGACAATAGTTGCACCCAGATGAATATTCCGCAGAACAAACTGAAATGCTTCCTCTATTTGCTCCCAAAGCGGTCCGGTGTACTCCCGTCGATCAACAAAAACCGCTTTCGTTGTTCCTTTGAACACACCGCATTGCGTTGCAACATGAAGTCCTCCATGCCCTGTTAAAATGGCATAAGCATTGGACGGATAATCTTTTCCATCACACTCAATTAAAATCCCCCAGGAACGAAGCTGCTGCCTGCCAACATCTTTGATAGATACTTTCTGACCTTCAGTATGTGCATTTTTGACTGCCTGTTCTTTCATGGCTTTGCAAAGTGCATCGACTTCTTCATCTGTAATAGTCAAACCACTGCACAAAGCCTGGTCAAAGTAACGATTGCTGCCCTCAAACATCAGCTCTCTTACCATATACTCGTCAGCCAGACGTGTTGTTCCCGCAACTCGAACATATACACCGCCTTCTCTGCCAAGAGCCTTGATATAATATGGCCGCTGTCTTCCCTCAGAAATTTCCGCCACAATGACTGTTTTGCCATCAATTGTCTGTAAGCTGATATCCGGAATAATCGCCGGTTCACAGCTGTCCGACACAGCATTGGCGATCGCATCCATTTTCTTGAACACATCTTCCTTGTCAAAACCCACAACTTCTCTGGTTTTATCAGCAATTCCAAAAATAATTTTCCCTCCGGTTCCATTCGCAAAGGCAACCACCGACTTCATATATTTAATGCTTTTCTCCGGCAGATTCTCCTTAAACTCCACATTCTTAGATTCTCCTGCAAGAATTTCTTCTATGGTCATGATAATACCTCACTACCCTTCTATGTTCACTCTCAGTTTCGTCTTTGCTCCAATCTTTGGATAATCTGGCATATTATTTCAAATGCTGATATTTTGCTAATTTACAATTTATATCAGTATATCATATATTATCTTCCAACTGTATAATTTTACACCTCAATCCGTATCAATAATTTTCCAATTAATTTCACCCGAAATTTCCAAGTCGCAGGTTCGAACTCAAATTAACAAGCACAAAAAAAGCTGGAAGCCATTGATTTCTCAAGGTTTCCAGCCTTTCACCGTAGCGTGCGTTAGAGGATTCGAACCCCCGACCTTTTGGTCCGTAGCCAAACGCTCTATCCAGCTGAGCTAAACGCACATCTTTGTTGCTTTTCCTTTGTGATATTTCGTATCACCGCTGCAACAATATGTATGATACTCTAAGACCTATAAAATGTCAAGGGTTTTTTGAAAGTTTTTTTATTTTTTTTCAAAAATATTTTTTATTGCTATTTTTGATGCAAAAGCAACAGTTTTCTAGTTTCTTCTCAGTGCCTCGATGGGGCTGAGTTTGGCTGCTTTTTTTGCCGGGTAGATTCCGAAGAATACACCTACTGCACAGGAGAACAATGTTGCCGCCAGGATAGTTCCCAGACTGATCCCTGGTGTGATGGTGGTTCCCATACTGTTTCCGATCACCGCACAGATCACATGACCCCCTGCGATGCCAAGCACAATGCCGATCAGGCCACCCATGATGGTCAGGATCGCTGCCTCAGCAAGGAACTGAAGCATAATGGAAGAAGTCTTTGCCCCAAGGGATTTACGGATGCCGATCTCCCTAGTACGCTCTGTGACGGACACCAGCATGATATTCATAACACCAATACCGCCTACCAGAAGGGAAATTCCCGCAACAAAAGAAATAAATGCGGTGACCATTCCAAGCATCTGGTTCATGGATTTCATGATATCTTGGAAACTCTGTACCTGGAAATAATCGTCTCCGGCACAATGATGGCGTCTTTCCAGAAGATTTACGATCCGGTCTGCCACCACCTGGGAATCCAGATTTTTGTCTGCCTGAACTGTGATCTGATAGAACTCACCGGTACTTCCTGTAAAATCGTCCATGGCCGTATAAGGCACGTTAATGGACACAGGCATACCGTCATAAGTGTAGCTGACAAAAGTACCGTTCTCCTTCTGCGTGGTAACTCCGCAGATACGAAATGTCTTGGTCAGATCATAACAGGTGACATCCAGTGTCATTCCCACGACATCATCCGTTCCAAAAAGCCGCTTCGCGTCGGCATCTGAGATCACACAGACATTTTTTCCCTCTTCAACCTCTTTCTGTCCGAAGTAACTTCCATACTTCACAGAAGCATTGTCCACCAGTTTGGCGTCCTGCGCCTCACCGGTTACTGTAAGATTAAAATCGCCTTTTCCGGTTACTGTCTCTCCTGTATAGGAATCTGAAACATTAACACCTTCCACACCATCCAGATCCCGGACCGCATCAATATCCTCAGGCTGGATCCAGACATCATCTGCGGTGGCATCATCGCTGCAGTACACCGCAATCTGGCCGCCGCCGATATCATCGATCTCACTGTTCATCTGATTCTTGGTTCCTTCACCGATGGAAACAATGGCGATCACCGATGCAATACCGATAATGATACCCAGCATGGTAAGAAACGATCTTCCCTTATTTGCCATGATGTTGTGGATCGCCATTTTGATGTATTCATAAATATTACTCATTGGCAGTCTCCCCTGTCTCTGCTGCACTGTCACCATCTGCAGGTGCTGCTTCTGCCGTCATTCCCTCTTCCAGAGAACCCAGATCCTCGATGACCTCATCGCCTGCTTTGATTCCATCTGTGATCTCAACAGAATCCTCAGAACTGATTCCTGTAGTGATGTCCGCTCTTGTGATCATGCCGTCTTTCAGTACATAACAGAAAGAGCCATCTTTACCAATATTTACCACTCCTGCCGGAAGTGTTACTACATTTTCAGCCTTTTCCGCATAGATCTTCACCTTTGCGTCAACGCCGAGGAAAATATCTTTATCCGGTTTATCAATACTGACAGTAGCTGCGATCAGAGTAGATCCCTTCTCGTTTGTTGTAGCAATATGGCTGATCTTCGTTACCTTGCCGGTATATTTCTTATCACCGATGGTAATATCCGCAGTCTGGCCTTCTTTTACCTTTGCATAATCATACTTGGATACATTGATGTCCACACTGACTTTATCTGTGTTCTGCAGGGTAAAAAGCTCCATTCCCTGTGTCACTGCTGCTCCCTGCTGCACTGCAGACTTGGAAATAACGCCGTTAAAATCTGCCGTGATACCTTTTTTTCCTTCCGCAACAAGTTCTTTTGCAGATTTGGCATCCAGTTCTGTAAGATTATTGCTGACTCTCAGCTTCTCTTTTTCTTCCTTTGTAAGGCTGGTAGAATCTGCCTCTGCAATGGATTTCTGTGTGGCAAGATCGGACTGAAGATCTGCCAGATCAGAACTTGCCTGATCAATGGCATTCTCAATTCCTGAAGTATCCACAGATGCACCTGTGGAAGCAGCGGATGCACTTCCCTGGTCTGTCAGATCCTGTCCATCGTCCTGTGTTCCGTCTGTAACAAAATCTTCCCCTCCGGCACTGCTGTAATCCGAATATTCCGGCATTTTCGGCTGAGCCGCCTTTTTATCCTCGTAAGCTTCTTTTGCCTCCTGGCAATTGATCTCGGCCTGGCTTCTTGTGTTCTCCGCTTCGTCCAGTGCCTGCGCGTTCTCATCACTCTGGTCTGCCTGCCACTGGGCAAAAGCCATCTGATAATTATTATCTGCCTGGTTATACTCGCCCTGAGCCTTAATATAGGAAGCATTCAGCTCGCCCAGTTCTTTCTGATACTGGGGAAGCGTTTCATTCTGATATGTAGTAAGCGCTGCCGCATATGCTCTCTGGATTTCTGCCTCCTGGGCTGCCTGAGCATCGGCTTTTGCCTGGGCTTCCGCCTGAGCCTGGGCCTGTGCGTCTGCTGCTGCCTGCGCCTGTACAGATGCCAGCTGAGATTTCAGTGATGCCAGATAGTTCTGCTTATCTTTCACCTGCTGTTCCAGACTGGAAACTTTTGATTTGGCGTCATTCTGTTTCTGCTGTGCCTCATCGGATTTATTGATGGAATTTTTGTAATCATACTCTCCGGATTTCACATTCAGTTCTGCCTTCTGATTATCTCTCTCCAGATCTTTCAACTCAAATTCCACAAGTTTTGTGCCCTTTGAGACAGAATCACCTTCTGCAAAAGATACGTTTTTTATCTGCGCGTTTACCGGTGAATAAAAAGTTTTCTGTTCATCACTGACCACCGTTCCAGTTGCATCTACGATTTCTTCCACATCTCCGGTCTCTGCCTTTGTAACTGAAACCTGAGGAAGCTGTGCCTCACCGCGGCTTCCTCCTGCTACTGCGTAAACGCCACCTGCTACAACAGCCACTGCCGCCACACCAATTACAATCTTCTTCCCTTTTTTCATTTCTGTTAAGCCTCCTCGATGAATTCCTCATTAATCATATCTGATTCAATTTTTCCATCCATGATCCGGACCACTCGTTTGGCCTGAGCCGCAATTCCATTATCATGGGTGATCAGAATCAAAGTTTCTCCGGATCTGTGCATTCCCTTCAGAATTTCCATAATTTCCCGGCTGGATGCAGAGTCCAGATTTCCGGTTGGTTCATCCGCCAGAATCACCGGCGGCTTGGCAGCAATGGCTCTTGCAATGGCCACACGCTGCTGCTGTCCTCCTGACATTTCGTTTGGTTTATGATCCATACGCTTCTCAAGTCCGACTTTTTTGAGGGATTCCACAGCAAGTTTTCTTCTTGTTTTCCGGTCAATCCCACGATAGATCAGAGGAAGCTCCACATTTTCTATTGCAGTAAGATTTGCAATCAGGTTAAAACCCTGAAAGATAAAACCGATCTCCTTATTTCGTACCACCGAAAGATCATTATCTTTCATTGTGGATACGTCTGTTCCATTCAGATAATATTTCCCGGAGGTGGGAACATCCAGACAGCCCAGCATGTTCATAAATGTAGATTTTCCGGATCCGGACTGTCCGATGATAGCCACAAATTCACCTTTATGGATCTCCAGGTTCACATGATCCAGCGCCCGCACCTCATTTTCTCCGGGATTGTAGACCTTGCACAGATCCACTACCCGTACCAATGCTTCTTCCATAATTAAAGTACTCCTTCTAAAGTAAACCAGACTCAGGAAAGCCACACTCACTGCTTATTACTTTTCGCAACCCCGCAGGGGACTTACTTGATTTGGTTAAAAAATACAGAGCGAAGTCTGCAAGGGATACTGCTGTTTATGGTCGGAACAATCCGCACCAAAGCAGCAGCAGGCAGACTGCTCTGTCATTTCCGGGAAAACCCCGCTCATTAATCTGTAACGAAAAGATCACCTGAATGTCTTCAGAACTGACACATTTTTATGCATCAAGTAAAAATGCTTTATATGCTTTGTATGCCTCATACACATCCGCCTTGCTGGTAACTTCCCACGGAGCATGCATACTCAGCACAGCCACACCGCTGTCAATGACTTCCATTCCGTAAAGTGCCGCAATATAAGCGATGGTTCCGCCGCCACCAAAATCGACTTTTCCAAGCTCCGCTGTCTGGAAAGCAACATCATGATCATCAAAGATCCTGCGTACTCTTGCCACATACTCTGCGTTGGCATCGTTGGAACCGGATTTTCCTCTTGCTCCGGTGAACTTGTTAAGAACAATGCCGCGTCCCAGATATGCCGCATTCTTTTTCTCAAAAGCCTCTGCATAAGCCGGATCATAACCTGCGCTTACGTCAGAAGAAAGCATGCTGGAATTGCGAAGTGCACGTCTTAAGGCAAGCTCGGAATAGCAACCCATTCCATCCAGAAGCTCTGCCACACTGTTCTCAAAAAATCTGGACTGCATACCGGTGGCACCAACGCTTCCGATCTCTTCCTTATCTACAAGGAGACAGCATCCGGTACGTTTCGGTGTCTCTTTCATCTCCAGCATTGCCGCAAGAGAAGTATAGGCGCATACACGGTCATCCTGTCCATATGCCGCGATCATGCTGCGGTCAAGTCCACAGTCTCTGGCTTTTCCTGCCGGAACGATCTCCAGCTCTGCGGAAAGAAAATCTTCCTCTTCAATACCATATTTTTCATTCAGGATATTCAGAACGTTTTGTTTTACAGCATCTTTTTTCTTATCATCCGGAAGGTCCGCAAGAGGTCTGCTGCCGATCAGGATATCCAGCTTCTCACCCTCAATAACCTCAGCAGCCTTTTTCTGGAGCTGTTTTCCGGAAAGGTGGATCAGAAGATCTGTGATGTAAAGTACCGGATCTTCCTCATCCTCACCAATGCTGACCTCCACAACACTGCCGTCCTTCTTTGCAACAACACCATGCATGGCAAGTGGAAGTGTCACCCACTGATATTTTTTCACACCGCCGTAATAATGGGTATCCAGATAAGCAAGGTCTGTATCCTCATACAGTGGATTCTGCTTCACATCCAGCCTCGGTGAGTCAATATGTGCACAGAGGATACTCATGCCTCTGGAAAGTTCTTCGCATCCTACATGGAACAGGGCAACGATCTTCTTCATTCCTACTGCATAAACCTTGTCACCGGCTTTGATCTTCTCGCCTTTTTCGATCTTGGACTCAAGGGATTCGTATCCGGCAGCTTCTGCTTCCTTCACGATCTCTGTAACGCATTCACGCTCTGTTTTTCCTTTATCCAGAAATTCTCTGTAGGCTTTTGCAAGATTCTCCATTTCTGTCTCTTCTGCTTCCTTGTAGGAGAGCCACGCATTTCTTCTTTCCATCTTCATGTTCCACCTTTCTTTATAACTTCTGACAGATACCGTTTCTCATCATATTATCTGCAATCTGTCTACTATTATAGGTCAAACACTTATGAATTTCCACCGCAATTGACATTCTTTACAAAATCTTTATGATTCGTTATAGTAGTTCTTAAGAATTAGCCCTGTCTGACTTTACCAGGGCAAAGGAGGAATCAACATGCAATCATCTGCTCAGTTAAAAGAGCTTCTTCACAGCATCAACCGCAAAAGTTATCCCGCATACAAGTCCCTGCGGGGTGCATACCAGTTTGACCGTTACATTTTGTCTATTGACCACGTACAGGGAGATCCTTTTGCATCTCCGTCTCATATCAGCGTGAAACTTTCCCACCGTGACACCGGATTTCCGGGAGAATATTACAAGGATTCCCTGACCCGTATCACACTGGGAGATTTCCTGAACCGACAGTTTGAACAGCAGGTAAATCATTATACCTTCCGTGCAAAAGGCTCCGGAAAAAGTGGCCTTATCTCCGTCAGTCACTGTGGTCAGGAAGTTCTTGCGCGTACTGCCTGCGAGATTACGGAAAAAGGCATCACTGCCCGGTTTTTTATCGGTTTCCCGGCCAATGGCAGAACCATCAACTCCCCCGAACTGGAAAAAATCCTCTTCGATTTTCTCCCGGTCTGCGTGCATAAAGCGTTCTTTTACCGGAACCTTGACGCCAGCCGTCTGAAAGAAGCCATCGAACTCGCCGAAGACCAGGAATATATCCGCCAGGAACTTGCGAAGCGTTCCCTGGCTGCTTTTGTAAACGATGGAGCCATCCTTCCCAGGGAAAGCGGCATCTCTTCCCGCCCGATGAAAAATTCCGTTCCTTTTATTTCTCCGGAAAACCTGCGGATTTCCATGGATCTGCCCCGCAGAGGAACCATCACAGGCATGGGCATTCCTTGCGGCATCACA
Organism: Blautia sp. MSJ-36; assembly: GCF_018917985.1. NCBI lineage: Bacteria > Bacillati > Bacillota > Clostridia > Lachnospirales > Lachnospiraceae > Blautia > Blautia sp. MSJ-36. The sequence continues at coordinate 7,579 of NZ_JAHLPQ010000006.1, read as the reverse complement.
TTGATCGTAGGCGGCGGCTACCACGGCAAGTCTACCTTGCTTAACGCACTGGAACTGGGTATTTACAACCATATTTCCGGTGATGGCCGTGAATATGTTATTACCGATTCCTCTGCCCAGAAACTCCGCTCTGAAGATGGCCGTTTTATCAAAGATGTAGATATTTCTCTTTTTATCAACGATCTTCCAAACAAAAAAGACACCCTCTGCTTTTCTACAGAGGATGCCAGCGGCAGCACTTCCCAGGCTGCCGGGATCGTGGAAAGTATGGAAGCCGGAAGTAAAGTTTTTCTTCTTGACGAGGATACTTCTGCCACCAATTTTATGGTGCGGGATTCCTTCATGCAGCGCGTGATCTGCCGGGAAAAAGAGCCCATCACTCCATTTCTGGAACGTGCACGGGATCTCTATGAAAAGGCTGGGATCTCCACCATTCTGGTTGCCGGAAGCTCCGGAGCATTTTTCCACATTGCGGATACTGTGATCCAGATGGATAATTATCATCCTGTAGATATCACAGCAGTTACCAGAAAACTCTGTCAGGAATATCCGCTCTCAGACGTTGAAACACCAGCGTTTTGCCTGCCGGAAAGCCATCGTGTCATGACCAGAGCCAAAGCAGCTCCATCCCGCCACAGCCGCCCGGGCCAGCCGGAAAGACTGAAAACCAAAGTTCACGGCAAAGACGGCTTCTCTATTGGAAAAACGGAAGTGGACCTCCGCTATGTGGAGCAACTGATCGACTCCGAGCAGACAGCTTCTCTGGCATTGCTTCTGAAGTATGCCTGTGAACATCTCATTGACGGAAAACGTACTCTGCCGGAGATCGTCACTTATCTGGATTCCCAGCTGAAAAAACAGGGCCTGGATTTCTTCTCTGAGGGAAGCTATATTCCATGTGGTTATGCCATGCCAAGGATCCAGGAGATCTATTCCTGTTTCAACCGTTACAGAAGACCGTAAATCAAAACCACCGTCCTGTCGGCTCTGTCTTGCCAACGGAACGGTGGTTTATCTTCATACATATTTTAGGGAAAGGAAAGAGTTTTTCTTAAGAGCTTCTGTTCTCTTAAGATGTTTATATCATACAGGATAAATGTGAGAGAAATTTGTACAATTTCTAATAAATTTATAAATTTTATTAACGAAGTCTAACCATTTCCCAAAATAATCCTGTTGACCTTTATTTTCTGTTGTATTCCGGAAAATTCCCGGGATATTACGGCCTTTTCTTTCTCTCTTTAATCATGTCTCTGCTCTTTATTATCATAGGTCTCACAGAATCTGGCAGCAAAGGCCGGTGGCTCCTGATGGGCATACAGATGTGAGATATCCCCAAAAGAACTCATACGGAAGGATGCGATTCCTTTTCTTCTCTCCTCCGTTACGATGGTGCTCACCGATGACGGCGCCGCACAGAAATTCTGCAGCATGACCAGTGGAGAAATGCTGAGAAGATAACTGATCAACACACAGCTTACTCCGAAATGGCAGAAGAACACAAGGGTATCCTCGTTGGCTTTCTCCGCTCTGTAGTAATGTCCCTCACGCACATAACCATGTTCTGCCAGAACTTTATCAAAATTCTGTGTAACCCAGTCATACTCTTCTTTCATTTTTCCTTCTCTCAGGATATCATTATCCCACCAACGGTCAAAACTGTAGAAGTTCTCAATCTTCGTCCAGTCCTGGGGGAGCCAGTCCCAGGGAATGATCTTCTCCCCGTTCATATCCGGTCTTTTGATCTTTACGTCAAATTCTCTGAGCCACTTACATTCTGTGGCTGTTCTTCCGGTTTTCTTCAATGTGCAGGATGCAGTATCCTTTGCTCTTCCAAGTGGTGAGACATAAAAATCCCTGACATCAAGAGCAGCGATCTTCTCGGAAAGGAATTCCGCCTCTTTCCAGCCCTTTTCGGTCAGGGAATCTATTGTGTAATCCGGGTCGCCATGTCGTATAAAAAGTAATTTCATCTTTTGGTATCCTCCATTTTATAACCTGGATTTCCATTATATTCTTATTTTTTCAGTTGTCAATTCCTGATATACTCTGTGACACTGTGAAAGATCCTCTTAAGCCTGATCTGCAGCATCCTCTTTTGCAGATTCCTGCTGTTCTCTCAGCTCATGTACCGCTCTCTTCAGTGCCTGGAAACTCTCTTCACTGATAATGTGCTCAATCCTGCAGGCATCATGAAGTGCTGTCTTTTCCTGTACTCCCAGCATCATCAGCCAGGAAGAGATCAGCTGGTGACGTTCGTATACCTTGTCCGCGATCTTATGCCCTTCTTCTGTCAGACGGATATCTCCGTTGTCTGCTACTGTGATGAGATTTTTCTGGCGAAGATTCTTCATGGCAACGCTGACACTTGGTTTCTTAAAGCCCATTTCTGATGCAATATCCACAGCTCTTACAAGCGAACTCTTATTTCCCAGAATCAGGATCGTCTCCAGATAATCTTCCGATGATTCATTTGATCTCATGCTGTTTACACCTCCCTCGGTTTGTTAAAACTAACCAAGTTAATCATAGCATACTTCCGGAAAATGAGCAATGGTTTTCACAGAAAAAAAGCCTGACAGCCCAAAGCTGCCAGGTCTTTACTGATTCCTGTTTATTTCCGCTGCAACTGCAAGGAAACTCTGGCTGGAACAGATCTTTAACATTCTGAAAATCTCCAGGAACTTTTCTCTCGAATAATCACCTCTGAGCAATTCACTGTATCCCTGCAATTTCGTTTCTGCCAGAATATGTACCAGATCACCATCTGCTTCTTTTCCACATTTTTCCCTGAAATTTTCCTGAAGAAACTGCTCCATTTTGGTGCAGGTATCTTCCCGGAAATTATCATATCTGGTTCCTTCCGCCCCATCTATAAGGATTCTTGCGATATCCCGGTTTTCCCAGATAAATTCCATAAGAATCCTGTCATTTTCTTCTGGCTGCAACTGTTTTTCCTGATTGGAAAAATCCCCGGTAATCTCTTTGAGCTTTTCCACCGTTTCTTCCACGATCTCCTCAAAAAGAGCCGACTTGCTTTCAAAAAAGAAATATAGCGCTCCCGTAGTCACATCTGCTTTTTTGCAGATCGCCCGAAGAGAAGCCTTCAGAAATCCCCTGTCTCTGAATTCTTCCATTCCAGCTTCCAGAAGTCTGCTCCGCACAGCATTTTCTGTTTTTTCCATATTGTACGCACTCCATAATTTTTCCTGTTTTATCCGCATACAGGAAAATTCCGCTTGTTTCTGATCAGCTGTTAATTTTTTAGCAATCTGATCTTACTGGTATTTTACCGTAAATTACCCAAAAAAGAAAGTATTGATATATAAAATATTTAACCGAATCAGGGAAGTATCAGGCCATCATCGGGGAATCTCCACGGTCTGTGACGATCTCATATCCTACCGACTCCACACGTCTGGAAAGACATCCTCTGCACTCTGCCGCTTCCTCTCCCGTACAGATTTTGTTATCATAAAGTTCGTACTGTTTCCGGTTCTTCACAGGAGAAAGATTTGGCATTACCACATTGGCGCCTGACTGGAAACCTTTTTCCCGACCTCTGGGATCCAGGGTTCCAAGTGCTGTGGTCGCCGGAAGAAGTACCTGTGGCAGCATAATCCGGATCACAGACAAAAGGAACAGCGTCAGATCCACACTTCCCGCAGGTTCCTCTGCAAATTTCGTATCATGATGTGGGATAAACGGTCCGATCCCCACCATATGCGGGTTCAGCTCTTTCAGAAAAACAAGATCCTCCGCCAGATGCTCCATGGTCTGTCCCGGGGCCCCTACCATAAAACCTGCTCCGATCTGATATCCAAGATCCTTCAGATCATAAAGACACTGTTTCCGGTTTGTAAGGCTTAAATTCTCCGGATGGAGATAGCGGTAATGTTCCTCATTGGCTGTCTCATGGCGGAGTAAATAACGGTCTGCGCCGGCTTCTTTGAACTTCTGATAACTTTCTTTTGATTTCTCCCCAATGGACAACGTAATGGCACAGTCCGGATATCCCTGTTTGATGGACTGGATGATATCCACCATTCGGTCATCGTTAAACCATGGATCTTCTCCGCCCTGGAGCACAAATGTCCGAAATCCCAACTCATAACCATTCTCACAGCACTTAAGGATTTCTTCCTTTGTAAGACGGTAACGGATGGCATTTTTGTTAGAACGGCGAATTCCGCAGTAATAACAGTCATTTCTGCAATAATTGGTAAATTCGATCAGACCTCTTGTATAGATTTTATTTCCAAAATATTTCTTCTGAATACGGACAGCTTCTTCCCGAAGCAGACGAACCGCATCTACATCCTGATATAACCGCAGAAGTTCCGGATATTCTTCCTTTGTCAGCTGTCCCTCTTTTATAAATTTTTCAACGATCCCCATACTTTATCTGTCCTTCTCTTTTATTTACAGAATTATCTATAGAAAATATTTTATCATAAAAAATCTGAACATTCTATAAAAAGAACTGTTTTTGCGGAGACAATTAAAAACAGATACTGCACAGTATAAGTAACTTGCAATATCTGTTCTTGCGGAATATCCAAATTTTAGATTTTATTTGATCAGATCTTTTACAACTTCGCCGGCAATAATCAGACCCACTACTGATGGCACAAAAGCGTTGCTTCCCGGTACCTGACGGCGCTGGGTACATTTTCTTTTCGTTCCCGGAGGACAGATGCAGTGAGATTTGCAGCTGATCGCCATGTCATCAATGGGAGTCATCGGTTTCTCCTGTGAATAAACAACTTTCAGTTTTTTGATCCCTCGTTTTTTCAGCTCACGACGCATGACCTTTGCCAGCGGGCAGACAGATGTCTTATAAATATCTGTCACCATAAAGCCGGTAGGGTCCATCTTATTTCCGGCGCCCATGGAGCTGATGATTGGTGTTCCTGAAGCTTTTGCCTGCTCTACAAGCATCAGTTTTCCAGTTACCGTGTCAATGGCATCGACCACATAATCATACTGGGAGAAATCAAAGGAATCTGCTGTCTCCGGCACATAAAATGTCTTATGGATATTTACAACTGCATCTGGATTGATTTCAAGGATACGGTCTCTGGCCACATCAACTTTATATTTTCCTACCGTTTTTCTTGTTGCATAAATCTGGCGGTTGATATTGGTAAGGCATACTTTGTCATCATCGATCAGATCCAGGGTTCCCACACCACTTCTCACCAGTGCTTCCACTGTATATCCGCCAACGCCGCCAATTCCGAATACTGCAACTCTGGAATTTTTCAGCTTTTCCATTCCTTCTTTTCCAATTAATAATTCTGTTCTTGAAAACTGATTCAGCATTTTCTGATTTCTCCTTATATTCTTTCCATATATATTTCTGCAGTTAACAGACTGATTTTATCCATGTCTGTCTGATTCGTTTTATAACTGTCAGGATTCTATCATGGGAAAATAACCTTGTCAATATCCCTACCAACACACTAGGAATATTTTCCTATTTCTGCAAACAAATCTTATGACACAAAAAAAGATTCCTGAAAAGGAATCTTACTGATACTGCGGGTAGCCGGACTTGAACCGGCACGGAGTTGCCCCCGAGAGATTTTAAGTCTCTTGTGTCTGCCTATTCCACCATACCCGCATATTCAATTAAATTGTTCAAAAATGGGGCCTATAGGGCTCGAACCTATGACCCTCTGCTTGTAAGGCAGATGCTCTCCCAGCTGAGCTAAGACCCCAAATATGAACGACCCAGAAGAGACTCGAACTCTCGACCTCCGCCGTGACAGGGCGGCGCTCTAACCAACTGAGCCACTGGGCCATGCAAAATATAAAACTTATAAAATGGACCTTCGGGGACTCGAACCCAGGACCGACCGGTTATGAGCCGGTTGCTCTAACCAACTGAGCTAAAGGTCCAAAAAGCCGATGATCGGACTCGAACCGATAACCTGCTGATTACAAATCAGCTGCTCTGCCAATTGAGCCACATCGGCGTATTAACACCAAATGTTGAATCGAGTCAATGAATATCCAATTTAGTTTTAAGTGACTCCAAGGGGATTTGAACCCCTGTTACCGCCGTGAAAGGGCGGTGTCTTAACCGCTTGACCATGGAGCCATATTTCGTATTTGTTTTTCGCTGTTTCGTATTTCCCTCAGCGACGAGTTAAATAATACCATACCTTTTTCATAATTGCAAGCTTTTTTTTGAAAAATTTCAATTTTTTTTACAAAGCTGTAAAACAGGCCGAAAACCCTTATAAAATAAGGCTTTTCGAGGGTTCTCCGTTACTCTTCGAAGCATCATCCTAAAAAATTTTTTCTGTTTTTTTCCAACATTGACATTATTTTTTCCCTGTATATAATTGAAAATACAGCGACTTCTATCATAGTCAGTCGCCGAAAATTCATATGAAAGGATGACACTCAATAATGAAAGTTTTATTACTGAACGGCAGTCCGAGAAAAGAAGGCTGCACTTATACAGCACTTACAGAAATCGCAGAAACCTTAAAGAAGAATGGTGTGGAGGCTGAGATCTTCCAGGCTGGCGACCCTGACCCTGAGAACGTTGCTGCCGCAGCTGCCATTATGAAAGAGGCTGATGCCCTTGTTGTTGGCTCTCCTGTTTACTGGGCTTCTCCTTCCGGCCAGATCATTGAATTTATGGATAAATTCGCTTCCAAAGCCGGAAAAGACATGATCCACAAACCAGCTGCAGCAGTTGCTTCCGCAAGACGTGCCGGTACTACTGCAACTCTGGATGTACTGATCAAATACTTTACCTACCATCAGATGCCAGTTGTATCCGGAAACTACTGGCCAATGGTTCACGGCAACACTCCGGATGACGTCAGAAAAGACGCCGAGGGCCTTCAGATCATGCGTACAGTAGGCAATAATATGGCATGGCTCTTAAAATGCATTGAAGCCGGTAAAAAGGCCGGTATCGAGGCTCCTGAGACAGAGCAGAAGATCATGACAAACTTCATTCGATAAATTGCGATCTCATTTTCCTTTGATTACAACAAGTAAAGCTCCTGTATAAGTACAAAAGTAGCAAATACTGAGCGGAAACTTGTCCAAAAAAGTAACGCCTGTGTATACAAATATTTTTCTGTATACGCAGGCGTTGTTTATATATCTACAATTTCTTTTATAAAATAAAAAAATCCCATAAACTTCACGTTTACAGGCAATAAAAAAGCTCCCCCTGTTGGACTCGAACCAACGACACTGCGGTTAACAGCCGCATGCTCTACCGACTGAGCTAAGGAGGAATACTTAATTTAAGGTTTGTACCTTAAAAACTACATACATGCTTGTTGATGGTTAATCAAACTCTTTGAATCAATTCTTAACCTGCGTTTCTTGGTCAAGCCCTCACCCGATTAGTAACAGTCAGCTCCATGTGTTACCACACTTCCACCTCTGCCCTATCTACCTCGTCGTCTTCAAGGGGGTTTACTTCATAAGAATGGGATATCTCATCTTGAGGGGGGCTTCACGCTTAGATGCCTTCAGCGTTTATCCCTTCCGGACTTGGCTACCCGGCCATGGCTTTGGCAAGCCAACCGGTCCACCAGCGGTC
>NZ_JAHLPQ010000005.1:0-168246 GCF_018917985.1 Blautia sp. MSJ-36 | reverse complement strand
GACCGCTGGTGGACCGGTTGGCTTGCCAAAGCCATGGCCGGGTAGCCAAGTCCGGAAGGGATAAACGCTGAAGGCATCTAAGCGTGAAGCCCCCCTCAAGATGAGATATCCCATTCTTAGTGAAGTAAACCCCCTTGAAGACGACGAGGTAGATAGGGCAGAGGTGGAAGTGCAGTAATGCATGGAGCTGACTGTTACTAATCGGGTGAGGGCTTGACCAACTAGCCGAGGAAGCGGGCAGGATGTAGCAGAAATGGGGCGGAGCAAGCTTGCTTGTGGAGAACCATTTATGATGCAGACTGAACATTTGCGAAGCAAATGACATCGAACGACGGAGTCGTGAGATGACCACCGCTGGAGTAGCCTAAAAAAACAGGCGATGCAGCTTTAGCTGCGAGCCCGTGAAAAAAAGGCAAATCGGCACGCAGGTAAAACTTGATTCAAAAAGATTAACCATCAACAAACATGTATGTAGTTTTGAATATACAATACCAAAGAAAGTGGCTAAAACAGCCGCTTTTTTTATTACCACAAAAAACTGTCCCCTAAAAAAACATAAAAATTGCCCCTTGTAATACACCCAAACAAGCAGTACCATAACACCCGTGTTATTACATTCATACACTAAATTATTCACACACTAAAGTAATAACAAAACACGAGAGGGGAATTATTATGAACACACAGAACAACACAGTAGTCAAACTTGCAGAAACTGCATTATTAGCAGCTTTATGCTACGTATCCTTCACATTCCTGCAGATCAAGATCCCAGTACCAGGCGGAGATGCAACATCTATCCATATCGGAAACGCATTCTGTGTACTGGCAGCACTGCTTCTGGGCGGTGTATACGGAGGCCTTTCCGGAGCAATCGGAATGGGAATCGCAGACATTATGGACCCTGTTTACATCACAGGAGCACCAAAAACTTTTGTACTGAAATTCTGTATCGGTCTGATCGTAGGTCTTGTAGCACACAAAGTTGCAAAGATCAACGAAAGTACAGATAAGAAATATGTATTCAAATGGAGCGTGATCGCATCCATCGCAGGACTGGCATTTAACGTAGTAGCAGATCCTATCGTAGGATATTTTTACAAACAGTACATTTTAGGACAGCCTCAGGAGCTTGCACAGGCACTTGCAAAAATGAGTGCGGCAGCAACCTTCATCAATGCAGTGGTATCTGTAATCCTGGTAGCAATCATCTACAACGCAGTACGTCCGGTACTGATCAAGAGCCATCTGATCACCGTTACCAACAACAAGAATCAAGTTGCATAAAACAACATAACACAAACTTATTAACAGAAAAAACATTAAACAGTGAAATGGAAACGAATATCCATTTCGCTGTTTTTTTATGCAGGCAGAGGATCATTTTATTTATACGTTTGTCCTTACGATTTTTCCTATATTTTGTGCAGACTGAAATAAAAAAAGCTCTCTTTTTTGTACAGAATTCCAACATATTTTAAAAATAATATTGACATACGCCATCAATATAGTTATAATTCTAAACGTTTGAATTATAACTATTAAAAAAGGGAGAAAGATATATGAACGATTCCTTTCACTATCTGTCCATGGCAAACCACATGATGGTCCAGAAAAAACTGATGGAACAGCTGAAAGATACAGGCCTTACCCTGGGTCAGCCCAAAGTCCTGGATTACCTGAAAGATCACGACGGCGCCAGCCAGAAGGAAATTGCGGCAGGATGCCTGATTGAAGCAGGATCCCTGACATCGATCCTGAATCGTATGGAAGAAAAAGGGTTGATCGAGAGAAAAATGCTTAACGGAAACCGTCGTACCTTTCATATTTTTATGACAGAATCCGGAAAGAAAAATCAGAAGCTGGTAGAAGAAACTTTTGAAAAGATTGAAGAAACGGCCTTAAACAATATTTCAGAAGAAGAGCAGAAAGTATTTATGGAGATATTTCACAGGATCTACAGAAATCTTGCTGAGATAAAATAAACAGGCGGAGGTCCGCTTTATGATAACCGGATAATGGCTGCATAGGCATAATTATCCGATTAAAATCTGTACAACGAGGAGGAGACAAAAAATAATGGAGAAACTAAAACGATACTTGATATTTCTGGTGGGACTGTTTGTAAACTCCCTGGGAGTCAGTCTGATCACCAAGGCAAACCTGGGAACTTCACCGATTTCATCGATTCCCTATGTGTTAAGCCTGAATTTTCCATTTACACTTGGAAACTTTACCATTTTTTTCAGTATTTTTTTGATCGTGCTGCAGCTGATCATCCTGAGAAAGAACTTTAAACTGGAGCACATCCTTCAGATTCCGGTATCCATCATATTTGGATATTTTATCGATCTCACCATGATCCTTTTTTCCTGGGTCAACCCGGAAGCGTATGTCATGAAGATCGTATACCTGCTCATCGGATGTCTGATTCTTGGTGTCGGTGTATATATGGAAGTTCTGGCAGACGTTGTTATGCTTCCTGGAGAATCCTTTGTCCGCGCCATTGTCCTCACATGGAAAACAAACTTCGGAACAACCAAGATCTGTTTTGACGTATCCATGGCAGTGATCGCTGCAGTACTTTCCTTCGTATTCGCAGGAAGACTGGACGGCGTGAGAGAAGGTACGGTTATCGCAGCCCTTCTGGTAGGCTTTATTGCCAGACTCATCGGAAAGAAACTTGCATTCCTGAAAGACATGATCTTCCTGGAAACAGCATCTGTGGAAAACGAGAGCGAAGCAAACGAGCAGACAGCAGGAACTTATGGAAAAAATGTCATCGCCATTGGAAGGCAGTTTGGAAGCGGTGGCCACGATATGGGCAAGGCACTCGCAGAAAAGCTGGGCTACGATTTCTATGATGCAGAGATCATCCAGATGACAGCAGGAACCACAGGCTACACACCGGAATTCATTAAGAAAAATGAGGAGATCATGACAAACAGCCTTCTCTACGATCTGGTCAATCAGATGTATCTGAACACAGATATGCAGGACGAAGCACCGAAGGACAAGATTTTTGAAGCAGAATGTCAGGTCGTACGTGATCTTTCGGAAAAAGGCAGTTGCGTCATCGTAGGCCGCTGTGCAGATTACGTTCTCAGAAATTCCGCAAACTGCCTGAAAGTATTCTTCTCCGCGCCACTGGAAAGTAGGATCAAAAGAGTAGCAAGGAGCCAGAACATCTCCGAGAAAGAAGCAAGAGCTGTTGTCCAGAAAAACGAAAAACTCCGCGCAGACAACTACCGTTATTACACACGCCGTATGTGGGGCGCAGCAGGAAATTTTGATCTCAGCCTGAATACAGATCTGGGTGAAGAGTATATTGAGAGCTGCATCCGCGGTGCTATGAAACTGTAAAAACATAGAAAGCCTTATTATATTTGCTGTAAATAGTATAGTTACTCAAAGACTGGCAATTTAAAAAGTCAGATTTTAGGACATATCAGACCTATCATTTACAGTAATATTATAAGGCTTTTTCTTTTCTTACATATAGAAACACATACAGGTTTTATAAGGTATTCCGGTACTCCGCAGGCGTCATATGGAACTTTTTCTCAAATATTTTGTAGAAGTGTGTAATGTTGGAATAACCGATTTCTTCCATAACAGCAGTGACGGAACGGTCCGGCTGTTTTAACAGCTCCGCCGCTCTGGACAGGCGGATATTCTGGATAAGAGAGGAAAAAGTCTGTCCTGTATAGTTTTTCAGGATTCGGGTCAGCTGCCGTTCGCTGTAATTAAAAAAAGAAGCCAGCTCCGGAAGGGTGAGCGTTGCGTAATGAAGTTCAATATATTTTAGTATAAAAATAATATTTTTTTCCTGCTTCTTTCCTGCCGGGTTTGGTACGATCATGTTTTTCTCATGGTTTCTGAGAAGACAGATAAAGAAGATTTCAAGCAGAGCGTTTATCATAGAAGGACTGTACCGTTTTTGCGCCCGGTATTCCTTCAGGATTTTTTTGAATAAATTTACAAGCTGTGGGTCCTTTCCGGATTTAAAATACAGATAAAACTGAGAACCGGGAGAATAAAGTGCACGGCTGAAAAAATCATGTAAAGTACCATATTTAGGAAGCGAATTTAAGAATACAGCTTCAAAAGTCTGGCTCTTTATCAGAAAATTATAGATCACGCAGTCATCGCTAAATGCACTTAAAGCATGGATGATGGAAGGTGCCACAATACAGATATCACCAGCCTGCATGGAAATCGTATGAGAAGTAAATATATTTTCACAGGTTCCACGAAGCACATAGATCATCTCAAAAAAAGTGTGAGAATGTAAAAACGCAGGAGAATATCGGTTGTGGCGGAAAATGATCGTATCTTCATCAGAAGGAAGAATGGTTTCATCCAGAGCATTTCCCGGATGATAAGTAAAACCGGCTGCTGCATGGGAAGATGCTTCCGGACAGAGTTTTTCTATTTCTTCCACTGTATGTGCCTGGTCCAGATGAGCCTCCGGATATTCCAGAAAAATCCGTTTATAAAATATTTCATCAGGTTCCATTTCAGGAATCAGTTCTGTTAAACTTTTGTATTCTTTCATAAAATCACCTAAATTACTTGTCGACAAGCTTCAACAGGAAACACATATATGTCCGAAAAGGATAAACTATATGTCGTTTAAAGACGTTATCCTGTTCCCTTATTTCTGATAATATCACTATCAACAGGAAAACACAAGAATGACAGAAGGTGATAAATAAAAGTAATTTTATAAGAGCAGAAAACACGGAAGATGCAGAAAACCCATCAAAAGAAAAAGGGAAAAGGAGAAAGAGATATGTTTAGTTTGGCAAGTAAACACAACGATCCCAATGCCAGCCTGGCATGGAGCGAACGTATCGGTTACGGAACAGGCGGATTTGCCTTTAATATGATCAATGGTATCATTGGTTCTTTTCTGACGATTTATTTTACCAGTACAGTAGGACTGAACGCAGGTATCATTGCCACAATTTTTGCAGTATCCAAAATCTTTGACGGAATCTCAGATGTGATCGTAGGACGTATGGTAGACCGTACAAAGTCAAAACTTGGAAAAGGCCGTTCCTGGCTGTTACGAATGTGTATTCCATTTGGAATCACCACGATGCTGTTGTTTTTTGTACCGCAGAACTTCCCGGAAATGGCACAGTATGTATATATTTTCCTGATGTATAACATTGTAAATGCTGTATGCCTTACAGGAATGCTGGTACCGTATTATTCCATGATCTCATTGATGACAGCAAATCCTTATGAGAGAGGATTTCTTGGAAATATCCAGCAGATTTTCCAGACACTTGGAAATGTAGTTGTAAACTCAACATTTGTTACCTTACTTGGAATCTTTACAAGCAGTACAGAAACCATTTATACACAGAGAGCATTTACGATCACAATGTTAATCTACTGCATCGCAATGATCGTAATTACTTTCTTCAGTGTTTTCTCAACAAAAGAGAGAATACATTCTGCTGAAAGCGCAGAGGAAGATACTCAGAAATCAGCAAGTGCAGGCAGAGAAGCAGGCACATGGGAAACTGTAAAAGCACTTTTTAAGAACAAATACTGGGTGATCGTAACAGTTGCAAGTTTTGTAGTATTTTTCGTAATCATCATGTATGCAATGGGAAATGTATATTATTGTCAGTACGTTCTCTATGATATGGGACAGTACAGCTGGGTATCCAACTCCATTTCCATTGCACAGTTTGCAGTCATGTTTGTAACACCTGCATTTATGAAAAAGTTTGGAAAAACAGCTGTTTATGAAGCTGGAATGGTAGTTATGGGACTTGGATTCCTTGGATTCGCTGTTTTCAGCGGTTCCAGCACGATCGTAATGATCATCTTCAATGTACTGAAAGGCTGCGGCGTTGGGATGGCCGGCGGTATGGCACTTGGAATGGTTGCAGATACCATTACATACGGAACAAAGAAAACAGGAATTGATACCGTTGGCCTTGGAAATGCCGGTGTTTCTGCAGCACAGAAGATCGGTCTCGGACTTGGAACAGCTGTATTTGGCTGGGTTCTCAATGGTGCAGGCTATGACGGATCTCTGGATGCACAGGGCATCGCACAGCCGGAAAGTGTTTCCACAGCAATTAACTTCCTGTACAACTGGCTGCCATTTATCATGGTAATCGCTATCTTTGTACTGATGGTAATCCTGTATCATTGCGAGAGAGATTTAAAGAAAATGGAAGCAGCTGAATAAAGCTGATAAATAAATAACTGAGAAAAAGCAGAGAAAACTGCTTGCGCCTCCGAAAATTAGACATACATTCTAGTCTTTGGGGGCGTTTCTGAAGTTGTGATCGTGGATATTCCAGAGTAAGAGGAGAAATATAAATATATGAAAGTTGCAAATATAAGAATCAACGGCATGGAAAATCCGGTGGGATTTGACTTTGAGACCGTATGTGTATCATGGAAAGTTCGTGAGACATCTGCCAGAAGACAGCAGAATGCAAAAATAGAAGTATCTTTGAAAGAAGATTTTTCAGAGATTCTCTGGGAAAAAGAAGGAAAAGATCTTAACAGCGCGGCAGAAAAACTGGAGTTTACCAGGAGTGCATATACAAGATATTATGTAAAAGTAACCGTCACAAACGATAAAGGAGAAACAGCTGTTTCAGAGCCTGCATATTTTGAAACCGGAAAGATGGATGATCCATGGATGGGAAAATGGATCACAACAAAAAAAGAAGATACTTTTCATCCTCTCTTTATAAAAAACTTTGAAGTAAAGAAAAAACCTGCTTCAGCCAGACTTTATATTTGCGGTCTTGGACTTTTTGAGGCAAAATTAAACGGAAAAAAAGTCGGAGAAGAAGTTCTGACTCCTTATTACAGCAATTATCACGATGAAGAACAGTACCTTACATTTGATGTTACAGAAGATATTAAAAATATTGATAACCATACAGAAATGCAGAAAACAGCAGAAAACCAGCTGGCCGTATCGCTGGGAAATGGCTGGTATAAGGGAAAATTCGGACTGAACAGCCAGAGTAATAATTTTGGTGATACCTTTAAACTGATCGCAGAACTTCGTCTGATCTATGAAGATGGCGAGATTCAGGTGATCGGAACAGATGAAACCTGGAACTATATTGGCTCTGATGTGGAAGATGATGGAATTTATGACGGCGAGATCATCAATCATCTGTTATGGGAAGAAAAAGAAAATCCGGCGAGACAGGCAGTTCTTACAGAAGCAGAAGGAAAACTTGTTTCCAGATACAGCCTCCCTGTAATGGAAATGGAAGATATGCCGGTAAAAGAAGTGATCCATACACCGGCAGGAGAAACAGTCCTGGATTTCGGACAGAATTTTGCCGGATATGTAACCTTTAAGAATCATCTGCCAAAAGGAACAAAGATTACATTCGACCATGGAGAAATTCTGCAGGATGGCAATTTTTATAATGAAAATTACCGTGCTGCAAAATCTCAGTTTGTATATATATCCGATGGAAGGGAAGAGCTGGTGCGTCCTTCTTTTACATATTTTGGATTCCGTTATGTACGTGTGACAGGATGGCCGGGAGAAGTAAAAGCAGAAGATTTTACCGGAAAAGCAGTTTACTCAAAAATGGACAGGACCGGATATATCGAGACAGGTCACAAAGGAGTGAACAGACTGTTCTTAAATGCGCTGTGGGGACAGAAATCAAATTTCGTAGATTTTCCTACAGACTGTCCGCAGCGAGATGAAAGGCTTGGCTGGACCGGGGATGCACAGGTATTTGCCGGAACAGCAAGTTTTAATATGGACACTACAGCTTTTTATCAGAAATTCATCCACGACCTTCGAAATGAGCAGGTAAAATACGATGGAATCCTTCCGGGAGTGATTCCGGTACTTGATCCAAACGGACCGATCTTTTCCAGTGTATGGGGAGACATTGCCACATTCCTTCCAATGGTGGTTTATGAACATTCAGGAAATATAGAAATGTTGAGATCCAGTTATCCGATGATGAAGGACTGGGTGGATAAGATCACCAGGGAAGACCAGGCAAGAGGACAGAAATATCTTTATGATTTCGGAAATCAGCTGGGTGACTGGCTTGCACTTGACGGAAGAACCGAGCAGAGCATGGAAGGTGGAACAGATGCCTATTATATTGGCTCCAACTACTATGCAATGTCTGTGCAGAAGACTGCAAAAGCAGCAGAAATTCTCGGCTATGAAGAGGATAAGCGTTATTATGATGACCTCTATCAGAAGATCAGAGAAGCGATCATCCGGGAATATTTTACAGAAACGGGACGTCTGGCAATTGATTCCCAGACTGGATATATTGTAGCTTTATATTCCGGGATCTACAGAGAAAAAGAAGCTGTTGTGGCAGGACTGAAAGCAAGATTTTACAAAGACTGCTACAAATTAAAGGGCGGATTTACAGGTGCACCGATCCTTTGCAGGGTTCTCGCCGAAAACGGATTCGAGGAAGACGCTTTTTATTTCCTTCTTCAGGAAGATTATCCGGGATGGATGCACTGCATCAATCTTGGAGCAACAACAATCTGGGAAAGATGGAATTCCGTTCTGGATGACGGTCATTTAAGTGGTACGATGATGAATTCCCTGAACCACTATTCTTATGGTTCTGTTGTAGAATATCTCTACAGAGATGTGGCTGGTTTAAAAGCCCTGGAGCCTGGCTTTAAAAAAGCTCTGATCACACCGTTGATGAACGGAAAACTGAAATATATGCATATGACTTATGACTCTGCATATGGCGAATACAAAGTAAACTGGGAAATCCTGAAGAACGGAAAAGTAACAGTAGATATCCAGGTTCCATTTGGATGCAGTGCAGTGATCGGACTTCCGTTCTATGAAGGGGAAGTGATGGAAGTGGAAGCCGGAAATTATCACTATGAATATTGTCCCACAGAAGATCTTCGCCAGCGCTATAATAACAAAACCATGTTTAAGGATATGATGCATGATCCGGAGGCTATGAAAGTGATCGAGAGAGTATCTCCAATGCTGATGTATTTCCTTTCTACCGGAAATCAGGATTATTTTTACGAGAGTATCCAGAGTCTGGAAAAACTGTTTTATATGGGATTTACCAGAGAAATCGTGGATAATCTTCGAACAGAGTTATCCAAACTTCTTGATATGGAGGAAGAATAAAATGGCCGATTTTTACAGAGCAGAAAAAGTAAACGACAGAGTCACAGCAATCCTGAGTCTCACCGGTGAGATCATGTATCTGGTAAACGGATCGGAACGCTCCCTGCTGATTGATACCTGTGTGGGAGCCGGAAACCTTCGGGATTTTGTGGAAAAACTTACGGAGAAACCTCTTACAGTACTTCTTACCCATGGTCACGTGGATCATGCAATGGGAGCTCCGGAATTCACCGGGAACGATGGAAAAAAAGAATGTGAGATCTACATGAACCATGCAGATACCCAAGTTTATCTGGGGATGAATTCCATAGAAAACAGAAAAGGATATGTACTGGCAGGACTTGGCGGCCAGATGCCGGAAGGACTGGAAGAGACCTTTCTGCCGCCTGCACCGATGATTTTTAAAAACCTGAAAGATGGTGACAGATTTGACCTGGGAGGGATTTCCGTGGAAACCTATGCCCTCCCGGGGCACACTCCAGGAACCATGGTCATGTTGATTCCGGAAGAAAAGATCCTGATCCTTGGAGATGCCTGCAATAATGCAACATTCCTTTTTGATGAGAATTCCCTTACTGTGGAAGAATACAGAGAAAATCTGATCCAGATCCAGAACAGACTGGAGGGGCGCTTTGACACAACCTGTCTCTGCCATCATGTGATCTGGGCTTCCAAAGATATGATCCACAGTGTGATCGAAGTCTGCGATACGATCATGAAAGATCAGGCAGATGATGTTCCCTTTAACTTTATGGGGCAGCAGGCCTTTGTTGCAAAAAAAGCCAATGAATATTTCAACCGTCTGGACGGCGGCGAAGGAAACATCATCTACAGCAAAGAAAAAATCCGCAAAAAAGAGGTGACACCATGAATTACTTGGCGATTGATGTAGGAGGAACATTTATCAAATATGCAGTGATCACTGAGAACTGTTCCATCCTGGAAAAAGACAAAACCCCCACAAAACAGGATTCTCTGGAAATATTTATCCAGTCTCTGACAGATATCTGTGACAGAATCAAAGGGCAGTATGAGATTGAAGGAATTGCCTTAAGCATGCCGGGGATCATTGATTCCAAAAAAGGCTTTATGTATACCGGCGGAAGTCTTTTCTGCATCAGCAATGTAAATATCGTAGAGATTCTGGAGAAAAAAGTCGGGATTCCGGTAACTGTGGAAAACGATGCCAAATGTGCAGCCTTGGCCGAAATCTGGCAGGGATCTTTAAAGGACTGCCAGAATGCTATCGTTGTTGTCTGCGGAACAGCAGTAGGCGGTGCCGTGATCGTTAACCGTGAGATCGTAAGTGGCAAAAATTTCATGGCAGGAGAATTCAGCTATGTGATCACAGACAGCAAGGATGACTACAAAATGTCCAACAGTCTTGCAGAAACAGCCGGTGCCCAGGCACTGCTTAACAGTGTATCAGAGGAAACGGGCATTCCTGTAGAAGAATTAAACGGGGAAAAAGCGTTCTCTCTTGCAAACCAGGGAAATGAAAAAGCTCTGGCAGGAATTCGGAACCATGCAAAAAAACTGGCCATCCATATCCACAACTGCCAGTATATGTTTGATCCGGAAAAGATCGCATTAGGCGGCGGGATCAGTGAACAGCCTTTGCTTCTTCAGCTGATCCGTGAAGAACTTGCAAAGATCAACGGCATGTATCCCTGGACACTTCCGGTCCCGGAGGTGACAAGCTGCCGTTTTTACAATGACGCAAACCTGATCGGTGCTGTTTATGTACATATGAAAGCAAGAGAGAAAAAGATCAGTCTTGAAAAAGTAAATGAACTCATGGAACTGCTTGAAAACAGAAGAGAGGGCGAATATTTGAGAGCTCTCCTTACAGAATAACAGGAGGTAATTATGATCCGAAAATATCCAAACTTATGCAAACCGATCCAGATTGGACGTGTAACATTTCGAAACCGTATGTTTTCTGCTCCGATGGGCGGAACAGATATTACAAACGACGGATGTATCGGCCCGAAATCTACAGCCTTTTATGAACTGAGAGGAAAAGGCGGTGCAGGTGCCGTAACAGTCAGCGAGTGTATGGTACATCCGAAAACCGATGGCTCCCATGCCTATCATCTGGACACATCCATCCTGAATTCCCTGGCATCCGCAACTTATACTGCAGACGCCATCCGCCGTCACGGTGCCATCCCGAGCATTGAACTTTCCCATTCCGGAATGTATGCAGGAACTTATATGACAGATAAATCCAGACAGAAATCCATGAACCAGTGGGGCCCGTCTGATACTGTCCGTCCGGATGGTGTGGAGGTAAAAGTCCTCACAAAAGAGCTGATCGATGAGATC
The DNA here is from genome assembly GCF_018917985.1 of Blautia sp. MSJ-36. Taxonomy (NCBI): domain Bacteria; kingdom Bacillati; phylum Bacillota; class Clostridia; order Lachnospirales; family Lachnospiraceae; genus Blautia; species Blautia sp. MSJ-36. The sequence goes on along the minus strand of NZ_JAHLPQ010000005.1, from coordinate 156,764 downwards.
GTGGCTTCCTATAAAGAGACAGCATCCCTGGCAAAAAGAGCAGGTTTTGAGATGATCATGGTCCACGGCGGACATGGCTGGCTGATCAACCAGTTCCTTTCTCCGTATTTTAACAAGCGTACCGATGAGTATGGCGGAAGCCTTGAAAACCGCTGTCGTTTTGCAGTGGAGGTTCTGAAGGCAGTCCGTGAAGGTGTGGGACCTGGATTCCCCATCGAGTTCCGTATGAGCGGTTCTGAACTTTTTGAAGGCGGCTACACACTGGAAGACGGTGTGGAGATTGCAAAAGTTCTGGAGCCATATATTGATCTTCTTCACGTTTCCGCAGGAACTTATCAGAGAGGGTTCGGTGATACCCATCCGTCCATGTTCAAAGATCACGGATGTAACGTTTACCTTGCGGCTGAGATCAAGAAACATGTGTCCATTCCGGTTGCAACCATCGGTGGCCTGAACGATCCTGCACAGATGGAGCAGATCATTGCAGAGGGAAAAGCCGATATCGTTTACATGGCGAGAGCACTTCTTGCAGATCCCTTCCTTCCAAGAAAAGTCATGGAAAACAGAGATGAGGAGATCGTAAAGTGTTTAAGATGCTTTACCTGCATGGCAGAAAGAGCAGCAACTTCCACAAGAAGATGTACCGTCAATCCGCTGATCGGACGTGAGATGGAAGGGGATGAAGTACAGCCGGCACCTGCTAAGAAAAAAGTCCTGGTAGCAGGCGGCGGCCCGGGAGGTCTGTACGCAGCTTATACAGCGGCAAGAAGAGGCCATCAGGTCATTCTCTGTGAAAAAGAGGATACTCTGGGCGGAATCCTGAAAAGCGAGCAGGCCCTGCCATTTAAGCATGAGATGTACGAGCTTGCAGGAACTTACGAGCTTCTTGCAAGAAAAGCAGGCGTGGAGATCCGTACATCTACACCGGTGACAAAAGAGTATGCGGAAAAAGAAAACGCAGATGCACTGATCATTGCGGCAGGTTCCAGACCGCTGGTACCTCCGATTCCGGGACTGAACGGAGAAAATGTGGTAATCGTAAACAACTACTATAAAGAGAAAGAAAAAGTAGGAGATGAGGTAGTTGTCTTTGGCGGCGGCCTTGCAGGATGCGAGTGTGCCATCCACCTCGGAATGGAAGGAAAGAAAGTCCGCATTGTGGAGATGAGAGATGTTCTTGCACCGGATGCCAATGTAAGACACAGACCGCTTCTTCTGAAAGAGATTGACAAATACGCAGAAGTTTATACAGGATACAAGGGCCTCGAGGTAACCGAAGAAGGCGTATGGTGTGAGGATAAAGAGGGCAAAAAAGTTCTGGTTCCTGGAAACACCATTATCTGTGCCCTGGGTCAGAGATCCAGAACCGACATTGTGGATGAGCTTCGTGACTGTGCGCCATACGTGGCTGTGATCGGTGATGTAAGCAGAGTTTCCACCATCACCAATGCAGTATACTGGGGTTATCACGCAGCGCTGGATATCTGATGTCCGGAAGGAAAGGAATGAAAAAAATGTTTCCCAAGAATTTTTTATGGGGCGGCGCAGTAGCTGCCAATCAGTGTGAAGGTGCATACAACGAGGATGGCAAAGGACTTTCCATTCAGGATGTCCTTCCTCACGGGATTAAAAGCCCGAGGACGGCAGCACCCACAGAAGACAATATGAAGCTGGTGGGAATTGATTTTTACCATCATTACAAAGAAGATATCAAGCTGTTTGCAGAGATGGGATTTAAGGTATTCCGTACTTCCATTGCCTGGAGCAGGATCTTCCCGAAGGGGGATGAGAAAACTCCCAATGAGGCAGGCCTTAAGTTCTATGATGATCTCTTTGACGAGTGCAGAAAATACGGAATCGAGCCCCTGGTAACCTTATCTCATTATGAGACTCCGCTTTATCTTACAGAGCATTATGACGGGTGGGTAAACCGTGATCTGATCGGATTTTATAAACGGTATGTGACTACAGTTTTCAACCGTTATAAAGATAAGGTAAAATACTGGCTCACATTTAATGAGATCAATTCCATTCTGGAGTCTCCATTTATGAGCGGCGGGATCAACACGCCGAAAGAAAAACTTTCCCAGAGTGATCTTTACCAGGCAGTTCACCATGAGCTTGTAGCCAGCGCCTGGGCAACCAAGATCGGTCATGAGATCAATCCGGATTTCAAGATCGGCTGTATGATCTTAAGCATGCCGGTATATCCGCTGACACCTGATCCGGCAGATGTTCTTGCTGCCATGGAGCAGGATCATAAGAACATGATGTTTGCGGATGTTCATGTCCGCGGCTGCTATCCGGGATATGCGAAACGTTATATGCGGGAAAACGGGATCAGCATTTCTGTGACAGATGAAGATATGGAGATCCTGAAAAATACCGTAGATTTTGTTTCCTTCAGTTATTATGTCAGTGTCTGTGCAACTGCAGATCCGGAAAAAAATGTCCGAGGAGAAGGAAATCTTCTGGGCGGTGTGCCAAACCCGTATCTGAAAGCCAGCGACTGGGGATGGCAGATCGATCCGAAGGGACTTCGCTATATTTTGAATACACTCTGGGACCGCTATCAGAAACCTCTGTTTATCGTGGAGAATGGCCTTGGTGCATTTGATCAGCTGATTCAGGGAGCAGATGGCGAGATGACCGTAGAAGACGATTACCGCATCGCCTATCTCAGAGATCACATCCGTCAGATGGAAGAAGCTGTCATGGATGGCGTAGATCTGATGGGATACACTACCTGGGGCTGTATCGATCTTGTCAGCGCATCCACAGCAGAGCTTCGCAAACGTTACGGATTCATCTACGTGGACCGCAATGATGATGGCAGCGGAACTATGAAGCGTTATAAGAAAAAGAGCTTCTACTGGTATAAACATGTCATTGAGACCAATGGCCAGGAACTATAGATAATAAAACTTCCGGGAGTATGTTGTCCAGCTCCCGGAAGTTTTGATATTTAAGAAAATTTATTTCTTCATATTCTCCCGTACCTTCGTAGGTGTGCACCCGAAGTGATCCTGGAACATCCGGCGGAACAGCTTATAATTGGTGAAACCATGCCGTTCCAGGATCACATGCACGGGATCTTTCGTGTTGATCAGATCTTTGTAAATAAACGAAAGTCTGTATTCATTCTGATATTCCAGAAATGTAACCCCCATCTTTTTCTTGAAAAAACGGCAGAAATATCCAGTCTGGAGATAAGCAACACCTGCAATCTCATCCAGGGAAATAGGCCGTTTGTAATTCTCAGAAATATAATTCAGCACCAGATTCAGCCGGTCCAGATCTTTTTTTTGCTGGCTTAAGTCACTTTGAAAAACTTTGACACTGAAATTGTGATACAGCTGGAACAAAAGTTCAAAGATCAGGCTGTTAAATCGCAGGATAAATCCGTCAGGGCGGATATCATCAATGATCTGCAGCTGCTCCAGAGTGGTTTTCAGCATATCCAGTTTTGTCTTTTTTACCGGATCTTTCGTTTGATAATCCCAGATGAACATGAACTGCTGAACATCCGGGATATATTTTTCTATAAAATCCAGCGGAATCTGGAGGACGATAGCTCTGTTTGGAATAATACATTTAGTGGAATGGATCACATTGGCGTTGATCAGGATACAATCTCCGGGATAAATGGTGAAGCTGGAAGATTCCACTGTAACATCCAGTTCTCCCTCCTGCATGTAAAGGATCTCAACAGCTCGGTGCCAGTGAGAAGGAATGTAGCTTCCGTTATCCGTTGACGTATAAAATTTAACATTCGTGATACCGGAATAATCTATGATCTCATAGGAAATTTCTTTTTTATACATATAGCCTCCTGAAAAAGAGAATATCGACCTATATATTAGAGCTTTTCTGACCTAATCCGTGTAGAATCATTATGATAGTATAATACCATAAAACAAAGCTCCATGGCCATGGAAAAGCGAAAGAAAAAAAGGGAGAGGTAAAAAAATATGAATAAAAAGAGCAAATTGACCTTTGGAAAAATATTTGAGCGTTTTTCTTACGGATGTGGTGATTTTGGCTGTAACATTATCTACACGGCGATGTCTGCATTTCTTCTGTTTTACTATACAGACTATGCAAACGTAAGTGCAATGGCCGTTGGAACTATTATGATGATCTCCAGGATCTTTGACGGTGTCAGTGATATCATCATGGGAGTGATCGTAGACAGGACAAAATCGAAATATGGTAAAGCAAGACCATGGATCTTACGTATGTGTATCCCATTTGCAGTGTCCGGAATTCTTCTGTTTTCTGTTCCTGCATCCTGGGCTTCCACGCCGAAACTTGTATATGTATTCATTACATACAACCTTGTTTCCACAGTGATCTATACAGCCATCAACGTGCCATATTCCGCACTGAACGCGCTGATGACACAGGATCCATATGAAAGATCTGTTTTAAGTATTTTCCGTAACCTTCTGGCAACAGCCGGAACACTGACTATCAATACCTTCACACTTCCGCTTGTAGAATATTTCGGAAACAATGCAGCAGCATGGACAAAAACATTCGTAGTATTCGGTTTCGTAGCGATTGCCGCATTTTTATGCACATTCTTTGGAACAAAAGAGCGCGTACGTGCGGCAGAAAATGAAGGCGAAGTACAGACAGAAGATGTACCGTTTGTAACAGGGATCAAAGCACTTTTCAAGAACAAATACTGGATCATGATGACAGGAATGCTTGCTCTTTTCTTCCTGATGTACTCTGTCAACGGAGGAGCAACGGTATACTATGCAAAAGACATTCTGGGTGACAAAAATCTGGTAAGCACCATCAACGGAATCTTCAATATCGTACAGATCTGCGGCATGTTTTTCATTGCCATGCTGGTAAAAAAATTCGGAAAAAGAAATGTATTTGCACTTGGCCTGGTTCTGGATATCATTGGAATGCTGGTACTGAATTTTTCCGGCGGCTCCATGGCAATCATCGTGGTTTCCAGTGTGATCCGCGGAATCGGTAACGCCTGTGGCGGCGCTACCATGTGGGCTATGGTTTCCGATACCATTGATTATGGTGAGTGGAAAACAGGCTATCGTACAGAAGGACTTGTAAACAGTGCCTGCAGCTTCGGATACAAGATCGGCAATGGAATCGGTTCTGCACTTCTTGGTCTGATTCTTGAGATCGGTGGATATGTCGGAACAGCTGCTGTACAGACAGAATCTGCGCTGACATCCATCAAAGTATGCTTCGTATGGATTCCGATCCTTGTTTATGCCTGCGGCCTTGTGATCATGAAATTCTATCATCTGGATAAAGAATTCGATGGAATCATCGCAGACCTGAAGACACGTGCACAGAAATAGAAAAGGAGATCAGAGAGTGAACATCAAAGGCGTTAATCTTGGAAACTGGCTGGTACTGGAAAAATGGATGAGTCCGGTATTATTTGAGGGAACCACCGCAGAAGATGAATATTATCTTCCCACACAGCTTTCACCGGAGGTATATGAGGCAAGGATAAAGATCCATCGTTCAGAATACATTACAGAGCGTGATTTTATAACCATAAAGAGGATGGGGATGGAGTCCATCAGGATCCCGGTGCCATACTTTATCTTCGGTGACCGGAAACCATTTATCGGATGTATCGAAGAATTGGATAAAGCCTTTAACTGGGCGGAAAAATATGGACTTACCATTCTCATCGATCTTCATTCTGTACCATTAAGCCAGAACGGTTTTGACAACGGCGGTATCAGCGGCGTATGTAAATGGGCACAGAATCCGGATGAAGTGGAATTTACTCTCAGGGTTCTGGAACGTCTTGCAAAAAGATACGGAAACAGAAAAGGCCTGTTTGGGATCCAGCCATTAAATGAGCCGATCACAGAAAATATGTGGGAGACTATGGATGTGCAGAATCGTTATGCACCGGCAGATCCGGAATTGGCAAAAGGGTCTGCACCCATCACAATGGATTTCCTGAGACAGTTTTATCTGGATGCATATGACCGCATCAGTGAGTATATGCCAAAAGATAAATATGTTGTGATACACGATGGTTTTGAACTGATGGCGTGGAAAGATTTTATGCAGGAAGAAAAATATTCCAATGTGATCCTGGATACCCACCAGTATCTCATGGTTGCGGAGGCAAGAGGTTGCAGCCAGACGGTTGAAGGATACTTAAAATATATCAAAGAAGAACTGCAGCCACAGATTACAGAGATGGAAAAATATTTCCCGGTGATCTGCGGTGAATGGTGCCTGTTCAATTCCCTTGCATGTGGCTGCGATACAAAAGGCGGCCAGAGCGTTCTTAACGGTGTAGAAGGAAGCCGGCAGGAAAGTCTTTCACCGGAAGAGAAAAAAGAGATATATGAGACGCTGGCAAAAGCACAGCTGGAACTCTGGGAAAAAGGCAGCGGATATTTTTACTGGAGCTACAAGCTTCTCACGGATACCGTAAACACTCCGGGCTGGATCGGATGGGACAGCTGGGATCTGGGAAGATGTTATGACTTTGGCTGGTTTCCGGCTGATAAAGGAGGAAAATAAAATGATCGTAAATCCAATACTTCCGGGTTTTAATCCGGACCCCTGTATCTGCAGAAAAGGCGACGATTACTATATGGCAGTTTCCACATTTGAGTGGTTTCCGGGAATCCCGGTCTACCATTCCAGAGACCTGAAAAACTGGGAGCTGTACACACATGTAATTACAGACGATGAAAAAGTAGATCTCAAAAAACTTCCAAGTGCAAAAGGAATCTGGGCTCCCTGCCTGACCTACTGCGAGGAAGAGGATATGTTCTACGTTGTCTATGGAGTGATGAATTCCATGAACGCCAGATATTTTGATGTGGATAATTTCCTGATCTGTGCAAAAGATATCCGCGGACCGTGGAGCGAGCCGGTTTACCTTCATTCCTCCGGTTTTGATGCGTCACTTTTCCATGACACCAACGGCAAAAAATACGTGGTATCCCTGGAGTGGGAAACAAGGGAAGGCTACGAGAAGCCAGGGGCTATCTGTATGGTAGAATATTCTCCTGAGAAAAAAGAGATCATCGGTTATCCGAAGCGGATCTGGAGAGGCGGTACAGACAGAGGCTGCATCGAGGCACCGCATCTCACAAAACGAGGCGAGTATTACTATATCATGTGTGCAGAGGGTGGCACCGGATATAATCACTGCGTTACCATGGGACGTTCCAAAAATGTCTGGGGCCCATATGAAAAAGATCCGAAGAATCCCATCGTTACCAGTGTTCCGGGAGAATCCTACGAGCGCCAGGATCCAGACCATCTGAAACCAAAGTACTATAATCCGGACTCTGTACTTCAGAAATCCGGTCATGGAAGCTATGTGGAACTTCCCACAGGAGAAGTTTATCTGGTCCATCTCTGCTCCAGACCTTTTGTACCGGAACTTCGCTGTACACTTGGAAGAGAGACGGCCATTCAGAAAATGATGTGGACCGAAGACAACTGGCTCCGCATGGCAGATGGAAGCAATCTGGCGAAGATCGAAGTGCCGGAAACCTCCCTTCCGGAATACCCGGTGGAAAAAACTCCGGATTTTGACGATTTTGATGGAGATGAACTTGGGAACTTCTATTATTCTCCAAGGATCATGCCCCAGCGTTTTGCAGATGTGAAAGCAAGAAAAGGTTATGTACGCCTTCGTGGACAGGAATCCAGAACCTCTCTCAACAAAGTAAGTATCCTGGCCAGAAAGCTTACAAGCGTATACGCACGGATCACCACAAAAATGGAATTCACACCGGAAGTACACCAGCACAGCGCAGGTCTGATCCTGTATTACGACAACATGAATTACATCAATCTCCGGAAATATTACAGTGAAACCCTGGGACAGAGCGCCCTGTCCATCATCCATCTGGAAAATGGAGAAAAAACAGAGTTCCTGAATACCAGAATCCCGGTAGAAGATAAACCGGTTTATCTGAGACTTTATATAGAGGGAAGAAAATCCTGGTTCGAGTGGAGCTATGACGGAGAAACTTATGAAAAGATCGGACGTATCTTTGACACTACAAGATTTTCTGATGAGTACTGTAAGTACGGAGAGTTCACAGGAACCATGGTGGGAATCACCTGTGCAGACCGCGTTCTCCACAAAAAATGTGCAGACTTCGACTTCTTCGAATACATTGCAGATGAGAGCCGGATGGTAGAGTAAAAAGATATTAAAAAAGCTATTGAAAAAAGAAAATGTTTGTAGTAATGTAGTAGCTACAACGCTTACGAAAAAGAAGACTGTTTCGGAGGAGCAGTCTTCTTTTTGTGAAGAATTTTGGATGGAGGAAAACGAAAAGAACAAGGGGGAAAATTATGGAGAAGGTAAAAGAAAAAACATCTTTTTTCCGGAAGTTCGTAGGGGATAAGAAGTTTTATCTGATGGTTTTGTCCATTGCGGTGCCGATCATGATCCAGAATGGAATCACAAATTTTGTCAGTCTTCTGGATAATATTATGATCGGGCGGATCGGTACAGAGCAGATGTCCGGTGCGGCAATCGTCAATCAGCTGATCTTTGTGTATAATCTCTGCATTTTCGGAGGGGTATCCGGTGCGGGAATTTTTACAGCCCAGTATTTCGGGCAGAAAGATCACGAGGGTGTCCGTCAGACATTTCGTTATAAACTGTGGATGGCAGTGATCCTGACAGCGGTCACCATCGTACTGTTTCTCACAGCAGGGGATTCGCTGATCAGTATGTATTTAAAAGGTGACGGAACCGCACAGGAGATCCGGGATACACTTGTCTACGGAAGACAATATTTATGGATCATGCTTCTGGGACTGCCTCCATTTATGATGGTGCAGGTCTATGCGAGTACCTTACGTGAGTGCGGTGAGACCGTGCTTCCCATGAAAGCGGGGATTGTAGCGGTGCTGATCAATCTGACATTTAACTATCTTCTGATCTATGGTAAATTTGGATTTCCGGAACTGGGAGTGAGAGGTGCTGCTGTTGCGACGGTGCTTTCTAGATATGTGGAAGCGTGCATTGTCCTGATATGGACACATAAGCATACGGAGAAGAATATTTTTGCTAAGGGATTGTACTCAACATTGAAGGTCCCTGCAAATCTGACAAAGAAGATCCTGATCAAGGGAACACCGCTGCTTCTCAATGAGACTTTATGGGCAGCAGGAGTGGCCATGCTGACGCAGTGTTATTCCGTCCGGGGATTGAATGTAGTAGCTGGATTAAATATTTCCAATACGATCAACAATGTGTTTAACATCGTATTTATTGCGCTGGGAGATTCTGTAGCCATTGTTGTAGGACAGCTTCTTGGTGCCGGTAAGATGAAGGAAGCCAGAGATACGGACAACAAGATGATCGCATTCTCGGTGTTCTGCTGTACCTGTGTGGCAGCCGTGATGTTTGTGATGGCACCACTGTTTCCAAGACTTTACAACACCAATGCCGAGGCCCGTACTCTGGCGAAATATTTTATTATGATCACAGCATTTTTCATGCCGCAGAATGCGTTCTTACATGCAGCGTATTTCACGTTGCGCTCTGGTGGAAAAACTATTATCACATTCCTGTTTGACAGTGTGTTTATCTGGGTGGTAAGTGTGACGATCGCATTTACCTTAAGCCGTTTTACAGGACTCCCTGTACTTGGGATTTACGCAATGGTCCAGGTGGCGGATATGCTGAAATGTGTCATCGGATTTATCCTTGTAAAAAAAGGCGTATGGCTTCAGAATATCGTCTCATAGAATTTTTTGAAATCTTCCGGAAGGGGTGCTTCCAGGGAGATTTCTTTTTTGGCATTTTCAGTGCAGGGCATGGAAGAGAGGGGGCTGGAAGTCGTTTCACCATTTGGAAAAGGTGGCTGAAATTTAAGTTTCCATGCGTGGAGTGCAGCACGGGAAAAAAGATTTGTTGTGTCCGATAAATGGTACAGGGAATCACCCAGAAGCGGATGCCCCAGAGATGCCATGTGGACACGGATCTGATGGGTGCGGCCGGTTTTCAGGCGGAGCATTACAAGGGATGCAGAGATCCTGGAATCGGGGGCAGTGGATTTCAGGACGGAATATAAAGTTTCTGCCGGTTTGCTGCCTGGAAGGGAACCGTCCGGAGAGATCACCATTTTCAGACGGTTCTTTGGATCTGGGGCAAGGGGAGTTGTGATCCTATGAAACGCTCCATCTGTATCTTCCGGCATGGAACCGGAAACCGCAGCCAGGTAGGTTTTCTCTGAAATTCCACTTTCCCGCTGTTTTTGTAATCTGGCAGCAGCAGTCTGATTCCTAGCAAAGAGCAGGATACCGGAAGTTTCTTTATCCAGCCGTCCAATAGAGCGGACTTTGGTAGATTCACCTTTGGAACGGAAATAGGCGGCAACCTGGTTGGAGAGGCTGTCGCTGTAGTGGGAACCGGAAGGATGGGTGACGATCCCGGCAGGTTTGTTTACTGCGAGGATATCCTGGTCTTCGTATAGGATTTCCAGTTCAGGAAGAAACTGTGGAGCTGGAGCAGATTCCAGCTGTGCAGAGTCAACATCATTCGTTTCCAGACATACCGTAATCTGATCCCCTGGATAAGCAGTTTCCGTCACCCGGCACTGCTGTCCGTTTTTTTGGACACCACCGGGACGGAACTTCGCCTGGCTGATCTGCTTTTTTGTAAGACCGGCCTGGGTGCGAAGAAAGTGGGAGACAGGTGCCGGGGCAGATGTTTCCGGGATATGGATAGTAAGATAGCGGTTCATTGTAGTTCTCCTTATCTATGCTGATAATAAAACACCGCAACCTGTGTCCGGTCCCTCAGCTGCAGTTTATCCAGAATGGAACTGAGATAATTCCGTACCGTTCCTTCGCTGAGAAAAAGTTCCGCGGCAATTTCCTTATTGCTGTATCCATTGGCGATCAGCCGGATGATATCCAGTTCCCGTTCGCTGATATTTCTGGAAGCATAATCAAATCCGTCGGAAGACTGCAGAAGCTCCGGGATCTTGGACATGATCTCTGTACCGAATACGGTCTGACCGGAATAAACTGCCTGGAGAGCCGGAAGAATGCTGGCGTAATCCTGCTTTAGGAGATAGCCCTTTGTGCCGAGGCGGAGAGCTTTTATAATATATTCATCATCAGAAAATGTAGTGAGAAGAAGAATTTTTGCCTCAGGAAATTCACCCAGGATCTTTCTGGAAGCTTCCAGTCCGTCCATTCCTTTCATACGGATATCCATCAGAATGATATCCGGAAGATATTCTTTATACAGGGAGCAGGCCTCTTCACCATCAGAGCCGGTGGCAGCCACCTGGATATCCGGATTTGCCTCAAGAATGGTTTTTAATGCACCTGCAACCAGGCAGTCATCGTCTACGATTATAATCTTCATGTTAAAATCTCCTGTTTGTCTTAATTAGAACCAGATTTCGGAATCGTCACAAAGATCCGAAAACCCTTCTCCTGTGTAATCTGGACCGTACCACCCAGCGCTTTCACACGGTCCCGGATATTGGACAGTCCCATGCCGCCAGAAACAGTTTCCATTTTATTGCTGTCCGCATCCGTTTGTATATCCGGAATTTTACTTCCCAGCGTACCATTATCCTCAATGCACAGCTGATAAAGTGCAGGATGCTCCCGGAGAAGGATATTTACGGAATCCGCATTACTATGTCGCATCACATTGGAAAGCCCCTCTTTTGTAATACTGATCAGACTGTATTTCACCTCTCTTGGAACCTGTCTGGACATATCATAAGTAAGAGTTACCGGGCAGAAGGTGAAATCTTTTACAAGTCCCTTTATGGCATCTTCCAGATTCACCGCATCATCGTGAAGATCATGGACACTGGAACGGATGCTGTTCATGGCACCGTTCAGAGATTCTTCCAGATTTCCAAGAAGCGGATCAAGTGCTTCATTTTTGTTGATGGTTTTGCAGGCCGCAGTCATAAGAATGGAGCGAGAGAGCACATGGCCTACGTTGTCGTGGATCTCTCGCGCGATCCGGTTTCGCTCCCTGAGAGTTGCAGCATAGATCTCATAATCCTGTTTTTCCAGAAGCGCCTTGTTTTTTTCGGAAAGAAGAAGTGCGTGTTCTTCGCTGTCATCACGGCTCTGGCGGAAATTCCGGGTAAGGATCTCATATTGTCTGGTATGAGACCAAAGAAAAAACGCGAGGATAAAACCAAAGATCCCGGCGAGACAGAGAAATTCCGGAAACTTATGGAAACGAAAAGCGAGGAGTCCCCAGAATGGAAATTCCACCACTGCCAGAGGAAAAAGCCCGGCAGATAAAGTCTGATACAGAAGCAGGGGGAAAAATAAAAGAAGATCCGGGATCCACAGGGAAGAGAACCCAAAGATCACATAACTTCCGGTGAGAACCAGGATCCTGTTGTCGAAGCGTTTCAGCACTGGTAAAGAATTGTGGGACCAGGATTCTGTTTCAGATGCCCTGCACAGATAAGTAACGCATCCAAGGATCACTGTAAAAAGGAGGGAGAATACAAGGGCCTGGTCTGCCGGTACATAAAAAAATGCCAGCATACTGTATAAAAGCAATATAGCGGAATCTGTAAAATAACGCATAAAAAATAAACCCTCCTTTCCCGGAATTACAGCAATGTATTTTTATTATAGTATACCAGCTCCTTCCTGCAAAGAAAAATCTACGCTCTTACAAAAGACATGACATTTGTCATCTGCAGGTAATGACATCACACACTTGGAGCATACAGAAGAATAAGTTATAATGGCATCATAAAAGAAATGTAAATTTTTGAGATAAAACAGAAAAGTCCCGTTTAACGGACTGTGAAAAAGGAGGAAAACATATGCCACAGGGTATGGTTCACATAGAAAATCTGGTAAAACGGTACGGTGATCTTACTGCACTGAATCATCTGGATCTGGATATTCGGGAAGGCGAGATCTTCGGATTACTTGGCCCAAACGGTTCTGGAAAAACAACGGCCATCAGCTGTCTGTTATCCCTGCTGAAATACGACAGAGGACAGGTGGAAATTTTCGGAGAAGAGATGAAACCGGACAGTTATAAGATCAAAGAACAGATTGGCATCGTGCTTCAGAATGTAGCCGTTTTCGAGGAGTTGACAGTACAGGAAAACATCGATTATTTCTGCGGCCTTTACATAAGAGACAAAAAACGAAGAAAAGAGCTGGTGGAGGAAGCCATTGAATTTACAGGCCTGGAAGATTTCCGGAAAATGCACCCGAAGAAACTTTCCGGAGGCCTTCTGCGCCGACTGAACATTGCCTGCGGGATCGCTCACAAACCAAGACTGATCATTATGGATGAGCCAACGGTAGCCGTGGATCCCCAGAGCAGAAACAAGATCCTGGAAGGAATCCAGACTCTGAACCGGCAGGGTTCCACGATTATCTATACTTCCCACTACATGGAAGAGGTGGAGCAGATCTGCACCAGAATCGCCATTATGGACCACGGAAGAGTCATCGCCCAGGGAACAAAAGAAGAACTGAAGCAGATGATCAAAACAGGAGAGACCATCACAGTGGAAGCCATTGCCCTGGAAGAAAAAAATCTCCAGGATATTCGCACACTGGATCATGTGTTTGATGTACAGTATGAAAAACAGGTGCTGATCGTGCGCTGTACCGATGCCAAGCATAACCTGATCCGGCTTCTCAATTATCTGCAAAGCCAGGATATTTCTTTTGGAAGAGTCTTTTCCGAGCTTCCAACACTGAACGATGTATTTCTGGAGATCACCGGAAAACAGCTGAGAGATTAGGAGGGGATCGGAGATGTTGCATTTACTGAAATACAGTTTTCTTTCTAAGATCCGGAATTTTAATATCATCTTCTGGCCGCTGGTTTTTCCACTTGTGCTTGGAACTTTTTTCTACTTTGCATTTGGAAATATCAATGAAGCAGATTTTCAGACGGTTCCGGTGGCAGTGGTGAAGGAAGATTCCGCAGATCCGTTTTTTATGACATATCTGGATGAGGTGAAAAAAAGCAGCCCGGATCTTTTAAAAGCAGAAGAAATGCCGGAAAAGGAAGCTTTGGAAGCATTACAGGATAAAAAAGTAAAAGGAATTTATTATGTAGGAAAAGAACCTTCTCTTACAGTAGCAGGAACCGGAATGGAGGAGAGCATCCTCCAGACGGTTCTCGACAGCTGCGAAAACACCAGAATGACCATCACTAACATTATGGAAAAAAATCCCCAGATGGATGTGGAAACCATGAAGACCCTGTTAAGTTCCGGCAGCCTGGTAAAAGAAGTATCACTTGGGGGCCGTACCATTGACGGAAATGTGCAGTTTTTTTACGCACTGATCGCCATGGCCTGTCTGTACGGATGTTTTATCGGCTTTGGCTCTGCTATGGGGATTCAGGCTAACATCACACCTCTGGCAGCCAGGCGTTGCGTGACGCCAACTCATAAGCTGAAACTGATTCTTACAGACCAGCTTGCATCTTTTGCCCTGGGCTATGTGGACGTGATCATTCTGATCCTGTATCTCCGGTACATTCTCAATCTGGATTTTCAGGGACAGATGGGAAAAATGCTGGTGGTATCTTTTTTCGGAAGTCTTATCGGTGTGTCCATGGGAATGTTTATCGGCAGTTTCGGAAAAATGCAGGAAGGTGCCAAGATCGGGATCATGCTTGGAATCTCCATGGTAAGCAGTTTCCTTGCGGGACTGATGAATGGAAACATGAAAGATATGGTGGAAAAAAGCGCCCCGTTTGTAAACCGGATCAATCCGGCATCACTGATCGCCGATGCGTTTTACTGTATCAATGTATATGATGATACAGCCAGATATTACAGAAGTCTGGCTACACTGGCAGTGATGTGTGTGGTGCTGGTGATGGCATCCTTTTTCATGGTCAGGAGGGAACGTTATGACAGTATTTAAAGGCTATATGAGAATTATGAAAAAAAATACAGGTCTGATCCTCCTGTATCTGGGCATCTTTTTCGGGGTGACAATGGCACTTCAGGCAGCAGCCGGTAAGGAAACCTATACCAGTTATGAAAGCGAAAAAATAAAGATTGGTGTGGTGGATAAAGATAACGGGCCACTGGCAGAAGGACTGGTAAAATGGCTTGAAAACACCCATCATGTGACCATGCTGGAAGACAGCAGGGAGAAGCTTCAGGAAGAGCTTTTTTACAGAAATGTAGAGTATATCGTGGTGATCCCTGAGAATTTTTATGAGAGCTGTATGGTAAACGGGGAAAGTATTTCCGTGACAAAAGTGCCCGGATCCTACTCAGCATATTATGTAGATCAGCAGCTTGAGAACTGCCTCAACACCATGCGGACATATCTGGAAGCCGGTTTTTCCAAAGAGGAAGCGGCAGCAGCGATCCTGGATGAAAAAAGAGGAGAAGTCACCATGCTGAATACAGACGGAAATGGCAGTACCCCAGGATGGCTCTATTATTTTCGCTATATGCCGTATCTGTTTCTTGCAGTACTCTGCTATGTCATGGGATATGTGCTGATGGCTTTCAAAAAAAATGATATTCCTGAAAGAATGCAGGCGTCAGCAGTCTCGGCAAGAAGACAAAACCTGGAAGGACTTCTGGCCATGTTTGTCATGGGCGGGGGCTTATGGGGAATCGGTATGGCAGGTGCCATTCTTATGTATGGAAAAACATTTCCGGGGTCAGAAAACTTCGGGTACTATGTACTGAACACCCTGGTGATGATGGCAGTAGCACTTTCCCTTTCCTATCTGATCGGGCTTTTTGTAAAAAACAGCAACATGTTAAGCGGGATTGCCAATATCCTGTCTCTTGGAATGTGTTTCCTGTGTGGTGTTTTTGTTCCCATGAATGTTATGGACAGAAATGTCCTGAAGGTGTCTCAGTTTCTTCCTGTATACTGGTATGAAATGGTAAATGAGACTCTTGGAAGCTACAGCCACCTCACGAGGGAGGCAGCTGTATCGGTCTGGAAAGGCATCGGTCTGGAAGCTATGTTTGCGAGTGTTTTTATCTGCATGATCCTGGCAGTGACCAGATATCAGAGGCAGAAATAACGGACGCAATTCATCTCCTCCCTTAGAGGTCGGAGTCCTCTTGTTGAAAGAGGATAAAAATATCAGACAGGATCAGTCCCAGTTTTCATCCGGGTATTTCATATTCCATTCTTTACGAAGATAGGTCATGATATCCATAACGTCTTTTGTATAATTCAGATGTAAGCCGGAGGTATCACATGTAAGAACTGCATGTTCCATATCCTCCATCTCATAAAGCAGTGCATCGGAAGTGTCACCGCAGGAAATTTCAGTTTTTTCTCCTGTCTCTGCATCCACGATCACTGCTTTATCTGCACGTGGATATTCCATGATCTCAATATAGCCTTTTTCACAGCTGATCATGGCACGTTTCGGCTGTTTGGAATGCATGGAAAGTGCAACAGTTGCCATCTGGCCGGAAGGATTTTTAAGAAGGATGGTTGCCTGCTCGTCAGAACCAGTAGGAGAGGGCTTCCACTGACTTAAGATCTCGTCCGGTTTTTCATCCATAAAGCTCCGGACAATGGAAAGGGCGTAAACACCGATATCCAGCATGGCACCGCCTGCCAGATTCATATTGAAGAAGCGGTTGTTCATGTTATATTCTTTAAAACTTCCAAAGTTCATGGTGATCATCTGGACTTTTCCAAGAGAACCACTTCTAACTGTTTCCCAGAGTTTTTTGTAAATGGGCATATGCCAGATCGTCATGGCCTCAGCAAGGATGAGATTTTTTTCCCTGGCAAGAGCGATCATTTCATCCAGCTCCCGGCTGTTAAGAGTGATGGATTTTTCCACAAAAAGATGCTTGCCGTGAAGCAGAGCTTTTTTCATAAAGGCATAATGGGTATTGTGAGGACTTGTGATATAGATAATATCCACATTTTCATCCGTAAACATTTCATCAATTTCGGAATAAACTTTCTGCACACCGTATTTCTTGGCAAAAGCAACGGCTTTCTCATAAGTACGGTTTCCAACTGCGTACAGCGGTTTTCCCATTTTCTGAAGTGCCTGCGCCATCTGATTGGCGATCACACCGGTACCGAGAACTGCCCAGTTTAAATGTTCTTTCATGATCGGATCCTCCCTGTAAATGAAAAATATAAAAAGTAGATAAAATTTCAATTGTAAAGCACGAGGTTAGTATACTAACCTTACGAAGAAAACGCAATGGGCAGATTAAACAAGATTGCAAATATACCCTTTATAAAAAGAAAAGAAGGAAAAATTCCGTACTGTTTTTCGGAATTATGACAGACGTGGGAATGTTCGATAAGATTATCGGAGCATTAATGAAAAAAGTAGGTTATAACGTGGTGGGTGTAACACTTATGACAAGTATCATTGCCATGATCGCACATCTGGATGGAGCAGGAGCGGCTACCTTCCTGATCACAGTACCGGCCATGCTTCCAATCTACAAAAAACTGAAGATATGGCCTACCACCCTTCTTCTGATCTGCGTCACATCCATGGGTGTTATGAACCTTCTTCCATGGGGCGGACCTACCATGAGAGCTGCCACAGTACTTGGGATCGAGCCAAATAAACTGTGGATGCAGATCCTTCCTATGCAGATCGTAGGTATCATTATTGCACTTGCAACGGCTGTGTTCTGGGGATTTGTGGAGAAGAAATGTGGTGCCGGAGTGGCAGACGGTGAGGAAGTTTCCGGTACCCTCCAGGAGGAAACAAGAGAGTATGCAAGACCAAAGCTTTTCTGGTTCAATCTGATCCTTACACTTGTTGTGATCGTATGCCTTATTTTCGTAAAAGTACCGGCTTATTACGTATTTATGATCGGCTGTGCTATTGCGCTACTTGTGAATTTCCACGGAGCATCTTTGCAGAATAAGATCATCAAATCCCATGCAGGTCCTGCGATCATGATGTCTTCTACGATCTTATGTGCGGGAGTATTCCTGGGAGTTATGGAAAATACAGGAATCATGAACAACATGGCAACCGTCCTTGCGGGATTTGTTCCGGAGTCCATGGGAAGATTCCTGCCGATCATCATTGGTGTTCTGGCTGTACCGCTGACACTGATGTTTGATACCGATTCCTTCTTCTTCGGACTGATGCCTGTACTGATCGAGATCGCAGGAAAGTTCGGTGTGCTTCCGGCTCATATCGCCATTGTTATGGTTGTATGCCGTAACTGTGCAACCTTCATCAGTCCGGTCGTACCGGCAACCTTCCTTGGAATCGGACTTGCAGATGTGGAGATCAAAGACCATATCAAGAGATGTTTTCCGTGGATCTGGGAAGTCAGCATTATCTGCCTGGTCGCAGGACTGGTTCTTGGAGTAGTAAGGTTTTAAGTGAATAATTGATTATAATAAAAAATATTCTTTTGATAATCGAATCAAGAATGTCTCATGTTCGATTGCATATAATTTTGTGTCGTTTATAATCGATATTATCGGCTTAAGATTTCTTCGATTTTATCTTGCATTTCCGTGATCGTATGTTTGCGGGAACGGGCGCATTCCTGTGCCTGGCAGTCACAGATCAGACACTTCCGGTACGAAGGACGGGAAAGTTTCTGTCCGTCTGTGCCGATCACATCCATATCAAACAGTCGGCCGTAGGGATGGTTTTCTTCAATCTGTGTGGTGAGATCCTTGATCTTTTCAGCAGAAGCAGAAACACATAGCAGCATCTCAGGGCCGGTGATATCATCAAAAATCCGGGATTCCAGAACTTCCAGATTTTCTTTTTCAAGAGATGCCAGAAGAGCATCTTTCCCCGATCCGAAGCCCTTCCGGATCAGTGGTGTGGTTTTGATGGGCCCTGGAATATTCATGCAAAAAGAGATCACAGGATTCTGATATTTTTCTATAAATTCATTCTGGATCTGTACGCGTCTGTCGCGGCAGTACATCATATCGGTAATGGTAACTTCCTGACCTTCCATGGTTTTCACTCCTTATCAATCATGTTAATAGTGGATTACATTTTCACTTGCCTGAATTTTGTCGATAACAGGTCTGGCATCTGGGCTTTTGAAATAGTTCAGTGTTGTTTCCGGAACCAGTTCCGCTAGAAGTGGCCAGTTTTCTTCTTTCAGAGCCTGCCTTACCGTGGAGGCACTGATGACAGCTCCCTTGTTTTCTTTACGGGGAACGATCACACATTCAATTCCGTTTTCCGGTAATTTTTCAGACATGATCTGATTGTAGATGCCGGTAACCAGGCTTGTGGGTTCTTCACCGACATAACGCCTGTTGATTCCAAGTGCTGAGGCAATTTTTGTAAAAACAGTCAGATCCAGCATGGCATGGCTCTCGATCACAGCCTGCTCATCCTTCTGGAAATAACTTGGAAAGGTGGCGTTGCTGATAATGTAAGGTCCACTGTCGTGATAACGGATGTTTTTAAGATGTGCGGTTCCCTCCATAACCAGTTTCTTACGCACGGAAAAAGGAACCAGGCTGGCATCTTCGCTGACGATAAAAAGGTGAAGGATATCATTTTCAGAAGCGGCTTTTTCCACCAGATACTGATGCCCCAGAGTAAAGGGATTGGCGTTCATCACAAGGGCAGCAACGCGGGGAGCAGATTCCTTCTGCTTCTCCAGGGAATTCAGATAACCGGAAAAGCCGGTGCGCTTATTTTCCATAAAAACGATCTGACCGTTGATCCGGGCGATTTCATAAAATCCAAGATCCCCGAAAAATCTGGCAGAATCACATTTTGTATAGAGAAAAAGATGTGTGTTCCCGCGGGAAAACTGTACTTCGATCAGGTGGCTGACAATGGAATTCATCAGTCCCTCGCCCTGATGGGTGTGGCTCACTGCCATGCAGCGGAGGGTATTTCCAAAACAGCTTCCAGTTGCGATCAGATTCATCTCATCATCATACATCCCGCAGGTATAATCCAGGTTTGCATCCCTTCGGATCCCCTCAGCAGCAAGCAGCTCATCGACCAGATGATTTCCGTATTTATCTGCCTGACGGATCTGGGTGATAATATAATCAGACATGGCAATCTCCTTAGAATTCAAAGATGTTTATACAGCAATCTTATAACAACCGGAAAAAGATGTAAAGAAAAAGTCGGATTCACAAATGGAATAAAGTGATAGAGAAAATGAGGAATCCCCGTAAGTGTTATAGTTTTACATGGACAGAAATTGTCAAAATGATTATAATAAAAGAATTAACATTATTATCGTGTGAAGAGGGTTTTTATGGAAAAATATTTTACTATTGTAAGTGACGGTTCCTGCGATCTGCCGGAAGAGATCGTGAAAGAAAAAGAAATCGGCGAGGTGCATTTCCTGGTTTCTTTTGACGGAAAAGAATATAAAAAAGAAGGTGTAGAAATCCGTCTGGAGGATTTTTACGGGAAAATGGTGGCGGAGTCCAATGTTTTTCCGCTGACAGCGGCATCGTCCCCAAATGATTATTATGAAGTTTTTAAAGAAAAGGCAAAAGAGGGAAAAGATATCCTTTGTATCTGTATTTCAACCAAGCTTAGTTCCTCCATGCAGTCCGCAGAGATCGCAGCAAAGATGCTTGCAGAGAAGTATCCGGACATTCAGGTGAAGATCATTGACTCTCTGGCCTGTACGCTGATGCAGGGGCTCTATGTGCTGGAAGCCTGCAGATTGCGTGACCTGGGTTATACTCTGAAAGACGGCATTGAAAGAATGAACCAGCTGACAGATACCCAGAGAATCTTTTTTACGGTAGGAAATCTGGAATATCTGGAGCACGGCGGACGCATTGGAAAGGTTGCCAGCATTGCAGGTAAGCTTCTCAATGTAAAACCGCTGATTACCTTAAAGGACGGTGAGATTTATTCACCGGGGCTGAAAAGGGGCAGAAAAAAATCTATGGCAGGAACCATTGACCTGCTTCTTGATTACATGGAAGAGAACGGGTATACTCCAGAGAACTGTTCCCTGGTCATTGGTTACTGCTATGGATATGAAGAAGCGGAGAGCTTCCAGAAAATGCTGATGCAGAGCCTGGAAGAAAAATTCGGAACAACAGAGACAGTTCCCATTCACCGGATCGGAGCTACCATCGGTGTGCATACAGGCCCATATGCTATTGGGATTGGAATCATCCGGCGGAGTGATATGGTATAAGTTTAAGAAAGAACAGGGCCGGCAGACGATTAATGTCTGTCGGTCCTGTTTTGGTATCTGCGGGCCGGATGATAAACAAGCACTGCGATGAGAATAAGCAACGCTGTTGTGGACAGGCTGACAGGATAAACCATCATCAGGCTGGAAAAACTGCGGTGGTTCGGGAATACGGCATATACCCATGCAATCCTGGTTCCGCAGACACCGATGGTTGTAAGTAGTGCCGGGACAAAAGAAATCCCGAAACCCCGGAGATAGCCGGACATGATCTCATAGAGCAGACTGAAAATGTATGCGGAAAAGATAATGACCAGACGGGTATAACCGATGTCAATAACCTGGGGATCACTGTTAAACAGGGAGAGCAGGAATTTTCCGCTGGAGAGGATCAGGATAGCAGCTGCAGCAGTTGTTACCAGACCTTCGGCTACACATAACAGCAGAACTTTTTTGCATCGCCGGATCTGCTTTGCGCCATAATTCTGTCCCACGAATGTTGTGCAGGCCTGGCTGAATGAATTAAATACATAATATACCAGGATCTCAATATTGAAGGCTGCACTGGATGCTGCGATCACAAGAGTTCCAAGACTGTTGATAGCAGACTGGATCACCAGATTGGCGATATTAAATACGGCACTCTGGATTCCGGCAGGAAGTCCGATCCGCAGGATCTTCAGGAGACAGGCTCTGTCAATGGATAGTTTATGTAAGTCAAGATGTACCCATTTCTCTGTTTTTGTCAGTTTGATAAAAAGAATGGAGGAGCTGACAATATTGGCGATCACTGTGGCTGTGGCAACTCCGTTCACATTCATTCCAAGGACGATTACAAAAAAGAGATTCAAAAGCACATTCAATACACCGCCGCAGAACAGGGCCAGAAGAGGTGTCCTGGTATCGCCGGTACTGCGGAAAATAGCAGCCTCAAAATTAAAGAGAAAGATCACAGGCAATCCCAGAAGATAAATACGGATATACAAAAGTGCATATGGAAAAACATCTGCCGGAACATTAAGCAGATTTAAGAAATTTCCGATCAGCCATTCTCCAAGCAAAGTAGTCAGGATACCTGCCAGAAAAGCGGCCAGAACGGAAGTGTGCACAGCTTTCTGGACTTCATGCTCATCTTTTCTCCCGATAGCATTGGCAATGACAACATTGGTTCCCAGGGAGAGACCGATGAAAAGATTCAGGATCACGCCGATCACAGGGCTGTTGGCACCTACCGCAGCAATGGCAACAGTACGGTCTGTGCTGGCAAAATTTCCTACGATCGCAATATCCGATGCGTTAAACAGCTGTTCCAGAATTCCGGTTGCTGCTACAGGGAGAGCGTACAGAGGAATCTTATTCCAGATAGAACCGTTCAGGATATCCAGCTTTGCGGTCTGTTTTTTTGATTTCATAAAGAACACCTCATTGATTTTAGTAAAATGATAATGCAAACAGAAGCTTTTTTGCCTCATACCATATACAGTATATATCCTTGGAAAAATAATAGCAAATACCTATTAACTATGATATTATATAGCTAATAAGAATGATAGGAAGATGCTTATGGAAGTTCGTGAATTACGTTATTTTCTGGCAGTGGCAAGGGAAGAGAATATCACAAGGGCAGCAGAGAGCCTGCATATTGCACAGCCTTCTCTGTCAAAGCAACTGATGGAACTGGAGAAGAAACTGGGGAAAAAACTTCTGATCCGTGGAAAACGGAAGATCACTCTGACAGAGGAGGGGGTTCTTTTGCGCAAGCGGGCAGAAGAAATCCTGGAACTGGTGGAGAAGACCCAGCAGGAAATCAGCTCAGATACGGAAGATGTCATCGGAGATATTTATATGGGTGGAGGTACGCCGCCATCGGTTCTTGGGGCAGCTGCGAAGCTTCGGGAACGATATCCGGATGTGAAGTTTCATTTTTACAGTGGAGATGCCACAGACGTGTCGGAGCGATTGAACCATGGAACACTGGATTTTGCAGTTATGCTGCAGCCCATTGACAATATGAAATACGATTTTTTTTCCCTGAAAGAGATTTCACAATGGGGAATCCTTGCAAAGAAAGACGATCCATTTTCCAGCGGAAAAGTGATAACAAAAGAAGATATCAGGACAATGCCTCTCATCATGCATCAGAGAATTGGTCTTCAGAATGAGATTGCGCACTGGGCAGAAATGGATGTGGAGGACTTAAATATTGCGGCAACCTATAATGTGGTTCATGGAAGCCCCATTTCTTTTGTACAGCAGGGGTTAGGGTATTTTCTGACAACCAGAGAGATGCTGGCACCGGAACTGGATCCGGAAGTATGTTTTCTTCCGCTGGAACCCCAGCTTCCTACCAGACAGGCTCTGGTATGGAAAAAGCATGCGGTATTCAGTAAGGCAGCAGAGATATTTAAGAGTATAATTATAGAATAGATCAGGAGGAAAAAGTAATGAAAACAAGAAGATTAGGAAAAACAGAGCTTCAGGTCAGTGAGATCGGTTTTGGAGGAGAATGGCTGGAGCGCCATCCGGAGGAGGAAAGTATTGAGCTGATCCATTATGCATCTTCAAAAGGAATCAATATCCTGGACTGCTGGATGCCGGACCCGAAATCCAGAAATATCATTGGGGAGGGAATTAAGGAGAACCGTGACAAATGGTTTATCCAGGGACATATCGGATCAACCTGGAAGGATGAGCAATATTACCGTACCAGAGAGATGGAGTATGTGCGTCCTGCATTCGAAGATCTTTTAAAAAGACTCCAGACGGATTATATTGATCTTGGAATGATCCATTACGTAGATTCTGAGGAAGAATGGGATGATCTTCAGCAGTCTGAATATATGGATTACGTAATGGAACTGAAGAGAACAGGTGTGATCCGTCATATCGGTATGAGCTCCCATAATCCGAAAGTGGCGAAGAAAGCGGCAGAATCCGGCTATGTGGAGATGATCCTTTTCAGCATCAATCCTGCTTTTGACATGCTTCCTGCAAGTGAGAACATTGATACCATGTTTGCAGAAGAGTTTGACAGCAGTCTGAAGGGAATCGATGCAGACCGTGCCCGCCTGTACAAAGCATGCGAGGAAAATGATGTGGGAATCACAGTTATGAAGGGATTTGCAGGTGGAAGACTTTTTGATGAAAAACGTTCTCCTTTCGGTGTAAGCCTGACACCGGTACAGTGCATCCATTACGCACTTACAAGGCCGGCAGTCTGTTCCATCATGTGCGGCTACGATACAAAAGAGCAGGTCAATGATGCCGTAGCATATGAAACAGCAAAGGAGGGAGAAAAAGATTACGCGTCTGTGATCGCCAATGCACCGTTCCATTCCTATAAAGGAGAGTGCACCTACTGCGGACACTGCAAGCCATGTGCGGCAGAACTGGACATTGCCATGATCAATAAATTCTACGATCTTGCCACCATGCAGCCGGAAGTCCCCGCAACCATAAGATCCCACTATGAACTTCTGGAGCACAAAGCCTCCGAATGCATCGGCTGCCAGGAATGCGAAACCCGCTGCCCGTTTGGAGTGCCGATCGCAGAGAGGATGGAGAAAACTGCGAAGTTGTTTGGGTGTTGATATCTGATACAGGAGGCCTTGGGAATGATGAAACAAAACATAGAAAAGTCAAGAGAACTGGAGTTTGCGATATTTTGTATTGAAAATATAGCAGCAAAACTGGGTGTAAGTGCAGAAAAGGTATATGATGCGCTGACAGAAAAAAGTGATATTTTGAATGATTACATCATTCCGGAATATGAGATACTTCATACCCAGGGGAAAGAATATATTGTGGATGATATTATTGAGGTTATGAAAGAGAGAGGTGTTTTGTAATGATAGTATATCATGGCTCATGGCTTGAAGTGAAAAATCCAGATTTAAAACATTCCCGGTCAGATGTTGATTTTGGTAAAGGATTTTATGTGACACCTCTCAGAGACCAGGCTGTGAAATGGTGTGGAAAATTCAAACGGCGCGGTAAACAAGGGATTGTTACAACCTTTGAGTTTGAAGAAAACGCACAGGAAAATCTGAAAATTTTGAAATTTGATTCTTATTCTGAAGAATGGCTGGATTTTATTATGAATTGCAGAAGAGAAAAGGATGATTCAGATTATGATATTGTTATGGGCGGAGTGGCCAATGATAAAGTGTTCAATACGGTTGAACTGTATTTTGATCAGTTGATTGACAAAAATGAGGCAATTAGCAGACTGAAGTATGAAAAGCCGAATATGCAAATCTGTTTTCGCACAGAGGAGTCTTTGGAGCATCTTCATTATGAGAGGAGTTTTGAAGTATGAATGCTAATCCGATTTTGTTACAAAAGAAATATGTACGGATAGTAGAATTATTTGCAGAAAAAATGGGGATTTCTGTTGAAACAGCATTGGGTATTTTTTATCATTCACAGCTGTATCAGTTGATAAGTGAGGGAATTTCAGATATGCATTGTATGAGTGATGGATATCTGGCGGAAGAGCTGGAAATAGAATATAACAAAAAACAGCCATGGAACATGGAATAAGTAACAAGGGGAAAAATTCATGCAGGTAGAACAATACGTAATGGCCTATGGCATTGAGCAGGACAGGATCAGGGCAATCATTCCGGAGGGATTTGTTTCTCTGCGTCCGGTTCTCAGAATCAATGCAGAGATCCAGGACAACAGTAATGGTTATCTGGAATTTAACACACCGGTAGAAAAAGACAATGCGGGATGTTATTTCCTGAAAGAAACACCGGAATTAAAAAAGCCGGAGACGATCGCCGAGAATAAAGAATTCTGTGACTGCACATTTCAGTGGAAGTTTACTGAAAAGGATGCCCATGGTGTCAGCATCGGAAAAACCCTTCCAGCCTATCCACAAGAGCCGGAAACGACCTATCCCAGAGATACATTTACAGCAGAAAATGCAGCAAAAATTCCATGCAGACAGGTGCTGGGAACATATAAAGTTATTTTTGAAAGATAGTAAAGTAAAGATAACGAAAAAACAGTCATAGCAGACAGAAAATAGACTAATACAGGGCAAGAGGAGGACTAGCTTATGTTTCGAAAAATGAGAAGATCCAAACAGGAATTAACCAAAGAAGAATGTATCGAAATCCTGAAAAAAGAACCAAGAGGCGTGCTTTCCGTGCAGGGAGAGGATGGATATCCCTATGGAATGCCTATGACCCACTGGTATAACGAGAAAGATGGAAAAATCTATTTCCACGGAGCAAAATCTGGTCATAAGATTGATGCCATCAAAAATTGTGACAAAGTTTCATTCTGTGTTATGGACGAGGGATATCGAAAGGAAGGAGAATGGGCACTAAACATTCGAAGTGTGATTGTGTTTGGACGCCTCCGTATAGTGGAAGAACCGGAAAAGATCGTGGAAATCTGCACAAATTTATGCAAAAAATTCACGGATGATAAAGCATACGTGGAACATGAACTGAAACATTCCGGTCCTGCAGTTCTCTGCCTGGAGCTGGAACCGGAGCATATGACCGGAAAACTGGTAAATGAGTCCTGAAAATCGCCTGCGGAGAAGAACATCATGGAAAATACAGAGAAGAAAATAAAAGTCCTGATAAAGCCACAGTGTGACGCGGAAATCCGAAACAGGTTTATAACAAAATTTGGAGAGAAATGTGAGTTTGTTTTTGAAGAAAATGAAACCAGGGACTCCATTACAACAGCAGAGGTTGTGATCGGAGAACCGGAAGAATCGGAACTTCGGAAAGCCGAAAATCTCCATTGGATCCAGCTGACCTGGGCTGGCGCAGACAAATATACAAAAATGAAAATATTCCCGGAAACTATTACATTGACCAATGCTTCCGGAGCTTTCGGAAAAATTATATCGGAATATGTGATCGGGAACATCATTGCCTTGTATCGAGGACTTCCTGTTTACTGGAAAAACAAGCAGGAATGTCTCTGGGTACAGAATAGATCATCAGACACCATATATGGAAAAAATGTTCTTATCCTGGGAACCGGTGACATCGGAAAAAACATCGCTCACAGAATGCAAGCATTTGAAACCCATGTGACTGGAATAAAAAGAACAGCAGTCTCAGAACATTCGCAGCAGCTGAAAGACTTTGATGAGGTATACGATCTGACAGCACTGGATGATAAACTGCCACAGGCGGACATTGTGATCGGCTGCCTTCCGGGAACTTTGGAAACAAAAGGACTTCTGAATTACGACCGTCTGCATTCCATGAAAAAAGATGCAGTTCTAATCAATGTAGGAAGAGGAAGCCTTATTCCAACAGAAGACCTGATCCGGGCATTACAGGAGGGCCACTTAAAAGGCGTAGTCCTGGATGTATTTGAGACAGAACCACTTCCGTTCGATTCTCCGCTGTGGGAAATGGACCAGGTTATTCTCACCCCACACATCGCAGGCCCAAGTTTCGGAGGAAACGCAGAAGTTCAGGATATGATCTGGAACATTTGCATGGAAAATCTGGAACGATATCTGAACGGAAAAGAATTAAAGAATATTGTCCGGTTAAATGAGGGATATTAACAAAGGCGATGAATATCGGTGCAAGGCTCGTACCCGGAAGTATCTCAGGAAAATTTGCCGGGAAAATTAACGGATGATTTCGCTTCAGTTCGATATTGAGAGGGAGATTTTCCTACAAGTTTTTTAAAGATCCTGCAAAAATAACTGACATTGTCATATCCGACTCTGACAGAAACGCTGGCTATTTTGTCAGAGCTTTCCCTTAATATTTTGCAGGCGATGCT
This sequence comes from Blautia sp. MSJ-36, assembly GCF_018917985.1. Classification (NCBI taxonomy): domain Bacteria; kingdom Bacillati; phylum Bacillota; class Clostridia; order Lachnospirales; family Lachnospiraceae; genus Blautia; species Blautia sp. MSJ-36. The sequence continues at coordinate 128,871 of NZ_JAHLPQ010000005.1, read as the reverse complement.
GATACGATATTGAATAAGATACTCGACCGGGGATATTCCGATATTTTCCCGGAAATAGCGTAAAGCGGTGTTGGGACTGATATTCGCTGCAGCTGCAATATCTGTCAGTGATATTGGGGCGGCGTAGTGTGTCTGGATATACTCGAGCATTATTGGAATCATGCGTTCAGAGTGTGAAGGCAGAACACTTGATCTGGGAGTAAGCTGTTCCGGGGAAAGATGCTCTGTCATAATAAGCCAGATTTCACTTAAAAGGTTATGAATGAGAAGCTCCTGTCTTTCCGGTGAGGCCAGATTAAGAAACAATTGACCGCAGAGATCCAGAATATGTTTTTGCCATGTTTGCTGCTTGAAAATAACGCAGGGAAGCATGGCATTTTCTAATGGCAGAATATATTTTTTGTAAATAAGACTTTCATTTGGAGCAAGAAAAGTGGGGGAAAATACAATATTAGGCATGACGCCATAGTTTTCGGCTGTGAAATGATGCAGCATACCACTGTTGATAAAAATTCCTTCGCCGGAATGTAAGGTATAGGTTTTCTGCTCAACCTGGCAAGTAACAGTACCCTCTGAAACGCAGATGATCTCAAATTCCTTATGCCAGTGCCAATTGATATCGTTATTATAAAATTTTCGAGTATCATCTATATAAAATTCCAAAGGAAAATCAGGTCCGCCGTGTTTTGTGGTTTCCTGCAGATTGCTGTTTGTATGAATGTTCTGCATGAGATTACAAAATTCCTTTCTGTTATATATAGTGATATTGTACTATAAAATGAAAGAAAAGTGCAATTACAATTTTAAAATGTGGTGATATAATACAAAAGATTGAAAAGGAATTACAATAATATGGAGGAGGATTTCTGATGAAAGACAAATATCAGAAAACGGTATATGCCTGTTTTGTGGGTTACATCGTGCAGGCAATCGTAAATAACTTTGTGCCGCTGCTTTTTCTGACATTTGAAAAAAGCTACCATATTCCACTGAGCCAGATCACAATGCTGATCACATTCAATTTCGGGATCCAGCTGCTCATTGATCTTCTGTCTGCAAAATTTGTAGACCGGATCGGCTACCGGATTTCCATTGTTCTGGCTCATGTATTTTCAGCGGCAGGACTGATCTGCCTGGTGATCCTGCCGGATCTTTTGCCTAATGCATTTGCGGGATTATTTATTTCCGTAGTGATCTATGCAGTAGGCGGCGGATTGATCGAAGTGCTGATCAGCCCTATTGTGGAGAGCTGCCCAAGTGATAATAAAGAAAAGGCAATGAGCCTTCTTCATTCTTTTTACTGCTGGGGGCATGTTGCAGTGGTTCTGCTTTCTACGATTTTCTTCCGGATATGCGGAATTGAAAACTGGAAGATCATGGCACTGATCTGGGCGATCATTCCAGTAGTGAATGGTATCGCATTTACAAAAGTTCCTATTGCAACGCTCATCGAAGAGGGTGAGACAGGAATGACCATAAAAGAATTATGCAGAAATAAAACATTCTGGATTCTGATGTTGATGATGCTGTGTGCGGGAGCCAGCGAGCAGGGCGTCAGCCAGTGGGCATCCACATTTGCGGAGATGGGACTTGGCGTAAGTAAGACCATCGGTGATCTTGCAGGTCCTATGGCATTTGCAATCCTGATGGGAAGTTCCAGAGCTTTTTATGGAAAATTCGGAGACCGGATCGATCTGGACAAATTTATGATCGGCAGCAGCATTCTCTGTATTATTTCCTATCTGTGTATCTCCCTTGCACCATCTGCATTTGTGTCATTGATCGGCTGTTCCATCTGCGGATTTTCCGTAGGGATCATGTGGCCGGGAAGTTTCAGCAAGGCATCCATGGCACTGCGAAGAGGAGGTACATCCCTGTTTGCGCTTCTGGCACTGGCCGGAGATGTAGGATGCTCCGGAGGTCCGACTTTAGTTGGATTTGTGTCCGGGATATTATCAGACAACCTGAAAAAAGGAATCCTGGCAGGGGTTATTTTCCCTGTATTTTTGCTGGTGGGAATTCTGCTTCTGGGAAAGAGCCGGAGTGCAGAGTGAAATAATTCTTAAATTTTATAAATTGCTATTGACAATAGTACGATTTCGAACTAATATCTAACGGTACGAAATCGTACTATTTTTTATGGAGGTAAATATCATTGACAAACCGGGAAAAAATTGACCGGATCTATGAATCAGCACAGAAAATAGATCAGGTATATGATGTATGGGCTACGAAACATAAATTAACTTTATATGAAATGATGATGTTTTATGAAATTTTTCAGAAGGAAAACAGGGAGATCACACAGAAAGAGTTAAGTATGAAACTGGGAGCACCTAAGACTTCTGTTAACAGCCTTATTAAGAAACAGTTAAATGCAGGATATATCTGGATGCAGGTTAATCCACAGAACAAAAGAGAAAAGATCATATCACTGACAGAAAGTGGAGAACGTTTTGCCAGAAATCTGGTTCAGCCGCTGTTTCAGTATGAGGAAGAAGTCATAGGAATGCTGGATGACAGAGATGTGGAAACTGTTATTACAGTACAGAATAAATTTGCGGATATCTTACTGAGTAAGATGGAAGATATATAAGAGAGGAGATATTTTTTGGATACACAAGTTAAATTAGAACATGAAGTCAGTTTCCGCTGGCTGATCGTATTTGCATTGCCAACGATTTTATCCAGTATTTTTTCCAGCCTGTATTCTACGGTGGATGGGATTTTTATTGCAAGACTGGTGGATACAGATGCGTTATCTGCGATCAATATCACAATGCCAATGATCTTTCTTGCGTCGGCAATCGGAATGATGTTTGGCAGTGGTGGAAATGCACTGGTAGCAAAAAAATTAGGAGAAGGTAAGCAGAGAGAAGCACAGGAAGATTTTTCACTGGGGACTGGCAGGCGCAGCTATTGCAACAGGAATCGGATATGCATTTCCGTCCATTGCAGGAATTTTATGGTTCAGCTTCAATCGAAAACAGATTTTGCACATTGTAAGACCAAAGTGGAGAATGCGGACTATTGTGAACAGCTGTATTAATGGCGCTTCAGAGATGGTCAATGTGCTTGCATTTTCTGTAATCGCGATTCTGTTTAACCGTATTCTGATGAAGATTGGCGGATCAGATGGAGTGGCTTCTCTGACGATTATCCTGTATGCACAGGAACTGTTCGGCGGATTGTTCCGTGGTTATATAAATGGAATTTCTTCTGTTGTCAGTTATAATCTGGGACGTGGAGATAAAGAACGGCTTTCCAAGCTGTTCTGCATCAGTATATGGACTTTGGGAATTGCAGGAATTGTGGTCACTGTGCTAAGTTATCTGGCAGGCGGTGCTATAGTAGATTTTTTTGCAAAAAACAACGCCCAGGTGGAGACGATCGCACTGTATGGATTCCGGATCGTGGCAACCAGCTTCCTGATGATGGCCTACAACGTATTTGCATCCGGCTGGTTCACTGCATTAAACGATGGAAAAACATCTGCGATCTTATCTTTCTGCCGAACTGTCATTTTCATGATCGCGCCGGTACTGATACTGCCAGGGATCTTTGGCATGGATGGAGTATGGATGTCCATTACAGCTGGTGAGGTTTTGAGTATTCTTATGAGTATTTTTTATTTCAGAAAATACAGAAATATGTGGAGCGTAAAAGTATAAAATGGGACAGGGAAGCTTCCGAAATTGAGGAGGCTGCTCTGGCTTTTTTATGGTATACTGATATCAGTTTGATATAAGATAAACGAGAGGATAAATAGATGGAAAAAAAGATCGTTCAGGTTCAGGAGAGAACTCAGCAACTGATCCGGCAGTTATTAAATGTCTGGGAAAGTTCTGTACGGGCAACCCATGATTTTCTTTCGGAAGAAGAGATCATCAAGATCAGGGAATATGTTCCCATGGCAATAGAAAATGTAGAATATCTGATCATTGCGGAAAAAGAATTCGGAGAGCCTGTTGCATTTATGGAAATTGACAGTAATCGGCTGGAAATGCTCTTCCTTTCTCCGGAGGTCAGAGGAAAAGGGCTTGGAAAGCAGCTGCTTCAGTACGGTATTGAAACTTATAACATTCAGGAACTCACCGTAAACGAACAGAATCCCCAGGCAGTCGGCTTTTATGAGCATATGGGATTTCAGACATATAAAAGAACGGAGTATGATGAGGAAGGGAATCCGTATCCGCTTTTGTATATGAGGCTATCCAGATAAGCAAAAGGTTTATTTGTCTGTTAACAGGTACAGGATGCGGGATTTACCAGTGGTGTATTGATATTGTGTTGATAAAGTCGAAAGGAAAGGATAACAATGAACTGCCAGAAACTGATCAATCAGATAAAAGAATATAAGCCTTATAACGAGCAGGAGGAGAGAGATAAAATCCTGATCCTGGACTGGATCAGAAATAATGAGAATGCTTTTTCCAGAGAAAATACAGTAGCCCATATGACGGCTTCCGCCTGGGTTGTGAACAGGGAGCGAACCAGAGTTCTTATGGTATATCACAATATTTACAACTCCTGGTCCTGGCTTGGAGGACATGCGGATGGGGAGACGGATCTTCTGTCTGTTGCGATCCGGGAGGTAAAGGAAGAAGCCGGAATCTCCAATGTTCATCCGGTGTCCGAGGAGATTTTTTCTATGGAATCCCTGACTGTAGATGGTCATGTGAAAAAAGGAAAATACGTATCCAGCCATCTGCACTTTAATATCACATATTTCCTTGAGGCAGACCCGGAAGAAGCGGTTTCCATAAAAGCAGATGAAAACAGCGGCGTAGCCTGGTTTTCACCGGAAGAAGCATTGGAGAGATCTACAGAACCGTGGTTTGTGGAGCATGTTTATAGCAAACTTTTGGAAAAAATGAAGGATGTGAAGGGGAACGGTAAATGAAAATTGCACTTGTACAGATGAGTATGGGAAAGGAAATATCCGAGAATCTTGATAAAAGCCTGAAATACTGTGATATGGCAGAAAACTGTGATCTGGTCTTTTTTCCGGAAATACAGCTGACACCGTTTTTTCCGCAGTATCACAATATATGTGTGGATCATTACTGTATAGATATGGATAATGATGCACTGGTAAGATTGTGCCAGAAAGCCAGGGAGCATCGATATTATTTATCACCAAATGTCTATCTGGAATCAGAAGGAGCCAGATACGATACTTCTCTTTGGATCTCCCCGGAAGGAAAAATCCGAGATACTGCAAAAATGGTCCACATCGCACAGAATGAAAATTTTTATGAGCAGGATTATTATACACCGGCGGAGGACGGCTTTAAAGTTTTTGCCACACCATTTGGAAAGATCGGCATTGTAATCTGTTTTGACAGACATATGCCGGAAAGCATCCGTACCTGTGCAAAAAAAGGTGCAGACCTGATCATAGTCCCGACTGCAAATACAAAAGCAGAGCCAATGGAAATGTTTGAATGGGAAATGCGGGTTCAGGCCATGCAGAACCAGGTTTTCATTGCCATGTGCAACCGTGTCGGAACAGAAGATAAAATGCAGTTTGCCGGGGAATCCATCGTGATCGATCCAAGAGGGAAAGTCCTTGCAAAAGCAGATGACAGGGAGCAGTTACTGGTGTGTGATATTGATCTGCAGGAGGTAAAAAAAGTCAGAAGCAGCCTGGATTATTTATCCCTTCGAAGACCTGAGCAGTATGAGTAATAAAGGAGAAACAAAAAATGGCAAAACTATATTTCAGATACGGGGCGATGGGAAGCTCGAAATCTGCCAATATTCTGATGGTTCGTTATAATTATGAAGAACGTGGGCAGTATGCGGTGTTGCTGAAACCAAGAACAGATAACAGAGATGGAGAGCACGAGATCCAGTCCCGCATAGGTCTGGCGGCTCCGGCTGAATATGTGGACGATTTTATGAAAAAAATTTCGGAATTATGGGATACCAGGGAAGCAGAATATCTGTATCACGAAAAAAAAGTAAATGCCATTCTGGTGGATGAAGCACAGTTTCTTTCCCCGGAAGAAGTCGATACATTATCAGATATTGTGGATTTTTATGAGATTCCGGTTCTCTGCTATGGCCTTCGTACAGACTTTTTGAACCACCTGTTTCCCGGTTCCAGGCGACTGATGGAAATAGCAGATGTTATCGAAGAAGTTCCCACTGTCTGCTGGTGCGGGAAGCGTGCACAGTGCAATACCCGATATTCCAACGGAAAGATTGTGCGGGAAGGTGCCCAGATCATGTTGGGATCAAATGAGAGCTATGTGGCGCTTTGCAGAAAACATTATAAAGAAGGGAAATTGTGGAAATGAGATAACATCCTGAACACAGGTCGCGAAGCGGATTGCGAATGTCCTCTTTACGCACGGAAGAATATGATACTTCAAAGCCAGATAAGTCAAAACGTCTTATCTGGCTTTTTTGCAATGAATCCGATTGTAATAAGGATTATCGTTAACACCCATGAAATCGGGAACGCATAATACAGAATATTTAACTGATGATAATGTCTGAAAACCGTACAGATCCATACAATGCGAAAACAGCAGGTTCCAATAATAGTAGCAACAGCCGGGTACAGGGAATGTCCGGTACCTCTTAATACGCCTGCCGGGATCTCGTACAGGTTGCACAGCGGTTCGAAAAAAAGAATGCACAGGATACGAAGGCAGGCATTTTGTATCACTGTTTGATCTGCAGAAAAAAATCCTACAAAAAAATTCCGGAATATGACAAGTGGTTCAATAAGGATCAGACTGCTCACAATAGAGAAGACCAGACATATCCGCAGAATTTTTCTGCATCGGCGAAGCTGCCCGGCAGAGTAATTCTGGCTGGTAAAGGTGGTAGCTGTCTGACCGAAAGCAGTAATCACGTAATAGGTAAAATATTCAAAGTTCATGGCAATAGTACTGCCTGCAATTGAAGAAGAGCCAAAGCTGTTCACAGAGGCCTGTACAAATATATTGGCAAAGCAGAATACAGCACCCTGGATGGCCGAAGGGATTCCCACCTTAAGAATTGCACTTACAGATCCGGAATAAAGATCACATTTATGAAGTGCAAATGGAAAAGAAGAAGTATCCTTTTTCAGGCGGCAGATTATAAGGATCGCAGAACCAAAATCATAAAGCAGCAGAAAGGGATAACTGACAAAATAGATCCGAAGATAAAGCACGGAGGAATCAAGGATATCGGAAGGTGTTTTGATAAGACCCAGTAACGGTGCAGAAATACACTGACCGATAATAAGGCCGGCCACACCGATCATTACAGCCAGGGACATGGCTGTGCGGATGATAGGAACAATATTCTGTTCTTTATGCTGCCCGATCTGCTGAGCAACCAATACATTGACTCCTACAGATAATCCGGATGACAGAGCCACGATCAGGGCAATAATTTTTCCGTTGGTCCCTACGGCAGCAAGAGAAGACGATGTGTCGAATAATCCTACGATCGCAGTGTCGGCTGCATTAAATAATTGCTGCAGCATACTGCTGAGGGCAATCGGAATGGTAAAAAAAGAATACTTCTGTATAAAGAACCTGTGAGCATATCGATGTTTTTTTCTGAATAGCGCATATCTTTAAATCCTTTCCCAATAATCTTGAATCATTGTAACTCAATTATTATAATAGAAAAAGCGAATATATTTGATAAATAACATCGAAAAAAGGAATGATAATAAATGGATAAGAATTTGCTGAAATATCTTGCTTTTGTAAAAACAGTAGATACAGGGAGCTTTACGAAAGCCGCAGACAGTCTGAATTATGCACAGTCATCGATCAGCAAGATGATCGCGGATCTGGAAAAAGAGTGGGGGATTTCGTTATTGCAGCGGAATAAAAAGGGCGTCTGTCTGACTTCTTCCGGCAAACAGATCCTGCCATATGTAAGAAAAATAGTAAGCGATTTCGAGGAAATACAGCAAAAGGTGAATGAGATCAACGGAATCCAGAGCGGTACTGTCAGGATCGGAACTTTTTCCAGTGTGGCGATCAACTGGCTGCCGGATGTGTTTGCAAGGTTTCAGAAAGATTATCCGGGAATTGATTATGAAATGCTTCTGGGCGATTATGAGGAAGTGGAAAAATGGATCGATGAAGGACGTGTAGACTGCGGTTTTCTGCGGCTGCCGGCAGGTGGGGCCTTTGATGTGATAAGTCTTAAAAAAGATGAATACAAGGCTGTACTTCCGGTAGATCATCCCCTTGCAGAGAAAAAATTACTGGATTATGAAGATCTGAACGATCAGTCTTTTTTGCTTCTGGAGCACGGAGGAAAAACGGAGGTATCCGAATTGCTGGAGAAGAACCATGCACATCCCAATATCCGTTTTACCACATGGGAAGATTATGCCATCATGTCAATGGTGGAGCGGGGACTGGGAGTGGGAGTGCTTCCGGATATGATCCTGAGACGAATTCCATACCAGATCGCGATCCGATCATTCAGAAATCCATATTTCAGAGAAATTGGACTGGTAATGAAAGACAGAACAAAGCTGACTCCGGCAACCAGGAAGTTTATAGAATATCTTACGATCAATGAACGGTTGGAACGGCTGTGATCTTCAACTGTGTTATTTGGTTCAATTCATTTTTACAGGAGTTGGTCAATATATTCAGCCGATTATTGCAACAAATTACGGTGGTGGAAATTGTGGTGTTATTCATCAGTGTCATGTTTTTGAAATTTTCTCAGACATCCGAGTACTCCGAAAGAATTCAGAAGATGAAGTGACTGACAGTAAATATGTTAGTTGTATAGAACATTATAGTATGGTAAACTTCAATTAATAAGAGTTGGAGGAGTGTCTATGAAATTAAAAAACGTTTTGATAGTAGTAAAAGACATCGAAAAATCGAAACAGTTTTATCATGATCTGTTTGGCTTGGATATGATATTGGATAATGATGGAAATCTGATCGAGGTAGGAACGCCGATATAATAAAAGAATCTCTGGGCAGATAAAGGGGGAAGAAATTATGTTTTATGGACTTGACCAGGTATTTAATATTTTATTTGCAATTATATTTTTCTGTGTCTTAGGAACGATGGTTTATATTTTTGTGAAAAATATCAGCACATGGAATAAAAATAACAATTCTCCCAGGTTAACGGTCACTGCTAAGATTGTTGCAAAGCGAACGAAGGTTTTCCATAATCAGCAGTCTGATGGTTTCAGCACCACTACATCAACCAGTTACTATGTGACTTTTGAAGTAAAAAGCGGTGACCGGATGGAGCTGTCTGTCGCAGGAAAGGAATATGGTCAGATGGCAGAGGGAGATGTTGGTGAATTAAGTTTTCAGGGAACCAGATTTCTTGGATTTGAGAGGAACTGAAAAAATGACGGAATATGTGGGAATTGGAGGTAAGAAGCATGAAAGAAAAAACAAATTATGGAAACTGGGTACCAGAGAAAATGCTGTATCTGATGTTTGGGCTGGCAGCAGTCTTTCTTGTAATTACTGTAGCAGCGAAGGCTGTGTTGCATAAGCCGGTGATTGCTATAGTGCTGGGGGCGCTCTGCATACTGTCACTGCTCTATGCAGTCTACATGCTGATCTGCCATGAAATTTTCGCATTTGGAAAAGGCAATATGATGGCAGGAGTCCATGAGCATCTTGTGGATTATCTTAAATGGAACGGAGAAGGGAAGCTTCTGGATATCGGATGCGGAGCTGCTGCACTTACAGTTCGCTGTGCAAAAGCGTTTCCTGAGGCCAGGATCACCGCAGTGGATTACTGGGGAGTAGAATGGAGTTATGCAAAAGAGCAGTGTGAGAGAAATGCGCGGATCGAGGGAGTTGCAGATCAGATCACTTTCTGGAAAGGTGATGCTGCAAAACTGGATTTTCCGGACGGAACGTTTGATGCTGCAGTGAGCAACTTTGTATTTCATGAAGTGCGCTCTGCAAAAGACAAGAGAGATGTGGTAAAAGAAGCGCTCAGAGTAGTAAAAAAAGGTGGAGCTTTTTCCTTCCAGGATATGTTTTCTCAGAAAGCACTGTACGGAGATATGGATGAATTTGTCCGTATATTAAAAGCAGAGGGAATCTCAGAAGTACATTACATAGGAAACCTGGAGAAGAAGCTGGAGTTCATTCCAGGTTTTGTGACAACACCGTGGATGATAAGGGGAATGGGCATTCTGTATGGAAAAAAATAAGTCAGAGACAGAATAGATAAGAGCTGTAAAAAATAGAGTTTGCACGGTTTTTTTGAAAAGCTTGGGATCAAAGAGCCGGTTTTTATAGGTGCAAGTGATGGCGGTATGGTTGCCCAGATCTACACGCAGGCGTATCCAAAGGAAGTTGGAGGGTTTATTCTGATTTCAACAGGCGGTATGGATGCAGAGACGATAAAAAGTCTCAGGAAAAAGTATTTTTTGGCACCGCTGATGCTGTTTTATATGAAGCATTGTAATTATGAGAAACCGAAACTGATCAAAGTCGGAATGGGACACAGCCGGAACGAGAGCAAAGAAGAACTTGCATATGCCAAAGATATGTTTGAAACCATTTTCAAAGATTATACCAAAGAAAAAGATGTGCATATTTCTGGTCTGCTTGCTGATCTGATGAAGCAGACGCCGGTTACGGAAACGGATTTTAGGATGCTTAAGGGAAAAATACTTCTGATACTTCCAGACCAGGATTTCTTTTCCGGAAAGATGCAGAAAGACCTTATACAACTGATGCATGATCCTGTCATCCAGTATGTTTCAGGCGGACATCTCTCTACGATCTTGAAAGCGGATGATTATGTAAAAGTGATCCGGGATTTTCTGGAAAGTATATAGAAGTGTGCATTGGGACAGGATATAGGCTTATGCTGAAATATCAGTATTAAAAGAATTGCGGGAGGAAATGATAAAAAATCATTTCCTCGCAACAAGATGCGCGCGGAAGCCTTTCTGCTTTTCCATAGTCAGTACGGTGAATCCGGCTTTTTCTGCCATGGCGATGAATTCTGCAGGTTTGTGTATCTTTACATCGCCGTGTCCGAACAGATTAGCCAGGGGCATCTCCAGATGATTCATAAGCCAGACAACAAAGTTGGAGGAAGTATAGTCGCGCAGGATCAGGCGGCCGCCTTTACGCAGGACACGGTAGGTACTGTTAAAAAAGTCCTGGGGATTTGGATAATGATGAAAGCTGTTTGCACAGATAACGGCATCAAAAGAATCATCCTCAAAGGGCAGATTTTCACTGTCACCTACAAGAAATTCCGTGTTGGAGAGATTCTTGGCCTGGGCCACATGGATCATTTCAGGAGTAAGATCCAGACCGGTGTAGTGTTTATCCGGATATTTCTCATGAAGAAGTTCGATCATCGGGCCGGTTCCACAGCCGCAGTCCAGGACATCATGAAAAGATTCTTTTTCCAGTTCTGCCAGAATCGGAGGATAATCGTCTTTGCACATTTCGTAAATACCGGCATGGCCGCTGTCATAGATTTTGGCTGCCTGCGTAAATTCTTTGACAGAAAGTTTTTTATATTCTTCAGGGGTCATAGCAACGCCTCCTTGATATTGATTTGCTGTTAGATTCTACTAACTAACGGTATCATAAATTTCAGGAAAAGTCAAAAGGAATATGGTTGATAAAACATGACAGAGCTAATATTTGCGTAAGAAAGAAGTGTCAAGAAATAAAAACTTGACACTTCTTTCTTTTGCATGTTATAGTCAAACTGAGGTGGTTATATGAAAGTAAAAGAACCAGACTTAACGGAACAGATCAGAGAGATTTTTGGTACAACAGATGCTAAAGAATTAAGGCGAATCGCAGAAGATGCAGCATGCTACAGAAAAAAAGGAAATTCTGCAAACAGGAGTCCTGTCGGCAGAAAGAATTCTTTTACAGATCCACAGCTTGCGAATATCCTTGCGTTGCAGAAGCAGGGTGTGAAGATTACAGAAATTGCAAAAAAATACCATGTATCCAGACAGACGATCTACAGTCAGATAAAACGTGTGCATAATTTCAGTGAAGATCCAGATGTAAAAATGAGGATGTATTTTATGAACAGGGATTATCTGTGCACGATGATAGATATAGATTTTTTACACGAAAAAATTTATATTAAAAATTATACGGATCAGATACCATTAAGAGCATTTGGAGTTGTGGATAATCCAAGCTGGAATGATTTTGAGTATTTTCTGGAGGACAGATGTTTTCCCAGGACACGCGATCATGCAAAAGAAATCCTGAGAGATATGAGAATTCCTTTTTACGATCCACTTCTGATTATTGAAAAAACAGATGGATATATGGAAGGGGATCACCAATGGATCATGATGGTAAAAAAGGAGAGATGATTTTTATGGATAAAGTTGAAATTGATAAATATTCTCCTTTGCATAAGACAGGGCATATATCAAAAGGTGATCAACGTAAATGGAAGATTGAGAACCTGTGGTACAAGGCGGATTATATGGGATATGAGAGCCTGGCAGAGGTACTTGTTTCGAAGCTTCTGGGCTGACTGATTTTGAAGAAGTTACGGAAAGAATTCAGTATATGGTAGAACAGGTTGAACGTATAACTGAGATTGAAGGTTTTGGCAAGTATATTACGGCAATGTTGGAGATTGATGCTTTTTTTGTAAATGAGGACAGACATACCAATAATATTGCTGTGATCTATAATGAAAAAACACAGCGATATTCGCTCAGCCCTTTATTTGACCAGGGACTTTGCATATTTGCAGATACCAGTGTGGACTATCCACTAGAATTATCCTACGAGGCTTGCCTGGAAAAAATAGAATTAAAACCTTTTAGCATGGATTTTGACATTCAGCTTGAGGCAGCAGAAGAATTATATGGAACCCAGATAGATTTTAATTTCAACATTGAGGATGTAAATGCCATTCTGGATTCCGTTGCGGGGATATATTCTGAAGAAATCTGTAATCGAATTAGGGAATTGTTGCGTTATCAGATTCGAAAATATTCTTATCTGATAAAAAAATAATCAACATCATCAGGGAGGTGATGCCATGCCGTCATATAAAGAACAATTTAACCTGAATATTTTTGACCATAGTTCTGTAGGATATTGCGTGCTGGAACTTGTGCTGGACGATAAAGGACAGCCGGTGGACTGGATCTACCGTTACTGTAATCAGGCCTTTGCAGATATAAAAGACTACAGGCTGGAAGCGATGATCGATCGGTCCTTTCTGGATCTGTTCCCGAAAATTGATGAGAAGTGGTTATACGCCTGTTATGGGGCGGCATATGAGAACAGGTCCAGTGAAATGGTGATTCGAAAAGGAAAAAAATATCATGTGACAATCACACCTATCGGGAAGAGCGGATTCTGTTCCGGACTGATCCAGGCATGGGATAAGGACAGAAATCCAGATGACGAGATACAGGACCCGCTAAGCGATGAAGAATTTATCATAAGAAAACTATTTCCGGAGTACGTTTCCCTGTATCGGATAGAACTTAATTCCGGAAAATTTGAGATTCTCCGTCTTGCTGAAAATACAAATGCCAGAAAACTGGCGGACAGGAAAGACAAAACATTTGCCAATTTTGATGATTATGCGAAAGAATATGCGGATTCCTTTATTTTAGAACAGGACAGAGAAGAATTCCTGAACTGGCATACCTGCAGAAATATAAAGAGAAGGCTTTGTAATACGGAAAAGATTACCTATCATTACCAGAGCGTTTCAGAAACAGAAAAAAATAAATATTATGAAGCCTATGCGGTACAGGGAAAAAGCGATGAGAAAACATTTACCATATTTTTAGGATATCGCAGTATAGACAGTATTCTTTATAAGGAAAAAGCGACACAGAAACGACTGGAGAAAGCACTGGAGGAAGCGGAACTGAGAAACGAGATCATATCTTCCATTGCAAAAACATATCAGTATATATCAAGAATTGATATCCAGGCGGACTGGTTTGAAGAAATTTCAAACAAAGATAAAGAACAGTTGAATTTTATAAACTCCGGTGTTCTGTCAGTCAATAATAAAAAAGTATACAGACAATATATTGCGGAGGAATATCAGGAGGCATTTTTTAAATTTACAGATATTTCTACGCTGCCGGAACGAATGAAGAATGAAGAAACCATTGCCATGGAATACCGGATGAAGGATGGAAACTGGCATAAACTTCGTTTTATTGAAAAAAAAGGGACACAGATGGAAATCTGACACATGTGCTCTGTGCGATCCGAAGTATCAGTGCGGCAAAGAAACGGGAAGCATCGCTTCTGTATCAGGTGGCGGAAGCGAAAAAAGATGCAGCTCTTAAATCCAGGTTTTTGTCAAACATGAGTCATGATATCCGTACACCAATGAACGGGATCATCGGTATGATCGATCTTGCAAACCATTATCCAAATGATCTTGAAATGCAGCAAAAATGCAGAGATCAGGTTCTGGAATCCTCCAAACATCTGGTTTCTCTTGTAAGCAATATACTGGATATGAGTAAACTGGAATCCGGAGATATTATTGAACAGGAACTGGATTTTGATCTCACAGAGGTGTTAAGCAGAGCAAATACCGATAAGCAGATTCTGGCGGAAGAAAAAAATATTGATTATGTGGTGGACTGGAAAAGAGGAAATCTTAAGCATGTATATCTGGTAGGAAACCCGGCTTATTTGGAGCGACTTCTGACGATAGTTGCGGATAATGCGGTGAAATTTACAGAACCAGGAGGCACGATACATGTATGGTGTTGGGAAAAATCTGTGGATGACAGTCATGTGATGTATGAATTTGTATGCGAGGATAACGGAATCGGCATGAGTGAAGAGTTTATAAGCCATGCATTTGAGATGTTTTCTCAGGAAAATGAAACCAGCAGAACCAAATACGAAGGTGCGGGGCTTGGCCTTGCGATTGCTAAGAAGATTGTAGAAAGAATGGAAGGTACCATTGAGATAAAAAGTAAAAAGGGCAGTGGGACAGCTGTAACAATGACACTTCCGTTTAAGATCGGACAGCCGGAAAAAAACGAAATTTCAAAAACAGATAACGGAACCAGGCAGGAAATGTCTTTTGAGGGAATGCGCGCCCTGATAGCGGAAGATAATGAACTGAACATGGAAATTGCAAAATTTATGCTGGAAAATAACGGAATCCGCGTAGAGTGTGCGGCTGATGGGGAAGAAGCAGTGAAAAAATTTGAAAAAGCGCAGCCGGGGTATTATGATGTGATTTTCATGGATATTATGATGCCAAATATGAATGGCTGGGATGCGGCACGCAAGATCCGTTCCATGAAGAGAACAGATGCCGGAACAATACCGATCATTGCCATGAGCGCCAATGCATTTTCTGAGGATATCATTAACAGCCGTATTTCCGGGATGAACCAGCATCTTACCAAACCTCTTGAGGAGGCAAAAATTTTGGCTGAGCTTAAAGAGTGTCTGAGCAGGCAGGAAAGCGGCCCTGGCTCTGCTGGATCAGATCAGAAGAAAGGATAAAGACAGGATAATGGAAATATTAAAAGCAAAAGAAACAGATATTGACGATATCGAGAGAATTTATGAACATATTCATGATGAGGAAGAAAATGGAAGAGCTGTGATCGGATGGATCCGGAATGTATATCCGGTGAGAAGGACAGCAGAAGATGCTTTGAGCCGGAATGATCTGTTCGTTATGAAAGAGAAAAATGAAGTTGTGGCAGCAGCAATCATCAATCAGATCCAGGTTGAGGAATATAAATATGCCCGGTGGAGAGTAGAAGCAGAGGACAGTGAAGTTATGGTGCTGCATTGTCTGGCTGTAGAACCTTCAAAGAAGAATAAAGGCTATGGAAAAAAATTTGTGGCATTCTATGAAGATTATGCCAGACGTTGCGGATGCAGTTCACTGCGAATGGATACCAATGCACGGAATACCCGGGCAAGAAAGCTGTACCAGAAGCTTGGATATGAGGAAACAGGGATTGTAAAATGTACGTTTAACGGGATTCCGGATATCCAGCTTGTGTGCCTTGAAAAAGATCTGGATGCAGAGGAAGTTAAGCTGAAATGCCCCTATTGCGGAAGAGAAATGTGTGAGGGTCAGATCCATTCTTTTAACCAAATCAAGTAAGTCCCCTGCTTCAATTGCGAAAAGCAATAAGCAGTAGGTGGGGACTTGCTTGTATCAGGAGGAGTGCAAGCTCCTCCTGATAAACTGCGGAGCAGTTATTTGGTTATGAGCAAGTAGCGAAGCGGATTGCGAATATCCGCTTGACTTCCGGAATGGAATGGAGAACCAGGGGAGAGTCCATGCGGTTAAACACAGAAAAAGGTCTGTCGAAAATGATCTATGGTGACCGGATCGATGCTTATCGCTGTGAGCATTGTAAGAAGATCATTATATCTTATGAATAAACTGGACTATAATGTAAGGAAGAATGAACGATGTTATTTAAGAAGGCAAACCTGGAAGATTTTCACAGGATAAAACAGTTTTACTGGGATCTTATCGATGAGATGAGTGACCAGAATGATAAGATCGGATGGAAGAAAGGAATTTATCCCACAGATTCTTTTTTACAGGAAAGCCTTGACAGAGGAGAACTTTTTGTACTGGAAGAAGGGGGTGGGCTTTGTGCAAGCGTGATCCTGAACAGTGCCTGTAATGAAGGATATGCAGGCGTGACCTGGAGCATTGAATGTGGAGAAAATGAAATTCTTGTGCCCCATGCACTGGCTGTTTCTCCTTCCAGGCAGGGTAAAGGCATCGGCAGGTATTTCATGGAGGAAATCCTGAAACTGGCAAAAACGGAAAAGAAAAAAAGGTAAGGCTGGATATCCTGGGTACCAATACAGCTGCGGAGAGACTCTATACAGGATGTGGATTTCGTTTTGTCCAGGCAAAAGATATGTTTTATGAGGATACCGGCTGGACGGAATACAAGATGTATGAACGGGTCTTGTAAGGGATTTTTGACATAAAATAGATATTTTGGAGGTACAGGAAATGTCACTGGAAAAAGCAGAAGAATATCTGAAAAACAAAGGAATGCTGGATCATGTGATCCGGCTGGAAGATTCTACGGCGACCGTTGTGGAGGCGGCCCAGGCTCTGGGCGTGGAACCGGGGATGATCGCAAAGACCATGTCGTTTCTTCAGG
This sequence comes from Blautia sp. MSJ-36, assembly GCF_018917985.1. Classification (NCBI taxonomy): domain Bacteria; kingdom Bacillati; phylum Bacillota; class Clostridia; order Lachnospirales; family Lachnospiraceae; genus Blautia; species Blautia sp. MSJ-36. The sequence goes on along the minus strand of NZ_JAHLPQ010000005.1, from coordinate 111,746 downwards.
ATGACCAGCCGGTGCTGATCCTGACGGAAGGAACTGCCAGGATCGATAACCGGAAATATAAGGGTACCTTTCATGTAAAAGCGAAAATGATACCATTTGATGAGGTAGAAAGCCAGATTGGACATGCACCTGGAGGCGTTTGCCCGTTCGGGATCAACGAAGGCGTGAATGTATATCTGGATGAGAGCCTGCGGCAGTTTGACATTGTTTATCCGGCAGCAGGAGATGATCACAGTGCCGTGAAGCTTTCCATCGAAGAGCTGGAACAGATTTCCGGAGCTGAGGGCTGGGTGGATGTATGTAAAGAATGAAAGGAATGGACTGTATTGAGGTGCAGTCCTTTTTTTGTGCCCGAAAACATAATGTAGCAGGAAAATAGATGCAGAGAAATTGTATAAAATAACCAAAAAGAAAGATAACAAATTATAAATAACCAACGAAATATAGAAAGGACCATTAAAAAAAGACATGTGTCCTATGAAAAAGGACCAATGTCATTTATACTTTGGCCTAACAAATGCGGAAGACAGAACAAAAATCATGAAAGGAGATGCCATAATGAAACGGAAAATAATGGCAGTATTATTAGCGGCGGCGATGACTGGATCGCTTGCAGGATGTGGAAGCACACAGAACAAAAATGCGGCGGATGCTTCAGAAGAGAAAATGAAAGTAGCAATGGTAACAGACTCCGGTGATATCACAGACCAGAGCTTCAATCAGATGACTTACGAAGCATGTAAGGCATGGGGAAAGGAAAATGACATTGAGTTCAACTATTACAAACCCCAGAGCGATTCGGATGAAGCCAGAACAGCAAGTGTGGATCAGGCAGTGGCAGATGGCGCGAATGTAATTGTGCTTTCCGGCTATGTGTTTGCACCGACTGTGATCGATGAATCGGATCTGTACCCGGAGGTGAAATTCCTGGCACTGGATGTAAGTGCCGGTGATATCTGCGAAAAGGGTATCGGAGAAGGATATGACTACAATCCGGATCACTATAATGTAACGGATTATTACAATGAGGATAACGTATACTGCTGTACTTATCAGGAAGAACTTTCCGGATTTATGGCCGGTTATGCGGCAGTCATGCTTGGATACCGCCATCTGGGATTTCTGGGCGGAATGTCTGTTCCGGCAGTTAACCGCTATGGCTACGGATATGTTCAGGGAGCAGATGCAGCTGCAAAAGAGCTTGGAATCACAGATGAAGTACAGGTTGAGTATGTATGTGGCGGACAGTTCTATGGAGACGCAGATATCACGGCTTACATGGATACCTGGTATGGATCAAAAGGTGTGGAAGTTGTATTTGCCTGTGGTGGAGGAATTTATACTTCTGCGGCAGAGGCGGCAGTTAAAATCGGCGGAAAAGTTATCGGTGTTGACTCCGACCAGTCCGCAACTATTGACGATTACAAAGAAGGCCTGACTGTGACTTCTGCAATGAAAGGTCTGCAGGTTACCATTGATAATGTGCTGGATGCGATCCTGGATAATGAATGGGATAAATATGTAGGAAAAATCGAAAACCTTGGAATGGAATCCCCGGATCCGGCTGAAAATTATGTACAGCTTCCGGAAGAGACCACGCAGTGGGATGGTACTTTTACGAAAGAAGATTATCAGAAGCTGGTACAGCGAATGTATAACGGAGAATATGAAGTGTCCAGCGATAGTACAACATTTCCGGAAACAGAGATCACAGCAACCGATTACGGCAGCATTAAATAATAAAACATGAATGATGAAATAAAGGAGGAAAACAATGAGCGAGTATGTGATTGAAATGTTAAATATAACAAAACGTTTTCCGGGGATTGTAGCCAATGACAATATCACACTTCAGTTGAAAAAAGGTGAGATCCATGCACTGCTTGGAGAAAACGGTGCCGGAAAATCCACGCTGATGAGTGTTTTGTTTGGATTATATCAGCCGGAAGAGGGCGAGATCAGAAAAAACGGTAAGAAAGAGGATATCCAGGATCCTAATGATGCCAATGAACTGGGGATTGGTATGGTCCACCAGCATTTCAAACTGGTAGAATGTTTTTCTGTTCTGGATAATATCATGCTGGGTGTGGAAACCACAACAAAAGGCGGCTTTCTGAAAAAGGATGAAGCAAGAAAAAAGGTTGTGGAGCTATCTGAAAAATATGGTCTTTCTGTTGACCCGGATGCGAAGATCGAAAATATCACAGTTGGTATGCAGCAGAGAACGGAAATCCTGAAAATGCTGTATCGTGATAATGAGGTCCTGATCTTTGATGAGCCTACAGCGGTACTTACTCCCCAGGAGATCAATGAGCTTATGGTGATCATGAAGAACCTTGCAGCAGAAGGTAAAAGTATTTTGTTTATTACCCATAAACTTGCGGAGATCATGGCAGTGGCAGACCGCTGCAGCGTGCTTCGAAAAGGAAAATATATCGGAACTGTAGATATCAAAGATACAACACCGGAAAAGCTTTCTGCAATGATGGTTGGAAGAGATGTAAATTTTGTTGTAGATAAAAAACCGGCGAAAACAGGAGATGTTGTATTAAGTGTAAGGAATATGACCGTTGCATCAAAACAACACAAGAACAATGCGGTGAATCATGTATCCTTTGATGTCAGAAGAGGTGAGATCGTCTGTATCGCGGGAATTGACGGAAATGGCCAGTCGGAGCTGGTATATGGCCTTTCCGGGCTGGAACCGGTAAAGGAAGGAACGATCACAATGAATGGACAGGATATTACAAACATGCCCATCCGAAGAAGAATCACTTCCGGCATGAGCCATATCCCGGAAGACAGACATAAGCATGGTCTGGTCCTGGATTATTCTCTGGAAGATAACATTGTTCTGGAACGTTATTTTGAACCACAGTTTACAAACCATTTTGGTTTCTTAAAGAGAAAAGAGATCAGAAAATATGCAAACCGTCTGATCAAACAGTATGATATCCGCTCCGGCCAGGGACCGGTCACGAAAGTACGCTCCATGTCCGGAGGTAACCAGCAGAAAGCGATCATAGCAATTATGAAAAACTTTTTCTATTATCCGAATGCGGCAGCAACGACGAAATATTTTGGAACAACTTTAATAAAAGCGTCAGCACTTCTGATGTGTGCGTTATCAGTAATATTTGCCTACAAAGTAGGTTTGTTCAACATTGGTGCAGCAGATCAGTATGTGATCGGCGCAGGTGGATGCCTGTATATGGCCTTAAGATTTAACCTGCCGTGGTATATTTGCCTGATCGCAGGAGTACTTATTGCTGCTGCGGTGGGAGGAATTTCCGGTGCATTAAAAGCATATTTGAATGTAAACGAAGTAATTTCCTGTATTATGCTAAACTGGATTTCTCTTTACAGCGTAAATATGTTATTATCACAGGTAAAGGATGGTTCCACACCATATACAAAACTGTTATTCAGCTACAACAAAAGTGCAATGCTTCCAACAGCTGGATTAAATGAACTGTTTCATAACAAATACATGACCATTGGGGTGCCGATGGCAGTGATCGCAGCGATTATTGTATGGGTTGTGCTGCAGAAAACAAAATTTGGCTTTGAACTGAAAGCAACAGGAATCAACAAACTGGCCGCAAAATACTGTGGCATGCATGAAAAAAGAAATATTATCGTTACCATGATGATTTCCGGAGGTCTTGCCGGTTTCGGTGCGGGAATTTTCTACTTAAGCGGAATTGAACAGTGGATGGTACAGCAGACAAGTGTGCCGGGCATGGGATTTAATGGAATCGCAGCGGCATTTCTCGGTGGATTGGATCCTATCGGAACAATTTTCGCCTCCTACTTTATCCAGCATATTACCAGTGGTGGTACTTATGTGGATACAACAACATACTGTACACAGATTTCTGATCTGATCTCAGCATTTATTATTTATCTGTGTGCGTTTGTATTTTTCTTCAAGATCTGGTTTAACCGTTACCTGGATAAAAAAGAAGAAAAAAGTGTAAAGGTAAAGAAAGGAGGCCGGAAATAATATGGTATTATTAGTTCAGTATACATTAATCTTTGCATCGGTTCTGGCACTGGTTGCTCTTGGGGGCTGTTTTTCGGAGCACAGTGGAGTAATCAATATTGGTCTGGAAGGCATCATGGTCATGGGAGCCCTTGGCGGTGCCCTGGCAATGAAATTTCTTCCGGCAACCACTCCGGGAATCGTTTTGTTTATTCTGATCGTACTGGCAAGTGTTTTAGTTGGAATGGCATTTTCACTGCTTCTGGGATTTGCGGCGATCCACTTTAATGCTGATCAGACACTGGTGGGAACTGCATTAAACTTAATGGGAACTGCGGCGGCAGTTGTTATTGTAAGAGCGATCAATGTAGCGGAAAATCCGGATAATGTATCTTCTACTGTTGTATATCGTCAGGCAAAGCAGGTGTTTCTGGTAAAGATCGGAGATTTTGAGTTTAACTGGTTTATGCTGATCATTGTACTGGCAATCATTGCTTCACACATTGTATTATATAGAACAAAGTTTGGTCTTCGGCTGTGTGCATGTGGAGAGCACCCGCAGGCAGCGGATTCCGTAGGTATTTCTGTTTACCGAATGCGTTATGCAGGAGTGCTGATCTCCGGAGCACTTGGGGGCCTTGGGGGTCTGGTCTACATCACGGCGGGTGTAAGTGAGTGGAAATTTGAGAATGGGGTGGCAGGTTTTGGATTCCTGGCACTGGCGGTTATGATTTTTGGACAGTGGAGACCGGTGAATATCGGACTGGCAGCATTGTTATTTGGATTTTTCCGTGCGCTGTCAAATGTGTATACCGGATTTGCGCCGCTTGTGGCATTAAAACTTCCAAGCAGTTTGTATAATATGCTGCCATACATTATTTCTCTCGTTGTTCTTGCCTTTATTTCCCAGAAATCAAGGGCACCGAAAGCGGAAGGAATTCCTTATGATAAAGGACAAAGATAAAATGAGACCAGGTAAAAAATTAAAAGAGGATATATAAAACAAAAAAAGAGAGGATGACAGATATGAAAAATTATTCAGAAGACGCAAGCAGACAGTATCATATTCAGGTAGCAAAAGGAGAAGTGGGACGTTACGTTATTTTACCGGGAGACCCGAAACGCTGCAAAAAGATCGCACAGTATTTTGATGATCCGGTTTTTGTGGCAGATAACCGGGAATATGTAACCTATACCGGAACACTGGATGGAGTGAAGGTAAGTGTAACATCCACCGGAATCGGAGGACCGTCTGCTTCCATTGCAATGGAAGAACTTTATCGATGCGGAGCAGATACTTTTGTCCGGATCGGAACCTGTGGTGGAATGCAGCCGGAGGTAAAGAGCGGAGACATTGTTGTTGCAACCGGTGCGATCCGTATGGAAGGTACCAGTAAAGAGTATGCACCTATCGAATTCCCGGCGGTGGCAAATCTGGAAGTGATCAATGCACTTGTGGAAGGTGCGAAAAAAGAGGGCTGTGAATTTCATACAGGTGTGGTACAGTGCAAAGATGCATTCTACGGTCAGCATGAGCCGGAGACCAAGCCGGTCAGCTATGAACTGATGAATAAATGGGAAGCGTGGAAGCGCCTCGGATGCCTTGCTTCTGAGATGGAATCTGCTGCTCTTTTTGTAGTAGCAAGCCATTTAAGAGTACGTGCAGGTTCCTGCTTCCTGGTGCTTGCAAACCAGGAAAGAGAAAAACTGGGACTGGACAATCCTGTTGTGCATGATACTGATAAGGCGATCCAGGTTGCAGTACAGGCGATCCGGGAACTGATCCGTGCGGACCAGTCACAGAAAAAAGGAGAATAAAGATGAATGTAAATGAAATTTTAAAACATGTAGATCACACCCTGCTTCTGCAGGGTGCAACCTGGGAGGAAATCAGACAGATCTGTGATGACGGGATCAAATACCAGACTGCTTCTGTATGTATTCCGCCGTGCTATGTAAAACAGGCCAGCGAATATGTGCAGGGGAAGGTGGCAATTTGTACAGTGATCGGTTTTCCAAATGGAAATATGACCACAAAAACGAAGGAATTTGAAACAAAAGACGCCATCGAAAACGGGGCGGATGAAATTGATATGGTGATGAATATCGGATGGCTTAAAGATAAAAAATATCAGGATGTTGAACAGGAGATCCGTACTCTGAAAGAGGCATGCGGGGATAAAATCCTGAAAGTGATCATCGAAACCTGCCTGCTGACAGAAGAAGAAAAGATTAAAATGTGTGAGCTTGTGACAAATGCAGGGGCAGATTATATCAAAACTTCTACCGGATTTTCTACAGGAGGTGCAACTTTTGATGATATCCAGCTGTTTGCAAAACACGTAGGAGAAGGTGTGAAGATCAAAGCGGCAGGTGGTATTTCAAGCATGGACGATGCGGAGAAATTCCTTACTCTTGGAGCAGACCGTCTTGGAACCAGCAGAATTGTGAAGATCGTGAAGAAAGAAGAAGGGGCAGGATATTAAAGAGGATAAATATTGTCTGATTTTGGACTGCGGAGTATGAAGCTATAACACAGTAAAATGGAAACATTCACTTTATTCAGGAAAGGTGGGAAAATCATGGAAAAGAAACAGATTGAAGAAATGATCGATCTGGCGATCAGACAGCTGGATTATTCGTATGTGCCATATTCGCATTTTCATGTAGGCGCGGCACTTCTTGCAAAAAATGGTACCTATTATACCGGGTGTAATATAGAAAATGCTGCCTATACCCCAACGAACTGTGCAGAGAGAACTGCTTTTTTCAAAGCGGTCAGTGAGGGCGTGAGGGAATTTCAGGCAATCTGCATTGTGGGCGGCAAGGATGGCGTTCTTACAGAATATGCGGCACCGTGTGGGGTGTGCAGACAGGTTATGATGGAATTCTGTGATCCGGAAACCTTTCAGATCATACTGGCAGTCAGCAAAGATAAATATGATATTTTTACTTTAAAGGAACTTTTACCACTTGGATTTGGACCGGCTAATCTGGCCTGACAGAAAGGAATGTGCTTATGGAAACTTATAAGAGAGTATTTGTGATCGTTCTGGATTCACTTGGAATCGGGGCAATGCCGGATTCCGAAAAATTTGGTGACAAAGGTGTGGATACATTTGGACATATCCTGGATAAGATGGGAACTCTGGATATTCCAAATCTTCAGAAGCTGGGGATGCTGAACCTGCATAAAGGCGGCAGGATGGAAGGCGTGGAGAAACCGATGGGGCGTTATATGCGGATTGCGGAAACCAGCAATGGCAAGGATACCATGACCGGACACTGGGAAATGATGGGAATTAATACAAAAAAGCCGTTTATTACTTTTACAGAGACAGGATTTCCAAAGGAACTGATCCAGGAGCTGGAGAAAAGATGCGGTAAGCGTGTGATAGGAAACAAGAGTGCCAGCGGTACAGAGATCATAGAAGAACTCGGTGAGGAAGAGATAAATACAGGCGCCATGATCGTCTATACATCTGCAGATTCTGTAATGCAGATCTGCGGAAATGAGGAGACGTTTGATCTTGCAAATCTGTATCGTTGCTGTGAGATTGCCAGAGAACTGACCATGAAAGACGAGTGGAGAGTTGGAAGAGTTATTGCAAGGCCTTATGTGGGAAAGAAAAAGGGTGAGTTTAAAAGAACCAGCAACCGCCATGATTATGCACTGAAGCCCACAGGAAGAACAGCGCTCAATGCATTGAAAGATGCAGGCCTTGATGTGATCGGTGTTGGGAAGATCAACGATATTTTCTGTGGCGAGGGAATCACAAAGACTTATCACTCGGACAGCTCTGTACACGGCATGCAGCAGACCGTGGAGATCTGCAAAGAAGATTTTCATGGACTTTGTTTTGTAAACCTGGTGGATTTCGATGCTCTGTGGGGACACAGAAGAAATCCGGAAGGATATGGACATGAGATCGAGAAGTTTGATAAAGGACTTGGTAATCTTATGAATGAAATGCGGGAGGATGATCTTTTGATCCTGACTGCAGATCACGGAAATGATCCCACCTATACAGGAACGGATCATACCAGAGAATATGTTCCGTTTCTTGCATATTCAAAGAAAATGAAAGAGACGGGAGCTATTGAGGACCAGGATACATTTGCTGTGATCGGCGCCTCTGTTGCAGAGAACTTCGGGGTAAAAATGCCCGAGGGCACCATCGGGAAATCAATCCTGGAGAAGCTGAAATAAAAAAATAATATACTGGCAGAGAAATGAATATGGGAGAACGATATTTATATCAGAAATGTCCCTTTTTAAAAGAAGTAAGCCAGGAAAGAAGGGAGCAGTTTGAAACATATTTTCGAACTGCTCCTGACTGGCTTATTGATGCATTTGTTGTGGAAAAAATGAAAAAAGGGACAACATTTATCCGAGAGAATAATCCGGCAGATACGATTTATTTTATTATAGAAGGACTGATCGTGGCTACAGATTACCGGGTACTTGGGATCTGCTATGATTTTATGCAGTTTCGAAAAATGTATGCGTTTGGCGGAATGGAATTTATTATGGATCTGGATGTCTATAAGACCTCACTTCGAACGGTGACAGACAGTATTGCGGTGAAAATTTCAAGGCCAATGTTTGAGAAATGGATGTATTCAGACATAAAGGCATTGAAATATGAAAGCCAGCAGATGGGAGAATATCTGCTGGAACAGGCAAGAAATGAGCGTATCTTTCTTTTGATGAACGGGACGGATCGAAAAACAGGGGAACAAGCTCCTGGTGGGAAAACAGCAATATGAAGAAATGAAGGCGCTGATTTCGGAAAAGACGGATATGGAATAAAGAACAGGTATTGATAAAAATAAACTATGCTTTGCAGGCATGATTTACAAGCGAAAATAGGTATTAGACAGAATCCTGTGTGAAAGCTAAAATAAATGTGTAAAAAAGATTTTCCGGGAAATAAGAAGAACTGAATTGGGCAGAGCAGAATGGGAATGTCTGCTTTGCAAAACAGGAGGGCATTGTTTATGAAAAAAGCAATTGTAATGGCTGGAGTCTTGTTTGCACTGACAATGACTGCCGGGTGCGGAAGCCAGAACCAGGATCATGCAGCAACAGCGGAATCAGACGTAACAGAAAATGAAGAAGAGGCTTTGCAGGATAACGAAAACACAGAAAAATCATCGAAGGTTCTGGTTGCATATTACTCAGCAACCGGAAATACGAAAGCAGCAGCTGAAACAATTGCAGATGCAGCCGACGGAGAATTGTTTGAGTTGCAGCCGGCAGAGGCATATACTACAGAAGACCTGGATTATAATGATCCGGAAAGCCGTGTCTGCAAAGAACATGCGGATCCGGATCAGATCCAGAATTGGGTAGGAAGTCTTGATCTGTCAGAAAAATAAACAAGAGTCAAAGGAACGTGGAATTTATGAAGATTATAATTTTGCAGGGAAGTCCCAATAAAAAAGGCTCTACCAGCATCCTGGCGGAAAGTTTTGCAAAGGGAGCTGTGGAGGCTGGACATAAAGTGGAACGGTTTGACCTTGCGAAGATGAATATTCATCCATGTATCGGATGTGTTGCATGTGGTTATGAAGGTCCATGTGTTCAGAAGGATGATAATCAGCAGATCCGGGAGGCAATCCTGGGAGCGGATATGGTGGTGTTTGCAACTCCGCTGTACTATTATGGAATGTCCGCACAGCTTAAGATCGTTGTGGACAGATTTTGTGCATATAACAGTAGTCTCCATGGAAAACATATGAAATCCGCACTTCTCACTGTGGCATGGAATGCGGATAACTGGACGTTTGAAGCTCTGGAAGCTCATTATAAGACGTTGGTACGTTATTGTGGATTTAAAGATCAGGGAATGGTGCTGGGATACGGCTGCGGAAGCCCGGACATGACGAAAAGAAGTCCGTATGTAGAAGAGGCGTATCAGATGGGAAAAAATCTCTGATGCTATAATGCAGAGAGATGCAAAGCATTAAAGGATTGAAAAGTAATCACCTGGACGATGATATTACAGTTCGGGCGATTACTTTTTTGGTTACCTACAAGGAATGACAAAAATAAAAAATGCCGAAAACCCCTGAAATACAAGAATCTTCGACACTTATTAATAGCAGGGGATGAGAGAATCGAACTCCCACCAAAGGTTTTGGAGACCCCTATCATACCATTTGACCAATCCCCTATATTCGGTTGTGTTTTCATCACTGTTGAAATTATACATATAAAACATACAATTGTCAAGAGATGAAAGTGTTTTTTATACATAAAATATAAATAAAAATTCTTCCTGATATCTGGCTGATAAAAAGACAACAGTAAGCGGAGATGGAGGGATTTGAACCCTCGCGCCGGTTGCCCGACCTACCGCATTTCGAGTGCGGACCCTTCAGCCACTTGGGTACATCTCCAGGTAGTTCCAGATTTTTTTGGAATCTTTTGCGAAAACCTTTATTATTATATAAGGTATCCGGGGAAAGGTCAATCTTTTTTGAAACTTTTCTTTCTGTATTATTGACGAATCTTCCAGACTATAATAAGATAATGAGATAAAGTGTACAGACAGAAGCGGATGTGCAGAAATGGAGGGAATTATGAGCGACAAGAAATCAGCGATTCTTAAGGCTGCCAAAGGTCTTACAGAGAATTACGCTTCCGAAGAACTTTTTATGCCGAAGAGCGGCAGACGTCTGCCGAACCGTTCGGTGATCATTGATATAGTAAGAGATCTGAAATCCATTGTATTTCCGGGATATTTCAGCACAGATACCAGTGCTACCATATTTCCGGAGTATTATGTGGGACACAGACTGAATGACATTTATGACAGACTGAAGAACCAGATCGAGATTGCGCTTCTTTATCACGGAGAGGAACCGGAAGAGGCAGCAGCTCGTGCAGACAGAACCACATGTGGATTCTTTGAGCAGCTTCCGGAGATCCAGAGACTGCTTCTGACAGATGTGCAGGCCGGTTTTGACGGAGACCCTGCAGCCAAGAGTAAGGAAGAGATTATTTTTTCCTACCCGGGACTGTTTGCAATCTATGTATATCGTCTGGCTCATGTTCTTTATAAAGAAGAAATTCCGTTTATCCCACGTGTGATGTCAGAATATGCACACGGCCGTACAGGAATTGATATCAACCCGGGTGCGACCATCGGAGAGTATTTCTTTATTGATCATGGAACCGGCGTGGTTGTAGGTGAGACAACAGAGATCGGAAATAATGTGAAACTGTATCAGGGTGTGACACTGGGAGCGCTTTCCACAAGAATGGGACAGCAGCTTGCCAATGTGAAACGTCATCCGACGATCCGTGACAATGTAACGATTTATTCTAATTCTACAGTTCTTGGCGGAGAGACCGTTGTGGGAGAGAATACCATTATCGGTGGTAATACTTTCATCACAGAATCTATCCCTGCAAATACCAAAGTCAGTGCCAAGAGTCCGGAGCTTGTGATCAAGAAACCGAAGAGCCAGGTTTCCGCCACAAATGTATGGGATTATTGACGACAAATCAAATAAATAAAAAAGTTTAAAAAATTTCAAAAAACCTGTTGACAAATAAAACAGTATGCTATATACTAATCATCGTTGTAGCGGTCAAGCGATCGGTAATCACCGAAGCGACGATGCGCGGGTGTAGTTCAATGGTAGAACACCAGCCTTCCAAGCTGGATACGTGGGTTCGATTCCCATCACCCGCTTATGCGATAGTGGCGTAGTTGGTAACGCGCGACCTTGCCAAGGTCGAGACCGCGGGTTCGAGCCCCGTCTATCGCTCTCATCGAAAGATGAACTTTTATAATTTCATAACTGCGGGTGTAGTTCAATGGTAGAACACCAGCCTTCCAAGCTGGATACGTGGGTTCGATTCCCATCACCCGCTTGTGCGATAGTGGCGTAGTTGGTAACGCGCGACCTTGCCAAGGTCGAGACCGCGGGTTCGAGCCCCGTCTATCGCTCTTCGGAACTCTGAGAATGATCAGAGTTCTTTTTTTATTATTTATAATAAAAAAATCCTCTGCTGTATTTTCAATGTGGCAGAGGATTTTTTGCGTTATGTGTAGTGGCTTACCTTATTCAGTTGCTTCCCCCTGATCGATCAGAGTATAGAAAGTCAGAAGATAAAGCCCACATAAACCTACAAGCCCGTAGACGATTCGGGAGAGCCAGCTCATGCTTCCGAACAGGAACGCTATCAGATTGAAATTAAAGAAGCCGATCAGACCCCAGTTTATGGCGCCGACCACAGCAATGGTCAGAGCAAAATACTGCAGACATTTATTTGCCATAAGTCACCATCCTTTCGTTATACAGGAGATAGTTTTTCACGGAAACAGGGAAAATATACGTATGTGAAAAAAGAAAAAAACGGAAATTTCTTCCAGTCATGAAAAGATCATGAAGGAGAAATTTCCGTTTTTATTTTGGCAGGTATCTTACTGCAGTTTCAGAACCTGGGAAGTCGTCTGTCCGCCGCTTACATTCAGAGTTTCTTTTCCCTGAAGGGTTACATCACTGGTGGTATCTTTCAGAAGAAATACCTGGCATACTGTGACGGTCTTTCCGGGATCGATGGTGTTCATATAATTGTCTACAGCATCATCGTTGGCTTCCGGATAAGTTCCTTCCAGGGATTCTCCGTTCTGGGAAGCCTGGAGAGTGAAGTCCACAAATGCGCTGGACTGGGAATCACCGGAGTTTGTGTAATCGTAGTAGATCATCAGACATGGATTTCCGCCGTAATCGTTGGAGATTGCGAACTGTTTGAAACGGACAGAGAATTTGTCTGTTGTGATATCAATGGATGCACCTGTAGCCTGTGTAGAATCAGAACCTGTGGATTCGGCATCTGTGCTGGAACTGTCTGTGGTGGTATCGTCTGTAAGCTGAGATGAGATCTCATCTTTTACACTCTTGAAGTTCGCACACATAACTTTGACAGTAGTATCATCCAGAGAAACAATCTTCCAATCATTTCCGATTTTGATCAGCGGATAGGTGATATCGATTTCGCTGTATTTCTCATCCGCTGTGGAGGCGTTTTCCGCAAGAAGGGTAGCAAGCATCTCCTGAATATCATCCTGGGTCATTTCTTTTCCGGCATAGGCGGCAACCGCAACTTTACGGGTATATTCCTGAATGGTAGCTGCATAGATGTTGGTTCCGTCGATGTATTTCATGTGGACAGTTACTTTTGCGGTGCCATTCTGAATGTCGAATTTGTTTTTGGTGATCTTGTAAGTCATTTTTTTGTTGACAGTAGTGAAGAAATCTGTGTAGGCGGAATCACGGATATCCGCATCATCCAGAGCACTGAGATCATGACTCTGGAGAAGGTTTTCCATGGTGGTAAAATCCATGTTCTGCATGCCTGTGAGAAATTCTTCTGTGGCTTCTACCGGTTTATGGCGCTGAACCATATACCAGGCAATTCCGCCGGCCACCGCAGCGATCAGAAGAATGATCAGACAGATCACAAGTGGTTTTTTGCTTTTTTTCTTTTTGCGAGGAGTATCCTCTTCGAAATCATTGGAGATCAATGACCTGGAGAGCTCGTCGTCGTAAAAATCGTTATTGTCTTCTGTATTCATTATTCCTCCTTACAATAAGTCATCTAGGTTTTCGGGTAAGATAAACCAGATACAGAGTTACCGGATATGGAGTGAATCGTAACACATCTAGTTTACCGTAACGATTATAACATAGGTTTACTGTTTGAGAAACCCCCTGTGTTATGATATACTGTGAGAAACAAAAAAGCAGCAGAAAAGACGAGGTGAAAATATGATACGAACAATTCAGTACTCATTCCCTTCAAAAGCAGACGGACTGGAAATTTCCTGTCTGGCAGTGGTGCCGGAACTGGGACGTGACGAGAAGTACCGTGGGATCATCCAGATTGTTCACGGAATGAGTGAATATAAGGAACGTTATCTTCCTTTTATGGAATATATGGCAGAACGGAAATATGTAAGTGTGATCCATGATCACCGTGGCCACGGAAAGAGTGTGAGGAGCAAAGAAGACCTGGGATATATGTACGGCGGTGGAGCAGATGCCATGCTGCAGGATATCCATACAGTCAACTGCCTGATCAAGGATCATTTTCCGGAACTTCCGCTGATTCTTTTTGGACACAGTATGGGATCCCTGGCTGTTCGTGCTTATGCAGCCCATCATGATGACTGTATGGATATGCTGATCGTCTGCGGATCACCTAGTTACAATGCGCTTCGTCCGGTTGGAGTAGCCCTGGCAAAGGCGGAAAAAGCTGTTTTCGGGCCAAGACACAGCGCAGGTCTGATCGAGATGATGTCTTTTGGAAGTTACGCCATGCGGTTTAAAAAAGAGAAAAACCGTTTTTCCTGGATCTGTTCCGACCCGCAGGTTGTTAAAGATTATTCCGATTCCGAGTATTGCGGATTTACCTTTACGGATGATGCGTATCTGGCACTTTTTGACCTGATGAAAAGAGCGTACGATGTGAAACACTGGAAGTGTACGAAACCGGAGATGCCGGTGCTGTTTATCAGTGGGGCGGAAGACCCCTGTATGGGAAATGTCCGCCAGTTTGCCAAGGCTGTCCGTGCCATGCGTCAGGCAGGATACCGGGATGTCCGGGGAAAATTATATCCGGGAATGCGCCATGAGATCCTCAATGAGAAAGACAGGGAGAAGGTTTATCATGATATATTGATATATATCCACAAAAAATGCCTTTGAACGCTCTGGGATGGGGTGATATAATAAAAACCAGAGTGCTCCTGCAGACATCTGTGAGCGGGCGCAACTACTGAGAAAACAGGGGGATTCATAAATGATGAGAGCAAGTGGAATTTTGCTTCCGGTATCCAGCCTTCCATCGAAATATGGAATAGGATGTTTTTCCGCAGAGGCGTATGAGTTTGTAGACCAGCTGGTAAGGGCTGGGCAGAAATATTGGCAGATCCTTCCTCTTGGACCTACCGGATATGGAGATTCACCGTATCAGTCTTTTTCCACTTTTGCGGGAAATCCGTATTTTATTGATCTGGAAGCCTTTGTAAAAGCTGGTTATCTGGAAGAAAGTGACTGTGAGAACTGCGACTGGGGTGGAAGTGAGAGTTACGTGGATTATGAGAAGATTTATAATTCCAGATTCCGTCTCTTAAGAAAAGCCTTTGAAAATTATGACTGTGAGGGAGATCCAGAGTATCAGAAGTTTGTAGAAGAAAATGCCGCCTGGCTGGAAGATTACAGCCTGTATATGGCCATTAAGGACAGTCTGAACGGGATCAGCTGGATCGAATGGCCAAAAGAGCTTAAAAACAGAGAAAAAGACGCACTGGCTGAGGCAGGAGAAAAACTTGCGAAAGAAGTGGGATTTTACTGTTTCCAGCAGTACTGTTTTTTCAAACAGTGGACAGAGCTGAAAACTTATGCAAATGAGAAAGGCGTGGAGATCATCGGAGATGTACCGATCTACGTTGCGTTTGACAGTGCGGACGCATGGGCACAGCCGGAACTGTTCCAGTTTGATGAGAATAATCTTCCGGTTGGTGTTGCCGGATGCCCGCCAGATGCCTTTTCCGCTACCGGGCAGCTCTGGGGAAATCCTCTTTATGACTGGGAATATCATAAAAAGACAGGCTATGCATGGTGGACACGCCGGATGGCCAACTGTATGAAACTTTATGATGTGGTAAGAATTGATCATTTCAGAGGGTTTGACGAGTATTATTCCATTCCATACGGAGATAAGACTGCGGAATTCGGCCACTGGGAAAAGGGACCGGGAATGGATCTGTTCCGTACTCTCGAAAAAAATCTTGGAAAACTGGATGTGATCGCGGAGGACCTTGGTCTTCTTACAGACAGTGTTATTGAGATGGTGGAAGAATCCGGATTTCCGGGAATGAAAGTTCTTCAGTTTGCGTTTGATGAGAATGAAGACAGTCCGTATCTGACACACAGATATGAAAGAAACTGTATCGTGTATACAGGCACTCATGATAATGAAACCACAAGAGGCTGGTTCCGCAATTTAAGCCAGCATGACCGGAATTTTGCAAAGGCTTATATCGGCTGTGAGGGCAAGCATGAGACTGCAGCCGTATGGAGTCTGATCCGCGCAGCCATGTCCAGTGTGGCGGATCGCTGTGTGATCCCGGTACAGGATTATCTTTGCCTTGGAAATGAGGCAAGGATTAATGAACCGTCAACCCTTGGTGATAACTGGAAGTGGCGTATGAAAAAAGGTCAGCTCAATGAAAAAATCATTGAGAAGATTTATAAAATGACAAAACTTTATGGAAGACTTGTAAAAGAAGAGCAAGAAAAAACAGAGGCTGACGTGGAAATGATATCTGACAAATAAAAAAATGTCAGGATATCAGAAAGGATAAAAGATACATCATGGAAGAACAGAAAACAGAAAATAAGGAAGAGATGCAGCAGGAGACCACGGAAGAAAAGAATTCCAGCCAGGGAAATTCTTCCACAAGAAGCAGTCTTCTGTGGATTTTTGCAGGTGGTTATCTTGTGTATACAGGATATCGTCTCTGTGCCAATGTGATAAGCGGGGCAGAAGATTCCAGTGCGGGATTTTTGGTAGCGGGAGGTATTTTTGTTGTGATTGGAGCGGTGCTTCTGATCATGGCAGTCCGTAACCTTGCAAAAGCAGGTGCACAGAAACACGATATGGAAGAAGCAGCAGCGAAAAAAGCAGCGGAGGAAGCTGCCAAAGATCAGGAGAATGCGGCAGCTGGAAAGAAACGGATGTCTATTGCGGAACGGGCACATCTGGCAGAGAATCTGGATGATGCACCGGAGGAAGAAGCAAAATAAAATATCAGATGCAGGATAACGCCTGCCAGAATATGATACATATAAACATAAAAAACGGAACATCAGGAGGAAAAAAATATTTCTTCCGGGGATGTTCCGTTTTTGATTGAGTAAGTTGTGTGGCATATATCGGGTGCAGGACTGCCAAAGGAAAGTAGATATTTTGCCTCACTTGACTTATCTGTGTCTTTGATTTTTTCGACGTTTTTTTCGTGATTTTTTCCTGCCTGGGGTATGTAAGGTAGACCAGCAGAATGCCTGTACCAGTAAAATTCCGATCAGCGCTCCACAGCTGTCAATTCCCACATCCCTTACAGAAGGTCCGCGGGCGTCCACAAAGGACTGATGATATTCGTCCAGGCCTGCGAATCCCACACATACAAATCCTGCAAGAAGCATCAGCCAGATTCCCCGGACTCCGTAAACATAGAGCGGGAAGGAAATGGAGATGGCCAGCAGGCAGTATTCCGTCATATGGGCAGCCTTCCGGACATAAAATTCAATACCGGAAGCTTCCTGGGAAAGCTGATCCGGGCTTTTGTCCGAAGCTAATATTTCGTTTTTGGTTTCTACGATCTGATAGCTGACTTTATAACTCAGAGCACCGGAAACTTCTCCGGTCTGTGCGGAAAAAGAGTAGATCACGCACATCATCAGGATCGCAGGTGCAAAAGAAAATGGTTTTAATAATGTAATCAGTATTTTCATGGCTCTTAATATAGCACTCCTGCATGGAAAAGTCCAGAAAAATACAGAAAAAGAACAGGGGGAAACAAAAAACTGAAAGAGGAGGTTAAAGGGGGAAGTGGACAGTAAAGGCTAAAATGTGTTAGAATATAAAATAAATTTCAGGGGCATTTTTAAGAAAAAAGAAGATTCCCGGGATCGAACAGAAGAAAATTACAGGAGGAAATCAACAAATGAGTCTTGCAGACAATATATTCATTGACATGTGCAAAGATGTCATAGAAAACGGAACCAGCACAGAAGGAGAGAAGGTACGTCCGGTGTGGGAAGACGGAACTCCGGCTTATACCATCAAGAGATTTGGAGTTGTGAACCGCTATGATCTTCGTAAGGAATTTCCGGCGCTGACTTTGAGAAAGACTGCATTGAAGAGTGCCATGGATGAGATCTTATGGATCTGGCAGCAGAAATCCAACAATATCCATGATCTCCACAGCCATATCTGGGACAGCTGGGCAGATGAGAACGGCTCCATCGGAAAAGCCTACGGCTATCAGTTGGGTGTGAAACATCAGTATAAAGAGGGAATGATGGATCAGGTGGACAGGGTTCTTTTTGATCTTAAGAACAATCCTTACAGCAGAAGGATCATGACCAATATTTATGTACATCAGGATCTTCATGAGATGAATCTTTACCCATGTGCCTATTCTATGACATTTAATGTGACCAAAGAGCCGGGAAAAGATAAACTGGTCCTCAATGCTGTTCTGAATCAGAGATCTCAGGATATCCTGGCAGCAAATAACTGGAATGTGTGTCAGTATTCCCTTCTTCTGATGATGATCGCACAGGCCTGCGATATGGAAGCAGGAGAGCTGGTTCATGTAATTGCGGACTGTCATATTTATGACCGCCATATTCCGGTGATCAAAGAGCTGATCTCCAGAAAACCGTATCCTGCACCAACGGTAAAACTGAATCCGGAGATCAAAGATTTTTATAAATTTACAACCGATGATCTGATCGTGGAGAATTATGAGACATGGCCGCAGATCAAAAATATCCCGATTGCGGTATAATTGCATATAAAGAAAGGAAATCAGGATGAATATTATTGTTGCAGCAGATAAAAACTGGGGAATTGGAAGAAACAATGAACTTCTGGTAAGCATTCCGGCAGATATGAAGATGTTCCGTCAGGAAACTACAGGAAAAGTGGTTGTTATGGGAAGAAAAACGCTGGAGTCTTTTCCAAACGGACTTCCTCTTAAGAACAGAACCAACATTGTGATCACCGGAAATAAGGATTATCAGGTAAAAGGTGCGGTGGTCGTTCACAGCATCGAAGAGGCGTTAAAAGAAGTGGAAAAATATCCGGCACAGGATGTGTACTGCATCGGCGGAGACAGTATTTACAGACAGATGCTTCCTTACTGCGATGTGGCCCATGTGACCAAGATCGATTTTGCATATGAAGCAGATGCACATTTCCCGAACCTGGATGAGGATTCGGACTGGGAAGTTACAGCGGAGAGTGAAGAGCAGACGTATTTTGATCTGGAGTATACGTTTATGAAATATGAGAGAAAAAATAAATAATGCTTGCTTTGTAATTACACAGAAAAACAATATAAAACAGGCCACCGGTAAAAATCCGGCGGCCTGTTTTTGGCTCTTAATATTATGTATAAATCCCAAAATCCGGTAATTGATTACTCGATTACATGGATCCATCCTTCTGGAGCTTCGATGCGTCCCATCTGGATACCTGTCAGTGTGTCGTACAGTTTCTGGATAACCGGGCCCATCTTCTCCATTCCGCTTGGGAAGCAGATTTCTTTGCCATGGTCGTTGATCTTTCCAACTGGAGAGATAACAGCAGCAGTACCGCAAAGACCACACTCTGCGAAATCTTTCACTTCGTCGAAGTAGATCTCACGCTCCTCAGCTTCCAGTCCCAGGTACTCTTTTGCAACGTAGATCAGGGAACGACGTGTGATGGATGGAAGGATACTGTCAGACTTCGGTGTTACAACCTTGCCGTCTTTTGTAACGAAGATGAAGTTAGCTCCGCCTGTCTCCTCAACTTTTGTACGAGTCTTAGGATCAAGGTACATGTTCTCATCAAATCCCTGTTTGTGAGCATCTACGATAGCGTGAAGGCTCATTGCGTAGTTCAGGCCGGCTTTGATGTTACCTGTTCCACAAGGTGCGGCACGGTCGAAGTCACTGACACGGATTGTGATCGGTTTAGCGCCGCCTTTGAAGTACGGTCCAACCGGTGTTGTAAGGATACGGAACTGATACTCGTCAGCTGGTTTAACACCGATTACGGCATTGGAACCGAACATGTACGGACGAAGGTAAAGGGTTGCGCCTGAGCCGTATGGTGGAACCCATGCGGCATTTGCCTTAACAACCTGATTGACAGCGTCGATAAATCTCTCTTTCGGGAATACCGGCATTTCAAGTCTTGCAGCAGAAGCAGCGATACGCTCTGCGTTCAGGTCAGGACGGAAAGTAACGATATGTCCGTCTTCTGTTGTGTAAGCTTTCAGGCCTTCAAATACACTCTGAGAATACTGAAGTACACCGGCGCACTCATTAAGTACGATGTTCGGGTCTGTGCTTAAAGTACCCTCATCCCATTTTCCATCTTTAAAATTAGACACGTATCTGTAGTCGGTTGGCATGTAGCCAAATCCGATGCTGGACCAGTCAATGTTCTTTTTTTCCATAACGATTCCTCCGTTTACGAATTTTTACTTTTTACCATTGTAAAACTTTTACGTGCTGACTTCAATAGTTTTTTGCGCCTTTTTTGTATTTGCTTGTAATTTTAACGGGATTTCGCTATAATAAAAGTTATCTATGGACTGGAGGAAAAAATGGACAATCACGAATTTGAAGACCTTGGAAAAAAGATTCAGGATATTGTAGATAATGCCGTGAATTCAAACAGCTACCATGAGCTGAGCCATACTATCAACCAGACGGTAAATAAGGCAATTGATTCCGGAAGTGAGGCTCTGAAAAATGCCATGAATTCCGTATTTGAACCGGGAAATGATCCCCAGTTTCGAAAGAGAAGCTATACCTATCAGAGCCCCTATTATGGAAAAAGTAAAAAAGCGAAAGAGCAGGCCGCGAAGAAACAGACGGAGCTTCTTTATGGAAAAACAACCGGCGAAAATCTGAAAGGCATGATGATGGCAGTTTCCGGCGGAATCCTTTTAAGCGGTATGGGCCTTGGAGCCATGGTGCTTCTGATCTGGATGGGCCTTGGTCATTGTGGTGCACTAGCGGCAGGGGTTCTTGGTGTGATGTGTGCAGGCGCGGCAGGTGGCGGTGCTCTTCTGGGGGCAGGAACCAGCCGTCTTGGTAGACTGGGGCGTTTTCAGAAATATATCCGTGCACTGGGAGACCATACTTACTGTAATTTCCAGAAACTTGCCCAGGCAGCAGGAAAGACAGAGAAATTTGTAAAAAAAGATATCAGCAGGATGATCGAGAAAGGCTGGTTCCTGGAAGGCCATGTAGATGCTGAAGGCACCTGTCTGATCACCAGCAATGAGACGTATCAGCAGTATCTGGAAACGCAGAAACAGCTGGAACTCCGCAAACAGGAGGCAGATCCGAAAGTTCAGCTTGAAGAGAATATGAGCCCGGAGGCCCAGGAAGTTCTGAGAAAAGGAAATGAATTTCTGGTAAAGATTCGAAAGAGCAATGATGCCATTCCCGGAGAGGAGATTTCCGCGAAGATTTCCAGAATGGAACTGATCGTTCAGAAGATTTTTGAGCGTGCCGGAGAACATCCGGAGGTAATCCCGGATCTTAAGAAGCTGATGGATTATTATCTTCCTATGACGGTGAAACTTCTGGATGCCTACGAAGATATGGACGGACAGCCTGTACAGGGCGAGAATATCACAGCTTCCAAGAAAGAGATTGAGGAAACCATTGATACACTGAATGTTGCTTTTGAAAAACTTCTGGATTCCATATTCCGGGATACCGCCTGGGATGTATCTACGGATATTTCTGTGTTACATACGGTTCTGGCCCAGGAAGGTCTGACAGAAGATGATTTCGAAAAAATGAAACAGAATGCGGAAATGAAATAAGTACAACGAGCAGATGAGAAAACAAATCGCAGATGACTGCCGGAAGGTACAGCTGATTAAGGAGAAGATTATGGGAGAAGAATTTAAGGACTTTGAGGTGGAAGCCCCGGTGCTGACTCTGGAACCGGATCTTACAGAAGAAAAAGAAGAAATTGCGGCAAAAGAACCGGAGAAACCGCAGGAACCTGCAGTGGAGGAACCGGTGTTATCTCCTCAGGAACAGAAAATCGTAGAAGATTTTGCGGCAAAGATCGATATTGAAAATACGAACCAGATCCTCCAGTATGGAGCTGGTACGCAGAAAAAAATGGCAGATTTTTCTGATGCGGCACTGGTAAATGTGAAGACCCAGGATCTTGGAGAGGTGGGAGAGCTGCTTGCAAATGTGGTAGGAGAACTGAAAGATTTTGATGCCACAGAAGAAAAGGGACTCTTCGGTTTCTTCAAAAAACAGACGGCGAAGGTGGAAACCCTGAAAAACCGTTACACAAAAGCCGAGGGAAATGTGGCGAAGATCACAGAAGCTCTGGAGCAGCACCAGATGCGTCTGATGAAGGATTCTGCAGTACTGGATAAGATGTATGAGCAGAACCTGGCATATTTTAAAGAACTTTCCATGTATATCCTTGCGGGCAAAAAGAAACTTAAGGAAGTCCGGGAAGGAAAGCTTATGGAGCTTCATCAGAAGGCAGCGGCAAGCGGACTTCCAGAAGACGCCCAGGCAGCCAATGATCTGGAAAACAAGTGTGATCGTTTTGAGAAGAAGCTTCATGATCTGGAGCTGACAAGAACCATTTCCATGCAGACAGCACCACAGATCCGTATGATCCAGAACAATGACACCACCATGATCGAGAAGATCCAGACCACCATTGTAAATACCATTCCCCTCTGGAAAAGCCAGATGGTGCTGGCTCTCGGAATCGCACATTCCACGGAAGCCGCACAGGCACAGCGACAGGTTACAGATCTTACCAATGAACTTCTGAAGAAAAATGCGGAGACTCTTCACCTGGCATCTGTGGAAACCGCAAAGGAGTCCGAGCGTGGCATCGTAGATATTGAAACTCTGAAAAAGACCAATCAGGAGCTGATCCAGACACTGGATGATGTGATGAAGATTCAGCAGGAGGGCCGTGAGAAACGTCAGGCAGCAGAAGCAGATATGAGACGTATGGAAAATGAGCTGAAAACAAAACTGCTGGAGATCCGGCGTTAAGCGTAAGAGCGAAAAGATAGTTCAGAAAGGAAAGGCAGGGCGTTTGAAGACACCTGCCTTTCAGGATTCATAAAGGAGATTTTTATGTACAGAGATCATACAAAAGTAATAAAAATTGGAAACCGTGTTATCGGAGGAGGAAATCCGATCCTCATCCAGTCTATGACCAACACGAAAACTGAAGATGTGGAAGCAACCGTTGCACAGATCCTTTCCCTGGAAAAAGCAGGCTGCGATATTATCCGCTGTGCAGTTCCCACTATGGAAGCTGCGAAAGCTTTATCCCAGATCAAAAAACAGATCCACATTCCTCTGGTTGCGGACATTCATTTTGATTATCGTCTTGCTATTGCAGCCATGGAAAACGGCGCAGACAAGATCCGTATCAACCCGGGAAATATCGGTTCAAAAGAACGGATCCAGGCAGTTGTAGATACTGCAAAGGAACGGAATATCCCTATCCGCGTAGGGGTAAACAGCGGTTCCCTTGAAAAAGAACTGGTGGAAAAATATCACGGTGTCACAGCAGAGGGCCTTGTGGAGAGCGCCCTTGATAAAGTACGCATCATTGAAGAGATGGGTTACGATAATCTGGTGATCAGTATCAAATCTTCCGATGTCCTTATGTGTGCAAAAGCCCATGAGCTGATCGCAAAACAGACACAGTATCCGCTTCATGTGGGAATTACAGAAGCAGGAACTTTGTACTCCGGAAATATCAAATCAGCCATCGGACTTGGAATCATTCTGTATCAGGGAATCGGTGATACCATCCGTGTTTCCCTGACCGGTGCACCGCTGGAAGAAGTAAAATCAGCGAAGAGGATCCTGAAAACACTGGGATTTCGAAAAGGAGGAGTGGAAGTTGTTTCCTGCCCTACCTGCGGAAGAACCAAAATTGATCTGATCGGCCTTGCAAACCAGGTAGAAACCATGGTTCAGGATATTCCTCTTGATATCAAAGTTGCAGTTATGGGCTGCGTGGTAAATGGCCCGGGAGAGGCAAAGGAAGCAGATATCGGAATTGCGGGAGGCGATGGCGTTGGCCTTCTGATCAAACATGGAGAGGTTGTAAAGAAAGTACCGGAGACAGAACTTCTGGATACACTTCGCCAGGAACTTCTTACCTGGAATGAACAGGAGTCATAATGGAGAAAGATTTTTTTGACGTATTTCCTCATCTGAAAGTAAAAAAAGAGCTGGAAGAACTTCTGGACATGGTATTTGTGACAAAAGTTTCCATGAATCCGGGAAGAACGCATCTGAGGGTATATATCGAAAGCAGCCGCTGGATCCACAAGAAAAATATCTTTGCCCTGGAGGATGAGATTGAACGGCAGTGTTTTCCGGGAATTCCCATGACTGTTATCGTTGTGGAAAAATTTCATCTTTCCGAGCAGTACACACCGGAGAATTTCCTGGAAAGCTACCGTTCCAGTATGGAGTTGGAGCTGCGCAGCTACAATATGCTGGAGTACAATCTGTTCCGCAGAGCAAAGCTTACGTTTACCGGAAAGGATGCCATGCGTATGGAACTTCCGGATACGGTGATCTCCAGGCAGAAGAGCGAAATCCTCATCGAATACTTTCATAAAGTTTTCTGTGAACGATGTGGGATGGATCTGAAAGTAGACCTGGATTTTGTGGAGGCGAAAGAGAGTAAATACCGGAAAAATGCCGCACTTCAGATCAAACAGGAAGTGGAGAATGTTCTGAAACATGCCAAACTCGGCGGAGATCAGGAGAGTGAACCGAAGCAGGAGGAAGCAGCCAAAGAAGAGACGAAGAAAGCTTCCGGAGAGAAAAAGGGAGAAAAAGCATCGGAGAAGAAATCCTTTGACCGGAAACAGCAGAAAGGCCAGAAGGGTGATTTCCGCAGCGGGTTCGGATTCCGTAGAGACAGCAATCCAGATGTGGTTTACGGCAGGGATTTTGACGGAGAGCCGATTCCACTGGAGGGTATCACCGGAGAGATGGGAGAAGTTATCATCCGCTGCCAGGTTATGGATGTGGAAGCCCGTGAGATCCGAAATGAAAAAACGATCCTGATCTTTCCGGTGACCGATTTTACGGACAGTATTGTTGTGAAGATGTTCCTGCGTAACGAGCAGGTTCCGGAAGTGACGGAAAGTGTAAAAAAAGGTGCGTTCCTGAAACTGAAAGGTGTTACCACCATTGACCGTTTTGACAGCGAGCTTACCATCGGAAATATTACAGGTATCAAGAAAATTGCCAATTTTACCAGTTCGAGAATGGATACCAGTCCTCAGAAACGTGTGGAACTTCACTGCCATACCAAGATGAGCGACATGGATGGTGTCACCGATGCCAAGGCGCTGGTAAAACGTGCCTATGAGTGGGGCCATAAGGCTATCGCTATCACCGATCATGGTGTGGTGCAGTCTTTCCCTGAGGCAAACCATTGCTTTGATGCCTGGGGAGGCTGTGTTCCCAAAGAGTCTGATTTCAAGGTGCTCTATGGCATGGAGGCTTATCTTGTGGATGACCTGAAAGGTATGGTCACCAATTCCAAAGGACAGCGGCTGGACGGTGATTTTGTTGTTTTTGATATTGAGACAACGGGATTCTCGGCACTGACCTGCAAGATTATTGAGATCGGTGCGGTAAAAGTGGAGAAGGGACAGATCACGGACCGTTTTTCCACCTTTGTAAATCCGGAAGTGCCCATTCCGTTCCGTATTGAACAGCTGACAAGCATCAATGATTCCATGGTTCTGGATGCGCCTACCATAGAGGAAGTGCTGCCGAAATTCCTGGAATTCTGTGAGGGCTGCGTGATGGTGGCCCATAATGCGGACTTTGATATGAGCTTTATCATTGAAAACTGCAAACGACAGGGAATCCCGGATGATTTTACCTATGTGGATACAGTAGGTATGGCCAGATTCCTTCTTCCTGCCCTGAACCGTTTTAAGCTGGATACCGTAGCCAAGGCAGTAGGTGTTTCCCTGGATCATCACCACAGAGCTGTGGATGATGCGGCATGTACCGCGGAGATTTTTGTGCGGTTTGTAAAGATGCTGGAAGAAAGAGATATTTTTGACGTGGATGAGATGAACAGCCAGGGTGCGGTTTCACCGGATACCATCCGGAAACTGCCCACCTATCATGCCATTGTTTTTGCAAGGAACGAAACAGGAAGGATCAATTTGTACAAACTGGTAAGCCAGTCCCATTTAAAGTACTATCACAGACGACCCAGAGTCCCAAAAAGCGTACTGGAAAAGTACAGAGATGGCCTTCTGGTGGGAAGTGCCTGCGAGGCAGGAGAACTTTATCAGGCACTTCTTCGCAATGCACCGGATCAGGAGATCGCCAGACTGGTGAACTTCTATGATTATCTGGAGATCCAGCCACTGGGAAACAATGCGTTCATGCTTGCAGATGAGAAGCACGATATGATCAATTCCGAGGAAGATTTAAAAGAGATAAACCGGAAGATCGTAAAACTTGGCGAACAGTTCAAAAAGCCGGTAGTTGCCACCTGCGATGTGCATTTCATGGATCCTCAGGATGAGGTTTACCGCCGGATTATCATGGCAGGAAACGGATTTTCCGATGCAGATAACCAGGCACCGCTTTACCTTCGTACAACGGAGGAAATGCTGGAGGAATTTTCCTATCTGGGAAGTGAAAAAGCAGAAGAGGTGGTCATTACCAATACCAACAAGATCGCGGATATGATCGAGAAGATCTCGCCGATCCATCCGGATAAATTTCCGCCGGTCATTGAAAACTCCGAGCAGGATCTTAAGAATATCTGTTTCACAAAAGCCCACGAAATGTACGGAGATCCGCTTCCGAAGATCGTGGAGGACCGTCTGGACCGGGAGCTGAACTCCATTATCTCCAATGGTTATGCGGTGATGTATATCATTGCACAGAAACTGGTATGGAAATCCAATGAGGATGGTTATCTGGTAGGTTCCCGAGGTTCGGTAGGTTCTTCCCTGGCAGCGACTATGTCCGGTATCACGGAGGTAAATCCTCTGCCGCCGCATTATCTCTGTCCGAATCCGGACTGTAAATACAGCGATTTTGATTCTCCGGAGGTAAAAAAATACGCAGGTATGGCAGGGTGTGACATGCCGGATAAGATCTGCCCGAAATGTGGCACCAAGATGAACAAAGAAGGATTTGATATCCCGTTTGAGACATTCCTTGGTTTCAAAGGAGATAAGGAGCCGGATATCGACCTGAACTTTTCCGGAGAATACCAGGCCAATGCTCACCGGTATACGGAGGTTATCTTCGGAAAAGGCCAGACATTCAAGGCAGGAACCATTGGTACCCTTGCGGAAAAGACCGCATTTGGTTATGTGAAGAATTATTATGAAGAGCGGGGACAGCACAAGCGTTACTGTGAGATCAACCGTATTGTGCAGGGTTGCACCGGCGTCCGTCGTACTACGGGCCAGCATCCGGGAGGAATCATCGTACTGCCCATGGGTGAGGAGATCGAGAAATTTACGCCTGTGCAGCATCCGGCCAATGATGTAAACAGCGATATCATTACCACACATTTTGATTACCATTCTATTGACGGAAACCTTCTGAAGCTTGATATACTGGGACACGATGATCCGACCATGATTCGTATGCTGGAGGATCTTACTGGCATCAGTGCGAGAACGGTTCCACTGGATCAGAGAGATGTCATGTCCCTGTTTGCAGGAACTCAGGCCCTGGGGATCAGCCCGGAAGATATTGGCGGCTGTAAGCTTGGATGCCTGGGGATCCCGGAGTTTGGTACGGATTTTGCCATGCAGATGTTAATTGATACCAAGCCGAAATATTTTTCCGACCTGGTACGTATTGCGGGACTTTCTCATGGTACGGACGTATGGCTTGGAAATGCCCAGGTACTGATTCAGAACGGAACGGCGACCATTTCCACCGCGATCTGTACACGAGATGATATTATGATCTACCTTATTGGAAAAGGGGTGGAAAGTGGTCTGGCATTTACCATCATGGAGAGTGTCCGTAAAGGAAAAGGTCTCCGTGACGAATGGATCCAGACTATGAAAGATCATGATGTTCCGGACTGGTATATCTGGTCCTGCAAGCTGATCAAGTATATGTTCCCGAAGGCCCATGCGGCGGCCTACGTTATGATGGCCTACCGTATCGCCTGGTATAAAGTGTTTCATCCGCTGGCATATTATGCGGCATTTTTCAGTATCCGTGCCACATCTTTTTCCTATGAACTGATGTGTATGGGAAAAGAACGCCTGGAATATTATATGGCAGAGATCCGCAAAAAAGGCGATGAGGCATCCAAGAAGGAGCAGGATACACTGAAGGATATGAGAATCGTACAGGAGATGTACGCCAGAGGTTTTGATTTTGTGCCCATTGACCTTTATAAAGCAAAGGCCCACCGGTTCCAGATCATTGGAAATAAACTGATGCCTGCGCTGGATACCATAGAGGGTCTTGGAGATAAGGCGGCAGAGGCTGTGGTAGATGCAGCTGCGAAGGGAAAATTTCTTTCCAAGGATGATTTCCGCGACCGCACCAAAGTCAGCAAGACCGTTATCGATCTGATGGATGATCTGGATCTGTTCGGAGACATTCCACAGTCCAATCAGATGTCACTGTTTGATTTTACGGGTTGATATATGACACCGGAAGGGCTTACAATAAATAAAAATGTTGCCATTTCTCTTAACGGGAGATATGGCAGCGAGAACTCCCAGGAGGATATCAAAATAATATGAAAAAAGAAGAATTAAGATACCTGCAGCGACTTGCGGAGCTGTATCCTACCATAGCAAAAGCTTCAACAGAGATTATCAATCTGCAGTCTATATTAAACCTCCCGAAAGGTACCGAACATTTCATGTCGGACATCCACGGAGAGTATGATGCATTTTCCCATGTTCTTCGAAATGGTTCCGGCGCTGTGCGGAAAAAGATTGATGATGTGTTCGGACATACCTTAAGTAACAGCGACAAACGTTCTCTTGCCACACTGATCTATTATCCCAAGGAAAAGATGGAAGTTGTGAAAAAGCATGAAGAAGATATGGAGAACTGGTACAAGATCACCCTTTATCGTCTGATCGAAGTGTGCAAGACAACGGCATCCAAATATACCCGATCCAAGGTGCGTAAAGCACTCCCGGCGGATTATGCCTATGTGATCGAGGAGCTGATCACAGAAAAAGCGGAAGTCCTGGACAAAGAGGCATATTACGATGCTATCGTCAACACCATCATTGAGATCGGCAGGGCAGAGAATTTTATCATTGCCCTGGCAGAACTGATCCAGCGTCTGGTTGTGGATCATCTTCATGTTTTGGGAGATATTTATGATCGAGGTCCGGGCCCGCATTTTATCATGGACCGTCTGATGAAATACCACTCTCTGGATATCCAGTGGGGAAATCATGATGTAGTCTGGATGGGCGCTGCCACAGGCCAGAAAGCCTGCATTGCAACCGTGATCCGAAACAGTATCCGCTACCGGAACATGGATATCTTGGAGGACGGATATGGAATCAATCTCATGCCGCTGGCAACCTTTGCAATGGAAGCTTATAAAGATGATCCCTGCACTGTTTTTGAGATGAAGGGAGATGCCAATAATTACAGCATTCTGGAAGAAGAGCTTGGTAGGAAGATGCACAAAGCTATCGCTATTATCCAGTTTAAACTGGAAGGCCAGCTGATCCGCCGGCACAAAGAGTTCCATATGGAAAACCGGTGCCTGCTTCAGAGGATCGATCCGAAAAAGGGAACGATCACACTTCCGGACGGAAAAGAATATCCGTTGACCGATACATATTTTCCTACGATCGACTGGAAAAAGCCATATGAACTTACCCCAGAGGAAAAAGATGTGATGGAACGCCTGGATTCCGCGTTCCGTAACTGCGAGAAACTGCAGAACCATGTGCGTCTTCTTCTGGATAAGGGAGGCCTTTACAAGACTTACAACGGAAATCTTCTGTTTCACGGAAGCATTCCTCTCAATGAAGACGGAAGCCTGAAGGAAGTCCAGATCTATGGAAAAACCTACAAGGGAAAAGAGCTCTACGATGTGCTGGAGACCTATGTGCGCCGGGCATTTTTCTCTGTCAATGAAGACGAAAAGCGTAAAGGCAGGGATATCATGTGGTATATCTGGGCTGCCCCCAATTCACCTCTTTTCGGAAAAGACAAGATGACGACTTTTGAGCGTTATTTTATTAAAGATAAGGAAACACATAAGGAAACAAAGAATGCCTACTATCAT
Organism: Blautia sp. MSJ-36; assembly: GCF_018917985.1. Lineage (NCBI taxonomy): Bacteria > Bacillati > Bacillota > Clostridia > Lachnospirales > Lachnospiraceae > Blautia > Blautia sp. MSJ-36. The sequence continues at coordinate 81,633 of NZ_JAHLPQ010000005.1, read as the reverse complement.
CTTCTGGAAAACGAGGAAGTGGTAGACAATCTTCTCCGTGAGTTCGGGCTGGACCCGGAGAAAGGCCATATCATCAACGGACATGTGCCGGTTCACCAGAGCGAGGGAGAGAGTCCCGTAAAATGCAACGGCAAAGTTCTTGTGATCGACGGCGGTTTTTCCAGACCGTATCAGAAAGTTACGGGAATTGCCGGTTATACACTGGTTTATAACTCCTATGGACTGATCCTGTCCGCCCATGAACCTTTTACTTCCGCAGAAGAAGCGGTAGCCAAAGAGCAGGATATTGTCTCCAACAGGGTGGCCGTTCATTATAATAACAAACGTACTCTGGTAGGAGATACTGACACAGGAGCTGCTCTGAAGGAGAGGATCGGGGAGTTGATCCAGCTTTTGGAAGCTTACAGAAAAGGTATCATCAAAGAGAAAAAATAAGTGAAAATGCGAAGTACACAGACAGTTTATCCTATGCTATAGTAAACAGAGGTGATGCAGATGAGAAGAAACAAAAGAAGAAAACAGCGGCTGAAGTCAGCGCTAGTCCTGCTGATCGTTCTGTTTATCCTGGCGGGACTTGGTGGTATGCTGTTTATCTCACACAAGAATAAAGTAGAAAAACAACAGAGGAAAGAGGCGGCACTGGCAGCTCTGGAGAGTATTCCGGAAGTGACAGCCACCCCTGTAGCGACGGCGACACCGGTTCCAACAGCGACACCGACACCATCAGTAACTCCGATTCCTACCATACTGCCGGCTTTTGAACCGGAAAATTATCAGGGAATCTGGTACAGCGAAGATGGACTGACAACGATTAATATTTACGATATCAGTCTGAAGTCCGTTTCGTTTACCTATAAGCGTATAAATGGAAGAAATCATTCCCTGAGTGCGGAGGCAGATGTAACTGCGGAAGTGGCAGGAAATGCCACACAGTTTCGGTTTAAGGATTCGGAAGGGAACAAGGCAAAAGGAGAGTTTGTTTTTGATAAAAGCGGAGAGCTTTATGTAAAAGTCAAAACTTATAAAAGGGCAGACGGATCAAAGACCTATCCAAAAACAGAATCTATTATGAGAAGAGAAGCTCCGGTAGAGGAGGACTCATCACAGGAACAGACGGCTGATAATAATGCAGCAGAAGGATCTTCGGAAACATCGGAGGAAGGAACAGTGTCCTATGATGAAAATACTTACAGTGAAGATACCTATTATAATGGAAGTAATGATACGTCATCTCAGGAAGATGCCGATATTTATCAGATTCCATATGGTGAGGAAGAAACTTATTACACGGAGTAGGAAGCGGGATAGCACAGCTGCCGGTCTGACATAAAAAATAAAGAATCCCCGGATTTGTGGCATTTGGAAATTTTCTGTACAGAAAGTTTCCTAGCTGCTTCAAATTCCGGGGATTTCTTTATTTGATCATTTTTTTTCGGTCTGTACGGCCGACGAGATAGTCAATGCTGGTGTCGTAATAATTTGCCAGCCGGATAAGCATTTCGATAGGAATATTACGGGATCCCGTCTCATAATGGGAATAAGAACGCTGACTGATATGAAGAATCTCACTTAATTCTTTCTGGGACAGATCTGCGTCTGTACGTAAATCCTGAATACGCTGAAATTTCATTGTGCTCACCTCTTCTTTCTATAGGAAGTATAAAACAGAACGAATTGCACTCTTGCAAAAGAGAGCAAAATGGACTATACTAAATTCATTATCTTCTTTTATTCAGAAAATGTCTATCTGAAATTTCCCATTTATAAATGAAAAAGACGAAAAAACTGAAGATCGGGTTCGGATTTTATCGCAGAAAGGAAAAGATTTGTTTGCAAGTGTTTTATCGGCGGCGATTTTTGGCATGGAAGTGCGGGAAATCCAGGTTGAAGCAGATGTCAGTGACGGACTTCCTTCTTTTACTATGGTTGGTTTTCCATCTGCACAGGTGAGAGAAGCACAAGAGCGAGTGCGGACAGCATTCAAAAATAACCGGCTCAGTCTGCCACCCAAAAGAGTGACCGTGAATTTTGCGCCGGCAGATATGAAGAAGGAAGGTGCAGGCTTTGACCTGCCGGTAGCTGCGGCAGTGATGGCAGCAGCCGGAATACTGGAACCGGAGCTTCTAAAAGAGGTTCTGATTGTAGGCGAAATCAGTCTGAATGGAGAAATTCATGGAGTTTCCGGGGTTCTGCCGCGGGTGATCCGGGCAAGAGAACTTGGACTTCGATTTTGTATTATTCCTCAGGAAAACCTGAGAGAGGGAAGGCTGGTACGGGATATGCAGGTGGTTGGTGTGAAGACACTGACAGATATGATTTGCTGCCTGAAGGAACCACAGATGTATACATATCCGGAACCGGAAGTAGAAAAAAGAGAAAGCCAAGAAGAAAAAGGTGTCGATTTTGCGGATATCTGTGGTCAGGAAGCGGCAAGACGAGCAGCGGAAATCGCAGTCAGCGGGTTTCACAATATCCTTTTTATTGGCCCACCGGGTTCCGGGAAAACCATGCTTGCAAGGCGTCTGCCGACAGTTATGCCGAAACTTACTTTTGAGGAGAGTCTGGAGATAACAAAAGTATACAGTGTGGCAGGACTTCTCACAGAAAAAGATCCACTGATCAGGAAAAGGCCATTTCGCAGTCCCCATCATACCAGTTCTCCACAGGCATTGGCAGGAGGAGGCAGGATTCCAGGCCCGGGGGAAATTACTCTGGCACACAGGGGCGTACTTTTTCTGGATGAAATGCCGGAATTTTCCAGGAAAAGTCTGGAGATTCTTCGACAGCCTCTGGAAGATAAAGAAATTCATCTGTCCAGGGCAGCAGGAACTTATACATTTCCTGCGAGTTTTATGCTGGCAGCGGCGATGAACCCCTGCCCGTGTGGATTTTATCCGGATATGAACCGCTGTCGTTGCACACCTGGAGAAATTACACATTATCTGGGCAAAATCAGCCAGCCTCTTCTGGAGCGGATTGATATCTGCACAGAAGTTCCGGCCGTGAGTTTTTCAAAAATGAAAAAAAGAATACAGGGGGAATCTTCGGCGAAAATCAGAGAAAGAGTAGAGGCGGTACAGGAGATTCAGAGAAAGCGTTATCAGAAAGAAGAAATCTGTTTTAACGGAGAGCTTGACGGAAGAATGCTGGAGAAGTACTGTGTGTTGACGAGGGCAGCAGAAGAAATACTGGAACAGGCATACGGGCAGTTCCAGTTCAGCACCAGGGCATATCACAAGATACTGAAAGTAGCCAGAACCATTGCGGATATGGAAAAATCAGAAAAGATTCAATCGGAACATATCTGTGAGGCACTGACATACCGGGCATATGATAAAAAATATTGGTCATAAAACAGCAGAAAGGAAGGTACTTTATAATGGAAGAAATACAGAAAAAGATTCGCTGTGCGGAAAAAAACAGTCGTATTTATCCGGCAAAACTCCGGGAAATTTCCGGTATGCCGGAGAGACTGTATTATATTGGAAGGTTTCCTGAAAATGACCGTCCTTCCGCTGCGATTGTGGGAGCCAGACTGTGCAGTACCTACGGTCGGATACAGGCTTTTCGTTATGGGAAGTTTTTGAGTGAGCATGGTGTACAGGTGATCAGCGGTATGGCAGCCGGGATTGATGCAGAAAGCCATAAAGGAGCACTGGAAGGAGGAACGCCGACGTTTGCAGTGCTTGGAAACGGCGTCGATATCTGTTATCCGTCATCCAGCAGAAGTATTTACCGGAGGATTCCTCAGGAAAATGGTGGAATTATCAGCGAATATGAACCAGGAACCAGAGGCAGGGCCTATCATTTTCCGGCCAGGAACCGGATCATCAGCGGACTTGCGGATCTGGTACTTGTGGTGGAAGCAAAAGAAAAGAGTGGATCGCTGATTACTGCAGCCTGTGCACTGGAGCAGGGAAAAATGGTATATGCCATTCCAGGAGCGGTAAATGATGCGTTAAGCCGTGGATGCCACAAACTGATTTACGATGGAGCGGGGATTGCCTATTCCCCGGAAATTCTTCTGGATGAGTGGGGTTTGTCTGTGAAAAAAAAGACAAATTTGTCGGGAAAAACCAAGATAGGACTTGCAACGGATTTGGATTTGGTGTATAGTTGTCTCGATTTACGACCAAAAAATCTGGATCAGATTATCAGAAAAACCGGTTTTTCACCGGGAAAAACAGCCGGTATCCTGGGACAGCTCATGCTGATGGGACTGGTGAAGGAAACTGGAAGACAGTATTATATCAGACTTGAATAACAGCCTTTTTACCGGGAGCAGTGAGGCTTTTTTTGCACCGGATGGAAGGCAGAATAAGATTAGGAGAGGTAAAATGGCCAAAAATCTGGTGATAGTAGAGTCACCTGCTAAAATGAAAACAGTAAAAAAATTTCTTGGGGCAAATTATGCGGTGGAAGCGTCGAACGGTCATGTGCGGGATTTCCCGAAAAGCCAGTTTGGTATTGATGTGGATAATGATTTTGAACCCAAGTATATTACGATAAGGGGAAAAGGGGAGCTTCTTGCGAAACTTCGTAAAGAAGCAAAAAAAGCAGATAAGATTTATCTCGCAACGGACCCCGACCGTGAGGGAGAAGCGATTTCCTGGCATCTGATGCAGGCTCTGAAAACAGACACTGCAAAGATGCACAGAATTACATTTAATGAAGTAACAAAAACAGCAGTCAAGGCTTCCATCAAGCAGGCAAGAGAGCTGGACATGAATCTGGTGGACGCACAGCAGGCAAGGCGTATGCTGGACCGTATGGTAGGTTATACCATCAGCCCGCTTCTCTGGGCTAAAGTAAAAAGAGGCTTAAGTGCAGGCCGTGTACAGTCTGTGGCACTTCGTATCATCTGCGACAGAGAAGATGAGATTAATGCTTTTATTCCGGAAGAATACTGGAGCCTGGAAGGCGAGTTCCAGGTAAAAGGAGAGAAGAAGCCATTAACAGCCAAGTTCTATGGAACGGATAAGAAACTTCCAATCAAAAACCGTCAGGAGATGGATGAGATCCTGAAGAAGCTCGAGAACTGTAAATATGAGATTACGGAAGTAAAGAAAGGTGAGAGAATCAAGAATGCTCCTCTTCCTTTTACAACCAGTACTCTGCAGCAAGAAGCTGCCAAGACACTGAATTTTTCCACACAGAAGACCATGCGTCTGGCACAGCAGTTATATGAGGGCGTTGATGTTAAAGGAAGCGGCACAGTAGGTCTGATTTCCTATCTGCGTACAGATTCTACCCGAATTTCCGAAGAAGCAGATGCAGCAGCGAGAACTTATATTTCTGAACAGTATGGACAGAATTATGTTTCTCAGACAGAAAAGACAGTCAAAAACGGACAGAAGATCCAGGATGCCCATGAGGCCATCCGTCCGACAGACATCGCAAGGACACCGGTTCTTGTGAAAGAATCTCTTACCAGAGATCAGTTCCGTCTGTATCAGCTGATCTGGAAACGTTTTGCCGCCAGCAGAATGGCACCGGCACGTTATGAGACCACATCTGTCAAAATCGGAGCTGGAGAGTATGTATTTACGGTTGCAGCATCCAAGGTTGCCTTTGATGGTTTCATGTCTGTGTACACCGAAGAGGGCGATGACAAAAAAGGCAATGTTTTAAGCCAGAGCCTGGAAAAAGGTATGGAACTGAAACTGAAGGAACTGAAACCGGAGCAGCATTTTACACAGCCACCTGCACATTATACAGAGGCGTCACTTGTAAAAACCATGGAAGAACTGGGAATCGGGCGCCCAAGTACTTATGCACCGACCATTACCACCATCATCAGCAGACGTTATGTATCCAAGGAGCAGAAAAATCTTTACGTTACAGAGCTTGGTGAGGTTGTCAATAATATTATGAAACAGGCATTCCCGAGTATTGTGGATGTAAACTTTACAGCTACTATGGAGGGACTTCTGGACTGTGTGGAGGCAGGTACCGTACAGTGGAAGACGGTTGTACGTAATTTCTATCCTGATCTGAAACATGATGTGGATGAGGCAGAGAAGGAACTGGAGAAAGTTGATATCCAGGATGAGGTTACCGATGTGATTTGCGACAACTGTGGCCGCAACATGGTAATTAAGTATGGACCACACGGAAGATTTCTTGCATGCCCGGGATTCCCGGACTGCCGCAATACGAAACCGTATTATGAGAAGATCGGCGTTGCATGTCCGAAGTGTGGCGGCGAAATTGTCATGAAAAAGACGAAAAAAGGCAGAAAATATTACGGATGTGAGAATAATCCGGAATGTGATTTCATGTCCTGGCAGAAGCCATCCGCAAAAAAATGTCCGAAATGTGGCAATTATATGCTCGAAAAGGGAAATAAGCTGGTTTGCAGTCAGGAAACCTGCGGATATGTGGAACAAAAACCAAAAGATGAAGATTGATGGAATAAATGCTTTTCTACCAATTTTCAGAAAATCCCGTTAAAAATAAAAAAAATATAAAAATGTCTTGTAAATTTCCAGAATAACGTGTAATATTAGACTAGAAAAACGATTTCTTTCAAGGTACGAAAGTGAAAGGAGGAAAAAATGAGCGTTCAGTTGCTAGATAAAACTAGAAAAATCAATAAGCTTCTGCATAACAGCAGCTCAAGCAAGGTAGTGTTTAACGACATTTGCCAGGTGCTCATGGAAACCTTAAGTTCCAACATCCTGGTACTCAGTAAGAAAGGTAAGGTTCTGGGAGTCAGTATCTGTCCGGGTGTAGATGAGATCACAGAGTTGATCGATGACAAGATCGGAGGGCATATTGATCCGTTATTGAACGAGAGATTTCTTGGCGTTCTTTCCACAAAGGAGAATGTCAATCTCCAGACACTTGGCTTTGAGCATGTACCAGGAAATTATCAGGGAATCGTAAACCCGATCGATATTGCAGGTGAGAGACTGGGAACATTGTTTATGTATCGCAACGATCATCCGTATGATATTGAAGATATTATTGTCAGTGAATACGGCACAACCGTTGTAGGACTGGAAATGATGCGTGCGGTTCATGATGAGAATGCAGAGGAAGACAGAAAGCAGCAGATTGTGAAATCTGCGTTCAGTACCCTGTCCTTCTCAGAACTTGAGGCAATTATTCATATCTTTGATGAACTGGATGGAGATGAAGGTATTCTTGTTGCCAGCAAGATTGCTGACCGCGTAGGTATTACCAGATCTGTGATCGTAAATGCATTGCGTAAATTTGAGAGTGCAGGCGTGATTGAGTCCCGTTCTTCCGGTATGAAAGGAACTTACATTAAGGTTCTTAATGAAGTGATTTTCGATGAGCTTGAGGAGATCAAAGCACAGAGAAACAAAAAGGCATAATGCAAAGCTGCATTGTCTGTTGATAATATAAGATAAAGAACGTGACGAAAGAGACTACCCGTTATTGTGGGCAGTCTCTTTTTTATGGAAATTTTTTTGAGAAATAGGATAAAAAGAAAGAGTACGTTTTTAGAAAAAATCAAAATAAATAATGAAATTAAGAAAATAAGAGAAAACAAGAGTATAAAAGAGATATAAAGAGAATAAACTAGAAATAGTATATCTTAAAAGAGTTGCGAAAAAACGTGAAATTCACTAATATAGCCATAGTGATTAGCACTCGTAGAAAGTGAGTGCTAGCAAGCGAAAATGGAACTGATAAGGAGGAACATAGATCATGAAGTTAGTACCTTTAGGCGACAGAGTAGTATTAAAACAGGTTGAGGCAGAAGAGACAACTGCATCCGGAATCGTACTTCCGGGACAGGCACAGGAGAAGCCACAGCAGGCAGAAGTTATCGCAGTTGGCCCTGGTGGAGTTGTAAACGGTAAAGAAGTAAAGATGGAAGTAGAAGTTGGAAATACCGTTATTTACTCCAAATATGCAGGAACAGAAGTTAAGATGGATGGAACGGATTACATCATTGTAAAACAGGAAGATATCCTGGCAGTTATTAAATAATATAAACATCTTATCGTATATCAATATAAATAGGAGGTCATTTTATCATGGCAAAAGAAATTAAATACGGCGCAGAAGCAAGAGCAGCACTTGAAGCTGGTGTAAATAAACTTGCAGATACAGTAAGAGTAACACTTGGACCGAAAGGAAGAAACGTAGTACTTGACAAATCTTTCGGTGCTCCGCTTATCACAAACGACGGTGTTTCCATCGCAAAAGAGATCGAGCTTGAGGATGGATTTGAGAACATGGGTGCTCAGATCATCAAGGAAGTTGCATCCAAAACAAATGATGTAGCCGGTGATGGTACTACAACAGCAACTGTACTTGCTCAGGCAATGGTTCATGAGGGAATGAAGAACCTGGCAGCAGGTGCTAACCCGATCATCCTCAGAAAAGGTATGAAGAAAGCAACAGATGTTGCAGTAGAAGCAATCAAGAACATGAGCCAGGCAATCAATGGTAAAGAGCAGATCGCCAACGTAGCAGCAATTTCTGCAAGTGATGAGCAGGTTGGACAGCTTGTTGCAGATGCTATGGAGAAAGTTTCCAAAGATGGTGTTATCACTGTTGAGGAGTCCAAGACTATGCATACAGAGCTTGACCTTGTAGAAGGTATGCAGTTTGACCGTGGATATATTTCCGCATACATGTCTACAGATATGGAGAAAATGGAGGCAACTCTTGATGACCCATATATCCTGATCACAGACAAGAAGATCAGCAATATCCAGGAGATCCTTCCACTTCTTGAGCAGGTTGTTCAGGCTGGCGCAAAACTTCTCATCATTGCTGAGGATGTTGAGGGTGAGGCTCTTACAACTCTGATCGTTAACAAACTGAGAGGAACCTTCCAGGTAGTAGCTGTAAAAGCTCCTGGCTATGGCGACAGAAGAAAAGAGATGCTTCAGGATATCGCAATTCTGACAGGCGGACAGGTAATCTCCGATGAGCTTGGTCTTGACCTGAAAGAAGCTAAGATGGAGCAGCTTGGACGTGCAAAATCTGTTAAAGTTGCAAAAGAGAATACCGTTATCGTTGATGGTCTTGGTGACAAAGATGCAATTGCAAAACGTGTTGCACAGATCCGTGCTCAGATCGAGGAGACAAAATCTGAGTTCGATAAAGAGAAACTTCAGGAGAGACTTGCAAAACTGGCTGGCGGCGTAGCTGTTATCCGTGTAGGTGCTGCAACTGAGACAGAGATGAAAGAAGCAAAACTTCGTCTTGAGGATGCTCTTGCAGCAACAAGAGCAGCTGTTGAGGAAGGTATTATTGCAGGTGGCGGATCTGCTTACATCCACGCTTCAAAAGAAGTTGCAAAACTTGCAACAACACTTGAGGGAGATGAGAAGACAGGAGCTTATGTAATCCTGAAAGCTCTTGAGGCACCACTGTTCCACATCGCTGCAAACGCAGGACTGGAAGGCGCTGTTATCATCAACAAAGTAAGAGAGTCTGAGGTTGGTACAGGATTCGATGCTCTCAATGAGAAATATGTAAACATGGTTGAGAACGGAATTCTTGACCCGGCCAAGGTTACAAGAAGTGCTCTTCAGAATGCTACAAGCGTTGCATCTACACTCCTTACAACAGAGGCTGTAGTTTCCACAATCAAAGAAGATACTCCTGCTCCGGCAGCAAACCCGGGAATGGGAATGATGTAATAATCAGCTAAGCAGGTGAAATTGTTCACAAAATAAGAGGGCCTGCGTCATGGACGCGGCCCTCTTTTTGTGTTATAATCAAAAAAATCAGTAAATTACGAAAGGAAGAAGCAAATGAGTGACTTATATTCAGAACTTCTGGTAAAGAAGAAACAGACAGCAAAGGATATGGTTGTGAAATACGGTCTTATTGTACTGACAGTGATCATGGCTATAGGAGGCCTTTTAGTGAACGGTCTTTTACTGGTGCCGGCTGTTGCGCTCGGTGTTGCCTGTTATTTTGTAATACCGAAAACAGATCTGGAATACGAGTATCTGTTTGTAAATGGTGAGCTGGATATTGATATGATTATGTCCAAGTCCAAGAGAAAAAGAGTAAAATCCATCCAGCTTGCGGAAGCAGATCTTGTAGCACCTCTGAAATCCCACAGAATGGACTATTACAACGGAAATCAGAAAATGAAAGTGATGGATTTTTCCTCCGGTATTGAGGATCATAAACGTTATGCCATGATCACAAGAGACGGTGGTGAAACATGCAAAGTGATTCTCGAATTAGATGACGCCCTGGCAAACACCATGAAAAATTCTGCACCAAGTAAAGTTTTTTTGGATTGACATGAAACTTGTTTTTTGTTACACTAGTTCACAAATTTAAAATATCTTACACAAGGGAGGAAATGCAATGGGTACTATTATTGGTGAAGGCATTACGTTTGATGACGTTCTTCTGGTTCCAGCTTATTCTAAAGTAATTCCGAATCAGGTAGATGTTTCAACGTATTTAACCAAGAAAGTAAAGCTGAATATCCCCATGATGAGTGCGGGAATGGACACAGTTACAGAGCACAGAATGGCAATTGCCATGGCCAGACAGGGTGGTATCGGTATCATCCACAAGAATATGTCCATTGAAGCACAGGCAGAAGAGGTTGATAAGGTTAAACGTTCTGAGAACGGTGTTATTACAGATCCATTTTATCTTTCACCGGAGCATACACTGAAAGATGCCAATGATCTGATGGCGAAATACCGTATTTCCGGTGTTCCGATTACAGAAGGCAGAAAACTTGTAGGTATTATCACAAACCGTGATCTTAAATTTGAGACAGATTTCAGCAGAAAGATCAAGGAGTGCATGACTTCTGAAGGACTGATCACAGCCAAGGAAGGAATCACACTTGAGGATGCCAAGAAGATCCTTGCGAAATCCCGTAAGGAGAAATTACCCATTGTAGATGACGACTTTAATTTAAAAGGACTCATTACCATCAAGGATATCGAGAAACAGATTAAATATCCGCTTGCAGCCAAGGATGCACAGGGACGTCTTCTCTGCGGTGCGGCAGTTGGTATCACAGCTAATGTACTTGCTCGTGTGGATGCACTTGTTAAGGCTAACGTAGATGTTATCGTTATCGATTCCGCACATGGTCATTCCGAGAATATCTTAAAAGCAGTTCGTGAGATCAAGGCTGCATATCCGGAACTTCAGGTTATCGCAGGTAACGTTGCAACAGGTGCTGCTACCAAGGCTCTGATCGAGGCTGGTGTAGATGCAGTTAAGGTTGGTATCGGACCTGGATCTATCTGTACCACACGTGTTGTTGCAGGTATCGGTGTTCCGCAGGTTACAGCAGTTATGGATTGCTATGAAGTAGCCAACAGCTATGGAATCCCGATCATCGCAGATGGTGGAATCAAGTATTCCGGAGACATCACCAAGGCTATCGCAGCCGGAGCCAATGTCTGCATGATGGGAAGCATGTTCGCAGGATGTGATGAGAGCCCGGGAACATTCGAGCTTTATCAGGGAAGAAAATATAAAGTATACCGTGGAATGGGATCTATTGCAGCTATGGAGAATGGCAGCAAGGATCGTTATTTCCAGGAGAATGCGAAGAAGCTTGTACCGGAAGGTGTTGAAGGACGTGTTGCATATAAGGGACATGTTGAAGATACCGTATTCCAGTTAATTGGTGGTTTAAGATCCGGTATGGGTTACTGTGGAGCAGAGAACATTGAGAAGCTGAAAACAACAGGCAGATTTATTAAAATCTCCGCTGCATCTCTTAAGGAGTCACATCCGCATGATATCCATATCACAAAAGAGGCTCCAAACTACAGTGTAGATGAGTAATACAGGAAAAAAAGGTAAGACAGGTAAGAAGTCACCCAGGCCGTCCCATAGCGGGCGGCCTGTTTCCGTAAAAAAAACTTCTTCAGAACCTGCCGCAAATTCCGTAAAAAAGAAGAAAAGGAAAACCTCCCGCAAAAATAAACCGCTGAAATTTCTTCGAAAAACAGTGATGATTCTGATTTTTGTAATTGTTATATCTGCGGTATGTGCATTAGGATATGGATTTTTTGAGATGCGTATGGAAGAGGACAGAATTTATTCTGATGAGACAGGTTCCGTTCAGGAAAACGATGGCAACAGTGGGCCAGAACAGTGGCAGGAAGAGGGTGCCCCCTATATTGACGTGGAACTTCTGACGCCGAATTCGTATTCTAGGCCTCAGATTCCCATTGAACAGGTGAATTATATTGCCATTCACTATACTGCCAATCCAGGATCTACAGCAATGTCCAACCGGAATTATTTCGAAAATCTTGCAACAACACAGGAAAACAAAGTCAGCAGTCATTTTGTAATAGGTCTGGATGGCGAAGTGGTACAGTGCATTCCTACCTCAGAAATGTCCTATGCTACGAATTCCAGAAATGTGGACACCTTATCTATTGAATGTTGTCACTTGGATGATACAGGACAGTTTAATGAGGCAACATATAGTTCGGCAGTGAAGCTGACAGCCTGGCTCTGTACACGGTTTGGACTGACGGCGGATCAGGTGATCCGGCATTATGATGTTACAGGAAAAGACTGTCCGAAATATTATGTGGAAAATCCGGATGCATGGATTCAGATGAAATCAGATATTGCCGCACAGATTCAGGCAGATTATGAACTGCAGGGAAAATAGACAGTATGAAAAAATAATTTCTGAAAATTGGGACTTGAAAATTCAGAAGAAGTATTGTAATATAACAACAGAAGCTGCATGACTGGCGGAAAGTAGGATTACCTACAGGGAGTGCAGTGAAATGAGAAGCCGACCGCCTGGGCAGCCTGATAAAGGGGTGTCCAGGCGGTTTTTTGTTACCTGCTGATACCTGGAATGATCCCCGGGCCTTACATTAGACAAGGAGGACTGTGAAAAATGACTACATTTTCACTTGAAAAAGAACTGAAAGAGAATTCCTACCCAGGAAGAGGAATTGTGATTGGACGTTCCGCTGACGGAAAGCACGCTGTTACCGCATATTTTATCATGGGAAGAAGTGAGAACAGCAGAAACCGTATTTTTGTTGAGGATGGTGAGGGAATCCGCACACAGGCATTTGACCCGTCCAAACTTACAGACCCGAGCCTGATTATTTATGCACCGGTACGTGTCCTTGGAAACAAGACGATCGTAACAAATGGGGATCAGACAGATACCATCTATGAAGGCATGGACAGACAGCTTACTTTTGAGCAGTCACTCCGCAGCAGAGAATTTGAGCCAGATGCACCGAATTACACACCTCGTATTTCCAGTGTTCTTCATGTGGAAAACGGAAAATTCAGCTATGCAATGTCTATCTTAAAGAGCAATAATGGAAATCCAGATTCCTGCCTCCGTTATACATTCGCTTATGAGAATGCGGCAGCAGGACAGGGACGCTTCATTCATACTTATAAATGCGACGGAAACCCGCTTCCAAGTTTTGAGGGAGAGCCGAAGCCGGTAGAGATTCCGGATGATATTGATGATTTTACAAACCTTCTCTGGGAGAGCCTGAACCAGGACAATAAAGTTTCTCTGTTTGTCCGTTTCATTGACATTGAAACAGGTAAATATGAATCCAGAATTGTAAACAAGAATAAATAATCGATATTGTAGAGAACGGAGGATTTTTCCATGAAAGAATTACAGTTAAAATACGGATGCAACCCAAACCAGAAACCATCCAAGATTTATATGGCAGACGGAAGTGAACTTCCGATCCAGGTACTTTCCGGAAGACCGGGATATATCAACTTCCTGGATGCATTTAACGGCTGGCAGCTGGTACGTGACCTTAAGAAAGCAACCGGACTTCCGGCAGCAACTTCTTTTAAACATGTATCTCCGGCAGGTGCTTCCATCGGACTTCCGCTGAATGAGACCCTGGCTAAGATTTACTGGGTAGATGATATGGACTGGAAGAATTTTTCCCCGCTTGCATGTGCGTATGCAAGAGCAAGAGGTGCAGACCGTATGTCATCTTTCGGTGATTTCATTTCTCTTTCTGATGTCTGCGACAAAGATACCGCAATGCTGATCAAAAGAGAGATTTCGGATGGTGTGATCGCACCGGGATATACAGAGGAAGCGCTGGAAATCCTGAAACAGAAGAAAAAAGGCAACTACAATGTAATCCAGATCGATGAAAATTATGTTCCGGAGCCGCTGGAACACAAGCAGGTATTTGGTGTTACTTTTGAGCAGGGACGTCAGGAACTTGCAATTGATGATGAACTGATCTCTAATATTGTAACAGAAAATAAAGAGCTTACAGAGGAAGCAAAGAGGGATCTGAAGGTTTCTCTGATCGTTTTGAAATATACGCAGTCCAATTCCGTATGCTTCGTAAAAGACGGACAGGCGATCGGTGTTGGTGCTGGTCAGCAGTCACGTGTTCACTGTACACGTCTTGCAGGCCAGAAGGCAGATAACTGGTATCTCCGTCAGTGCCCGAAGGTGCTGAATCTTCCATTTAAAGATACCATTACACGTGCAGAGAGAGACAATGCCATTGATGTTTATATTGGTGAGGAGTATATGGATGTTCTTGCAGATGGCGCATGGGAGAAAACATTTACCGAGAAGCCGGAAGTGTTCACAAGAGAAGAGAAGCGTGCATGGCTGGATGGTCTTACAGATGTGACTCTTGGTTCAGATGCATTCTTCCCGTTCAGTGATAATATTGAGCGCGCACATAAGAGTGGCGTGAAATATATTGCAGAGCCGGGCGGATCTGTCCGCGATGACGCAGTTATCGATACCTGCAATAAGTATGGAATGGTAATGGCATTTACAGGAATCAGACTTTTCCATCACTAAAATATCATGAACATATAATGGGGCAGAATATGAATGTCTGTCTTACATAAAAGATCCCGGATCTGGATTTCTATCAGGAAATTCCGGATCTGGGATTTTTTGCGCCATTTTGTGCTTGTTTTTTGTGAAATAAAAAAAGAACTCTGAATCATTCAGAGTTCCGAAGAGCGATAGACGGGGCTCGAACCCGCGGTCTCGACCTTGGCAAGGTCGCGCGTTACCAACTACGCCACTATCGCATTTGTCTTATCTTATGAGGTGTTTCCCTCATCGACAAGACATATATTAGCACAGATTTTAAAGCATGTCAAATCTTTTTTTGCATTTTTTTGAAAAATTGAAAAAAAGAAGACATTTCCGGATCAAGACGTTTCAGATTCACTGCTTATGTGATAATAGCGAAGTACATGATCCGGGTAATACTGGTCACCGTAATCCCATGGACCTGCCGGATCGTGAAGGGGATCGTCTTCATCACGCTGCTTGCCACCACTTGCCATCTGGGCAAATGCCTGGGCGCTTTCGGTTGTCCAGGAGGTTTCTCCGTTTTTGGCAAGATAAGAGAAATAAGAGTCTGTACCAAAATTATAGGCCTGCAGGGCAAGACGGATATGGGGCAGATCAGCAGGTCCTGTGCATCCGGATTTATCCAGGGCATATTTCAGCTCCTGGATTCCACAGGAGATAGAATAGGAAGGATCTGTGATTCCGTTAGGCTGCTGGGGATACTGCGTATTATAAGCGCCTTCGGATGACTGCATGGGATCGGTTCCCTGGCCGGAGCTTTCCTGCATCATAACCGCCAGGATCAGATCTACATAGTCAGACATGCCATATTGGGCGGCTTCCGTGGTAACTTCATCCCGGTAGGCTTCACAGGATGCATTGATCTGATACGTATTTGTCTGCTTTCCGGAAAATCTGGATAAACGCAGAAAAATGCATCCGAGGACCAGTAAAAAGATCAAGCCCAGAAAGAACTTCTGTCTGCGAACCTGGCGTACGCGGAGACGCTGGCGTTGTTTTTTTGTAAGTTTAGGGGTTTTTCGTTTTGTATTCATAAGCTTATTTTACCCGTCGGATGGTGATTTGACCAGTTAAGAAATGTGATCTTTTTGTTAAAATTTTCTGAAGACTGACCTACAAAATTGCAAAATACGATCTGATATGCTATGATAGTCGGGACAAACCGCAGAATGCCGGAAAAAAGGAGGCAAGATTTCATGCGTAAAAGGCTTCTTGCAGTTATTTTGTGTGCTTCCATGATATTCCCTGTATCAGCATCTGCAGAGGTACTTGGATATGAAGCAACACTGAATACATATACACAGGAGAAAAAATCCCCTCAGCAGTTTCAGATTGATGATGGGGAAGGAAATACAGTAAATGCACTGGCGAAGACGGACACCCTTTATGTCACTGCGAAGAATACCGCAATTCGGTCCAATCCCGGAGAGAGTGGATCAGAACTTCGATCCGTTCTTCTGGGAACGAAACTTGAGAGAGTTGCCGTATGTGACAACGGATGGAGTAAAGTTACGTTTCAGAAAGACGGAGAGGACAAGATTATCGGTTATGTTCAGGATAGCGTGCTCAATGATACGGAAACCGTGAATAAATTTACGGATACAGTCACGGCAGCCAAAGACAGCGATATTCTTGATTATCCGGGAAAAAAAGACGGAGAAGTAGTAGGAGAAGTTCTTCAGGATGATGAGCTGAAGAGGACTGGTACTGTAGATGATATCTGGAGCCGGATCGTTTACACCGATGACAGCGGTGCACAGCAGACTGGATATATTCCTACCAGCTGTCTGGAAGGATATCAGGAGAACGAAGTAGCCAAAGCAGAGCAGGAAAAGAAAACAAAAGCAGGTTCCCTTACCAAGAGTTCCGGAGAAGGTATTTTTGCAGACGCTGTGGACGGCGTAACGTCTACGGGTGGTTCCGGAACATCTGCCAATGGTGTAAAAGTCGGAACTCCGGTATCAGTTTCTTCCGATGCCACACTGAAATCTTTGGGAACTTTCCGTATTACCCATTACTGCCCATGCAGTATCTGCTGTGGTCCATGGTCAAATGGAATCACATCTACAGGTGTAACGGCAACAACCAATCACACCATAGCAGTAGACCCCAGCCAGATTCCATATGGTTCCAAGGTGGTGATCAATGGACAGGTTTACGTGGCGGAGGATTGCGGAGGTGCGATCCGTACCAACTGTATTGATGTTTATGTTGCCACACATTCAGAGGCAGAGGAGAAAGGTGTATTTTATACAGAAGTTTATCTGCTTCAGTAAAAACGCCGTATAACAAAAAATACTGCATCAGACTTAATGTATAAATCGGAATATAAATATCCGCTTTATCAGAAAATGTCGAATGCAGTATTTTTTATTTATAAAAAGAAAAACTCTGTTCAACAGGAAACAGGAACTGTGAACAGAGCAAAAAAATAATGCCCAGAGCCGGAATCGAACCAGCGACACGAGGATTTTCAGTCCTCTGCTCTACCAACTGAGCTATCTGGGCATGTCTCTTTCGAGCACTTTGTTACTTTAACACATTTATGTAGAGAATGCAAGGGGAAAATGAAAAAAAGCAGATGTTTTTCTGAAAAATCCGATTTTCAAAAAAACATCTGCAATATTATATGCGGCAAATTCAGCGGGCAGCCAGATAAATTTTTTCCATATCTTTCATATTTAACTGTTTGAAGACACCGATGGTACGGGTATCTTCATAACTGCACTTAAATGCCAGATCGTGGATATCTTTTTCTGTAAGATCAAGACCAAGCTCATGAAGGCTGGTAGGCATCTGAATGGAACGGAAATAATCTTCCATGGCTTCAATACCGGCAAGTGCGGTTTTGTTGAAATCGATGCTGCATGGGATTTCAAATACGTTGGTAGCAAACTGGGCAAAACGTTCTGGATTTGCGTCATAGACATAACGGGCCCAGCTTCCCCACAGTGCGGCCAGACCGGCACCGTGAGCTACATCGTAAGTTCCGCCAAGTTCATGTTCCAGCTGGTGACATGCCCAGTCACCGCCGCCGGTTCCACAGCCGGTGAGGCCGTTGTGGGAGAGACTTCCTGCCCACATGATTTCTGCCCTGGCAGTGTAATTATCCGGCTCATTCAGCAAGATACGGGAATTGTAGATTACCGTCTGCATCAGAGATTCGCTGATGCTGTCTGTAATTTCCATAGTTTCGATATTTACAAAATACCGTTCCATGGTATGCATCAGGATATCCACACAGCCGCTTTCTGTCTGATACTGAGGTAAGGTGTATGTAAGCCGTGGATTTAAAATGGCAAAACGTGGCCTGCACAGGTCATTTCGGGCAGTACTGCGCTTCAGCCAGCCCTCTTCATTTGTGATGACACAGGAATTGCTCATTTCACTTCCGGAAGCTGCGATGGTAAGGATTACACCAACTGGAAGACATGCTTTCGGAGTTTCTGTGCGGAGGAAAAAGTTCCATACGTCTGTTTCCGAATTTGCAAGACCGTAACCGATGGCCTTACAGGAATCAATAACACTTCCGCCTCCTACGGCAAGAAGAAAATCCACATTTTCTCTGCGACAGAGTTCGATTCCTTCCCGGACTTTGGAAAGACGCGGATTGGGAACGACGCCGCCAAGAGTTACATAGGCAATCCCTGCCTCGTCAAGTACGGATCTGATCTCATTAATAAGACCGGATTTGACGGCACTGTGTCCACCATAGTGGATCAGAACTTTTTTACAGTTCTGTTCTTTCAGAAGTGTGGCAATTTTAAGATGTGTATCTTTTCCAAAAACCACCCGTGTGGGGGTAAAATATTCAAAACTTCTCATAATAAACAACTCTCCCTTATTTCATAATTGATCTATTCGAAATCACGAAAATTAATTAAAAGCAAAAATGGATGATTTGCATCAGCAAACCGTTATAATAATAGCATAGAAGAGGGCCGGGTGCAAGATTTCGGAAAACGTTTGCGACAGGAAAAACAGGGAAGATAAAGGTGATAAAGGGGATGTAATTCCAAAAGGATGTGGTATAATAGTTTTTGTGAGAAAGTAAAAGTGACTTAATCACAGAAACAGACCGATGCAGAGCGTATATTATAAAACAGATTTCAAAGAAGCAGAAGAAAGCAGGTGTCTGAAATGGAAAATATCATTATCGTAGGAGCAGGCCCGGCAGGAATTTCCGCAGCTCTTTATGCAGCGAGAGGAAATATGGACCCGCTGATCATCAATACAGGAATTGGTTCACTGGAAAAAGCAGAGAAGATCGAGAATTATTACGGACTTGAGAGACCTCTTTCCGGAAAAGAACTTTTTGAAAGAGGACTTGAGCAGGCCAGGGCACTTGGCGTCAGGATTCTGGATGCACAGGTTGTGGGAATGGGAGGCTTTGATACCTTTGAGGTAAAAACAACCGAAGGCGATTTTGAAGCCCGCAGTGTGATCCTGGCAACCGGAAGCAAAAGAGCCTCCGCGAAAATTCCGGGAGTGAAGGAATTTGAAGGAAAAGGAGTCAGCTATTGTGCAGTATGCGATGCATTTTTCTACCGTGGAAAAGATGTAGCAGTTCTTGGAAACAGTGATTTTGCTCTTCATGAAGCTGAGGAACTTTCTCATACAGCTTCCCATGTGACGATTTTTACAGATGGAAAGAAACCGGAATTTTCAAAAGAGAATGCAATTGACGTGAATACCATGAAAATTCAGGCAATTGAGGGAGATGAGCGTGTTCAGGGACTTCGCCTGAAAGGAGATGTATCCTTACAGGAAGCAGGCGAACCGCAAACGTCATTTGCACCTGCAGAAGGTGTTTTTGTGGCATTGGGTACAGCCGGAAGTTCAGAGATGGCCCGTCAGATTGGTGCGGAACTGAATGAAAAAGGAAATATCAGGGTGAATGAAGAGATGGAGACAACGGTTCCCGGACTGTACGCGGCAGGGGATTGTACCGGAGGTCTTCTTCAGGTGGCAAAGGCCGTACATGATGGAGCACAGGCAGGACTTTCTGCCTGTCAGTATGTGCGGAAACTTCTGAAAGGGAAGGCATAGAGTGAAGACAGCATAAATTCAGAAGAACGGCAGACACTGATAACGATCAGGATTATGATCGGATTTTCATAACATATAAATTTAAGGAGGAATTTTATCATGGCAAAAGTTTTTACAACAGACAATTTTGAAACTGAGGTATTAAATGCAGAGAAACCGGTACTGGTAGATTTCTGGGCAACCTGGTGCGGACCGTGCAGACGTCAGGCTCCGGTTGTGGAAGAGCTGGCAGAAGCAGAATACGAAGTAGGGAAAGTAGACGTAGATAAAGAACCGTCTCTTGCACAGCAGTATAAGATTATGAGTATTCCTACACTGCTTGTGTTTAAGGGTGGAAAAGAGACAGCACGTTTTGTGGGACTGACATCAAAAGCGGAGCTTGAGGCAGCACTTCAGTAAGATCAGAAAGTATTCATCATTTCATAAAGACGGCTTTTATCCAGAATGCGGATCGATCCCCGTGAAATCTGGATAGAGCCGTCTTTATTCATTTTTTTGAGGCTGCGGCTGACTGCCTCCCTGGCGCTTCCGATGGAGCGGGCGATGGCTTCTTGGGTGAGCGTGAGTTCATCGGAACCGGTATCTGCAGCTTCGTCCAGAAGGAAGGCTGCAATCCTCTGAGGTAACGTCATAAAAAATGTCCGTTCGATTCCTGCGATCACATCCGAGAAATGTTCGGTTGTCCGTTTATAAATGAAATTTTCCAGATAGATATTGTTTTTCATCAGCCGGGAAAAAGGAACTGCCGGAAGCAGAAGCAGATCACAGTCTGTTTCCGCATCGATCTGCACATCAAATGTGATGGCAGAAAGCATGCAGGAAGCGGAAAGGGTGCAGATATCACTGTCCCTTAAACGGTACAGTGTGGCTTCTTTTCCCTGAGAGGACAGAAGGTACACGCGGAGAACGCCCTTCAGAAGAAAAAGAGTTCCCAGGCACTGGCGTTCTTCTGACTGTATGGCAGCACCTGCCGGGTAATGGAGTTCGCGGATATTATCAAGAAGAAAATCCTGGTCTTCTTCGGTCATATGTTCCCAGAAGGGAAAAGCCTGAAAATAGTTCAGGCAGCTGTTTCGGTCCATAAAAAGGTACTCCTTTATAAAAGATGTAGTATCCATTTTAACGCTGTTTGAATGGAAATACAACAGAAACGGAATCTTTATGCATACCGGGAATCCCTGTTTTTCTATTTACATCCGGGGGCTGGAACGTTATAATCATAAAGCGAAAAGAATCAGACAGAGAAAGAATGAAAACTGCCGGATGTAGAAGTCTGTCACCCGGCAGAAGTTAGGAGAATAGTAATTTTGAAGATCTTACTTGCAGCGTGCAACGCAAAATATATCCATTCCAATCTTGCAGTATACAACTTGAAATCCTGCTCCGGAAAGTACAGTCCCAATGTAGTGATCAAAGAGTATACGATCAACCAGATCCGGGATGACATTTTAAAGGACATTTATCTGGAACAGCCGGATGTGATCTGTTTTTCCTGCTATATCTGGAATATTTCCTTTGTAAAAGAACTGGTACCGGATCTTAAGAAAATCCTTCCACATGTGGATTTCTGGGCAGGCGGTCCGGAAGTATCTTACGATGCGGTGGAATTTCTGAAAAAGAATCCCGCGTTTTTTGGTGTGATGGTAGGAGAGGGAGAGGAAACTTTCCATGAACTGGCAGGATATTATATAGAAAGAAAGCCGGAAAACCTGAAAGAAATCCGAGGTGTGGCTTTTCATGACGAAACCAAAGTCCCGGATATTGTACACACAGGCTGGCGGGAACTGATGGATTTAAGTAAAGTTCCGTTTGCATACAGCAATCTTACAGAGTTTAAAAACCGTATCATCTATTATGAGAGTAGCAGAGGGTGCCCGTTTTCCTGCAGCTACTGTCTTTCTTCCATAGACAAGAAGCTTCGGTTCCGTGATATCGAACTTGTAAAAAACGAATTGCAGTTTTTTATTGACAATAAGGTTCCACAGGTCAAATTTGTAGACCGTACCTTTAACTGCAAACATGATCACGCCATGGCAATCTGGCGGTATATTACAGAGCATGACAACGGGATCACGAACTTCCATTTTGAAATTTCCGCGGACCTTCTCCGTGAGGAGGAACTGGCTCTGATGAAAACCATGCGCCCGGGCCTGATCCAGCTGGAGATCGGGGTACAGTCCACCAATCCGCAGACCATCAAAGCTATTCGGAGAACCATGGATTTTGAAAAACTGAAAGGAATCGTAGAGCAGATCCACGGCTTTGGAAATATCCACCAGCATCTGGATCTGATCGCAGGACTTCCATATGAGGGATATGACAGCTTCCATAAGTCGTTCTGCGACGTCTATGCACTGCGTCCGGAGCAGTTTCAGCTTGGTTTTCTGAAGGTGCTGAAGGGTTCCCATATGATGGAGATGACCGGAGAATATCAGATCCTTTACAAAGACCGGGAACCTTATGAGGTGCTTTCCACAGCCTGGCTGACCTACGGGGAGATTTTGAGGCTGAAAATGGTGGAAAGTATGGTGGAAGTGTATTATAATAGTGGTCAGTTCAAACACACCCTTGTATTTCTGGAACAGTATTTTGAAGATCCTTTCCGGATGTATGAGGCACTTGGCAGATTTTATGAGAAAAAAGGATACTCGGAGATTTCTCATTCCAGGATGAGACGCTATGAGATCCTGATGGAATTTGCCGGAGAACAGAAAGAGATCCCGCTGGAAGTTCTTTCCGATGTGATGCTTCTGGATCTTTATCTTCGTGAGAATTTAAAGAGCAGGCCATCCTTTGCATCCGATCAGAAGCCCTATGAGAGGATGATCTGGGATTACCGGAAAGCGGAAAAAATCCCGAAGACCGCCCATATCGAGGTATTCCGAGATGGAAAGAAGATTCTTTTTGATTATACAGACAGGGATCCTTTGACCAACAATGCGCGATTAACGGATATTACAGATGAGGTGAATAAAAATTATGGGAATGTTTGATCCGAAAAAAAGAAAAGTGATCACAGCGATCATCGCAGTTATTCTGGTTCTTGCAATGGTAGTTCCGACTGTACTTTCGCTGATCATTTATTAAGGCGGCAGTTATGAAACTTGGGAAAAAAGCACTGGAGGCACTTCAGGCGGAAATAGATGGACAGCTGAAACCCGGAGATGAACTGATCGTGGCAGGCCCTGTGGCAGCTGAAGGTACGGCATGGATCACGGAGAACTACCATGACAGGCTGCGGGAAGTTTTTGCGGAACGTTTCCTTGAGGATGCCAGAAAACTTCCGGAAGTTTACGGAACAGGAACAGAGAAAGAGAACAATAAGGTCTGGAAGATGGCGGAAGAAGCCGGAGCCAGTGCCAGGTATCTGATGGGAGAAGGCGGTTTTCTGTCTGCCCTCTGGAAAATGGCGGAAGCATCCGGGGTGGGACTCAGCGCAGATCTTCGAAGTGTACCGATCCGTCAGGAAACCATAGAGATCTGTGAAATCTTTGATATAAATCCCTACAAACTTCTTTCCGGTGGAAGCGTTCTTCTGGGAATCCAGGGTGGCGATGCGTTTGTGCAGGAACTGCGAAGAGAAGGGATCATGGCAGCAGTGATCGGGCAGACCAATTCCGGAAATGACCGGCTTCTCTACAGCGGCGGAAATGCCAGATATCTGGAGCGGCCGGCGGAAGACGAGATTAAAATACTGAAAAGAGGATAAATAATGGGAGTTTTAAACATTGTACTCCATGAGCCGGAGATTCCGGCAAATACAGGAAATATTGGAAGAACCTGCGTGGCAACAGGAACCAGGTTACATCTGATCGAGCCGCTTGGATTTCGGCTCAATGAAAAGGCGATCAAGCGTGCAGGAATGGATTACTGGGAACATCTGGATGTGACCAGATATCTGGATTATGAGGACTTTCTCAAGAAGAATCCGGGAGCGAAGATCTATTACGCAACCACCAAAGCACCCCAGACATATACAGATGTAAAGTATGAGGATGACTGTTTCATTATGTTTGGCAAGGAAAGCGCGGGAATTCCAGAGGATATCCTGGTAAAAAATCAGGAAACCTGCGTGAGGATCCCCATGATCGGGGATATCCGTTCCCTGAATCTGAGCAATTCCGTTGCCATTGTTCTTTATGAGGCACTGCGCCAGCATAATTTTGCACATATGAATCTGGAAGGGCACCTGAGAAATTACGACTGGAAATAAGATTGTGAACGGATTGAAAGATTGAAAGTGCATGTCTGCTTTACATACTGAATAGCAAGCCGAAGAAGATTTATAGAGTAAATAAAAGAACCTCTGATCTGGAAAGATTGTAGGAAATATTAAGGAATATTTCTTTTACAGCTTTTCGGATCAGAGGTTCTTTTATGTTTTATTTTGCTTTTTCCAGAGTGAAGATAAATTCCGTTCCCACACCAACAGTGCTGATCACATTGATATTCTGCTTGTGGGCGTTGATGATCTCTTTTACAATGGCAAGCCCAAGGCCGGTACCTTTGCGGTCTTTTCCACGGGAGGCATCGATCTTGTAGAAGCGATCCCAGATTTTGGAAAGGCTTTCCTTTGGGATTCCGGTTCCCCGGTCTTTGACAGAGACAAAAACTTTGCCATGGTTGACGGTTGTTTCCAGTGTAATGGAAGAATTGTCACTGCTGAATTTTACTGCATTATCCAATAAATTGTACAGTACCTGCTGGATCTGCTCCATATCCGCGCGGACGAACAGCTCTTTGCCTGCCAGAAGGAGTTCCAGCCGGATGTTCCGTTCCGAACAGGTTCCCTCGAAGGTGGCGGCTGTGGTACGGATCGTTTCATTGATATCAAAGCGCCGCAAATGCATCATACGCTTTTTGACATCCAGCTCGTTTAAGGTAAGGAGACTTCGGGTAAGCTTCTCCAGACGGGTGGATTCAAAAGCAATGACCTTCAGATAACGTTCCTGCATTTCCGGTGGGATGGTACCGTCCAGCATGGCTTCCACATAGCCTTTGATGGAGGTCAGAGGCGAGCGGAAATCATGGGACACGTTGGAAATGAACTGCCGTTGATATTCTCCGTTTTTGTTCAGCTTGTCTGCCATGTAATTCAGGGAGTGGGAAAGATATCCCATCTCATCTTCGGAATCTACTGGGATCGTGTAGGAAAGATTTCCGTTGGCAAATTCCAGGGCACCCTTCAGGATCTCTTTTAACGGTTTGTGCACCCGGTAGAAATAAATCAGCAGGAAACTGAAAAACAAAGCGTAAATAATAATAAAGATTAGGATCATGACCTCTACGATATTGCTGCGGCTTTCGTAGAGGTTTTTCATAGGGTAGTGGACTGCCAGATAACCGATCACCTGGTCTGTATCTTTTATGGGAACGACGGTGCTTAACTGCGTGGTTTTGAATGTCCCATAAAACGTACCGGAAGAATAACAGATATTTTCGTAATCTGCAGGCCAGAAATTTTTGACAGTGATCTCACCGGAGCCGGAAGACTGTTCATCTGTGTTTATCAGAACGGTTCCGTCCGTGTCCATGACCCAGAAGTCTGCATTCTGAAAAGCCGCTGCAGAGGAAAGAGCCAGGGAAAGGGAGTCGTTTTCCGGGTCTTTTACAGCCTGACGGAGTTCATTTCCGGAAACCATCTGGCTGGCTGTGCGGTAAAGGGACTCTCCGGTGGAGCGTTCAAGCCTTTTTTCTACCAGGTAGGAGCCGCCGGAGGAAAGCAGCAGAAAGCAGATTCCCCCCAACACAAAATACAGGATCAGCAGTTTGGTATAAAGATGCTGCTTCATGAATCTTTTACCTCAAATTTGTAACCGATGCCCCAGACTGTGGAAAGAGCCCAGTTTGGATTATCCTTGATCTTCTCACGGAGACGCTTGATGTGAACGTCTACAGTCCTGGTATCCCCGATGTATTCATAGCCCCAGATGTGATCCAGGAGCTGTTCCCTTGTAAAAACCTGATTGGGAGAAGCTGCCAGGAAATAGAGAAGCTCCAGTTCCTTTGGCGGCATATCGATCTGATGTCCCATATATGTCACAGAATAGTTGGTCAGGTTGATCACCAGATCCGGATAGGATACACATTTTTCCTTTGGTGCGGCAGATGGTGATTTTACATGGAATCTGCGAAGCACTGCACGGACACGTGCAACCAGTTCTTTGGAGTCGAAAGGTTTGATGATGTAATCGTCTGCTCCAAGTTCCAGTCCCAGGACTTTGTCAAAGGTTTCTCCTTTGGCGGAAAGCATGATGATCGGTACATCGGAAGTATGACGGATCTCACGACATACCTGGTATCCGTCAATACCCGGGAGCATCAGATCCAGAAGGATCAGATCCGGGTGAAAAATATGGAACTGCTTCAGGGCTTCCTCGCCGTCATTTACGATCTTGGTCTCAAAGCATTCTTTTGTGAGATAGAGAGCTACCAGCTCTGCAATGTTGTTGTCATCGTCAACAATGAGGATTTTCTGTTTTGTAGCCATGGTTTCCGCTCCTTTTTTATTTCTTGAATTCTACGATGGTTACGCCGGCATCGCCTTCTCCGAATTCTCCAAGACGGAAGGAAGCTACATGTTTCTGGCGTTTCAGGTAATTGTGGACACCTTTTCTGAGGGCGCCGGTGCCTTTTCCGTGAACAATGCGGACGGATTTCATGTGTGCGATGTAGGCGTCATCCAGATATTTGTCCAGCTCTGCAACTGCCTCATCCACGGTTTTTCCCAGAAGATTGATCTCTGTGGAAATGCTGGCCGCTTTTGACATGCGGATCTTTCCGGCGCCAGTACGCTGCATGGACGGGGTGGTGATTACCGGCTCGTCCACAAGCTCCAGATCGGAGATATGTACTTTGGAACGGATGATTCCCATCTGCACAAAGAGATATCCCTTGGAATCCGGATGGCTGGAAACGGTTCCTTTCAGATTCAGGCTGAGAACTTTTACAGTATCGCCAAGAGAAAGATCGGATGGTTTCAGCTGCTTCTTTGGTTTTTGCTTCTGCTGTTTGGAAGACATGCCTTTCTCGGCCTTTGACATACGTTTCTTCAGGTTCTGGCGCTCTTTTTCCACAGAAGCGGTATCTACGTGATCCTTCTGGAATTTATGGAAAAGTTTCATGGTCTGGTCTGCGTATTCCTTGGTATCACGGAGAATCGCATGTGCCTGTTCATTGGCTTCTCTGAGAATGCGCTCTTTTCGTTCGTCCAGTTTTTCCTCTTTTTCCTGGAGAGATTTTTTCAGTTCTTCTACCTGCTCTTTGTAACGGGCAATTTCTGCACGTTCGTTTTCGATGGTGACACGGCTCTGCTCCAGGGATGTCAGAACGTCTTCAAAAGATTCATCCTGCTCACTGATCTGTTCTTTTGCTTTGTCGATGATGAAATCCGGAAGTCCCAGTTTGGAAGAAATAGCGAATGCGTTACTTTTTCCGGGAACACCGATCAGGAGACGGTAGGTGGGGCGTAAGGTTTCCACATCGAATTCGCAGCAGGCATTTTCCACACCTGGAGTGGAAAGGGCATAGATCTTCAGTTCGCTGTAATGGGTGGTTGCCATGGTGCGGATACCCTGTTCGTGAAGATGGGACAGGATCGCAATGGCAAGAGCGGCACCCTCGGTAGGGTCAGTACCTGCACCAAGCTCATCGAAGAGGACCAGGGAATCCTGATCTGCGGATTTCAGGAAGGAAACCACGTTTGTCATATGAGAGGAGAAGGTACTTAAGGACTGCTCAATGCTTTGCTCATCTCCGATATCTGCATAGACTTCGCGGAAAAGTGCAAGTTCAGAACGATCCAGTGCCGGAATATGAAGGCCTGCCTGGCCCATAAGGGTAAGAAGTCCCACGGTTTTCAGGGAGACAGTTTTACCACCGGTGTTTGGTCCTGTGACAACCAGGAGGTCAAAATCATCTCCAAGGCGGATGTCAATAGGAACGGCTTTTTTCTTGTCGATCAGCGGGTGACGGGCCTGGCGCAGGCGAATCCGTCCTTCAGTATTGAAGATCGGTTCGCTGGCATTCATGTCCATGGCAAGAGCGGCGCGAGCAAAAATAAAGTCCAGCTGTACCATGATGGAAAGATCTGCGTGGATGGCTTCCAGCTCTGCGGCTACCTGCTGGCTTAAAGACGCAAGGATCACTTCGATCTCTTTCTGTTCTTTCAGCTCCAGCTCGCGGATGTCGTTGTTCAGTTTGACAACAGCCATAGGCTCAATGAAAAGAGTGGAACCTGTGGCGGACTGGTCGTGGATCATACCGGCTACCTGACCTTTGTACTCGGCTTTTACCGGGATACAGTAGCGGCCGTCACGCATGGTGATGACAGAATCCTGAAGATAATTCCGGGCGCTTCCTGCAACCAGAGAAGAAAGCTGAGTGTGGATCCGGTCGTTGGTGGCCTTGATGCTGCGGCGGATCTGACGAAGGGTGCTGCTGGCATCGTCACTGATCTCATCCTCGGAAAGGATACAGCGGCGGATCTCTGTGCTCAGAGGTGTGAGAGGTTCCAGTGCCGCAAACATTCCGTCAAGTGAATCGGTCATTCCATCGTCACGGTCATTTCTGGAATAGGCTTTGACATGGCCGGTATTTTCCAGAAGACTGCAGACGGAAAGCAGCTCCGGCGCGTTCAGGGCGCTGCCTACAGTAAGACGTTTCAGTGTGCCCCGGATATCCTTGACACTTCCAAAGGAAATGCCGCCTTTTTTGAACAGGCGTGCAAGGGCATCGTGGGTCTGCAGCTGCATGGACCGGATTTCCTCGATATCTGTGGAAGGGGTAAGCTTCCGGCAGAGATCTTTTCCCATGGGGGAGGAAGCCTTGTCTGTCAGCAGATCTATGATTTTATAGTATTCAAGTGCTTTGTATGCTTTTTTGTTCATTGTTGCTGTAGTTACTCCTTTTTGTTACTTCTGTTGATCTCGTGTTTTTCTGCGTAACACAGGATATGCAAAAAAACACTTCGTTTCCTATTTTACATGATTTCCATAGCAAAGGAAAGTAAAATGTGTTATGATACTGAATAAAGCCCGGATATAAGGGGAGACTGTGCGAAAATGCAGGGAAAGACCGGACCGGGATGCAGCCAGAGATCGTAGAGAAAGGCTGGCGGTGAATGCAAAGTGTGAAGTGGACGGGGAAGTGAGTATGTCCGCTTTAAAAGTAAAAAAGAACAGAAAGGCAAGAATTTTATGCGTTTTTTAAATGAATTACATGAGGGAGACAGAGTAAACGGGATCTATCTCTGCAAACAGAAACAGGCAGCTACAACAAAGAACGGAAAGCCCTATGAAAATCTGATCCTTCAGGATAAAACAGGTGTGATCGATGGTAAGATCTGGGACCCTAATTCTCTGGGAATCGATGATTTTGATGCTCTGGATTACATTGAGATAATGGGAGATGTGACAAGTTTTGCAGGTGCCATGCAGCTGAACATCAAGAGAGCACGCAAGGCAGGAGAAGGGGAGTATGATCCGGCAGATTATCTTCCTACCAGTGAGAACAGTGTGGACGATATGCAGAGCCAGCTGTGCGACCTGATCAACAGTGTGAAAAATCCTTATCTTTCTCAGCTTTTGAAGAAGCTTTTTGTGGAAGATCAGGAATTTATGAAAGTGTTTGAAGGTCATTCCGCAGCCAAGACCGTACATCATGGATTTATTGGCGGGCTGATGGAGCACACCCTTGGAGTGACACGTCTCTGTGATTACATGGCAAATGCCTATCCGCTTTTGAACCGTGATCTTCTGATCACAACCGCTCTTCTTCATGACGTGGGCAAGACCAAGGAGCTTTCAGCTTTTCCGATGAATGATTATACAGACGAGGGACAGCTTCTGGGACACATTGTGATCGGGGCACAGATGGTACACGATCTGGTAAAAGAAATTCCGGACTTTCCGGAGAAGCTTGAGAATCAGGTGATTCACTGTATTCTTGCCCATCACGGTGAGTTGGAGTACGGTTCTCCCAAGAAACCGGCACTTGCAGAGGCAGTAGCTCTGAATCTGGCAGACAATACCGATGCAAGAATGGAGACATTGACAGAAATTTTCCACGCAGACAAGGGCAAAAAAGAATGGCTCGGTTACAACCGTCTTTTTGAGTCCAATTTAAGAAGAACAGGAGATATTTGATAGATGGAATTCCGTAAAAACGATATACTGACTTTGGATATAGAGGATTGCGGAGTTGACGGTGAAGGTATCGGGAAAGCCGATGGCTTCACCGTTTTTGTGAAAGACGCCGTGATTGGAGACCGGATCAGCGCCAAGATCATCAAGGCAAAAAAGAACTATGGCTATGGCCGTCTGATGGAGGTGATCACACCGTCCCCGTATCGTGTGAAACCGGCCTGCTCCATTGCCCGCCAGTGCGGAGGATGCCAGCTTCAGGCATTATCCTATGAGCAGCAGCTGAAATTCAAGGAGAAAAAAGTCCGTGGCCATCTGGAGCGGATCGGCGGTTTTAAGGATTTCCCGATGGAGACGATCATGGGAATGGATGAGCCTTACCATTACCGCAACAAGGCACAGTTCCCGGTAGGAAAAAATAAAGACGGAAAGATCATCACCGGTTTTTATGCAGGAAGAACCCACTCTATTATTGACAACCGGGACTGCATTCTGGGTGTGAAGCAGAATAAAGAGGTTTTGGACCGTGTGATCGGACATATGGAGAAATATCATGTACAGCCTTATGATGAGACAACAGGAAAGGGTCTTGTACGCCATATTATGATCCGCTATGGTTTCCATACGGATGAGATGATGGTCTGTCTGATTTTAAACGGAGATAAGATCCCGGCAGAAAAAACTCTGGTGGAGTCGTTGTGTGAAATTCCGGGAATGACCAGTATTACCATCAATGTAAATAAAAAACGGAACAACGTGATCCTGGGTGATCAGCTTCGTCTTCTCTGGGGACAGTCCTATATAACGGACAGTATCGGAAATATTTCCTATCAGATTTCACCACTGTCCTTTTTTCAGGTCAATCCCATCCAGACCGAAAAACTGTACGGAAAAGCCCTGGAGTACGCCGGCCTCACCGGAAACGAAACAGTCTGGGATCTGTACTGCGGAATCGGAACCATCTCCCTGTTCCTGGCCCAGAAAGCAAAATTCGTCCGCGGTGTGGAGATCGTACCACCGGCCATTGACAATGCGAGAGAAAATGCAAAGCTTAATGGTATTGAGAACGTGGAGTTCTTTGTTGGAAAAGCGGAAGAAGTACTGCCGAGGGAGTATGAGAAGAATGGCGTCTACGCAGATGTCATTGTAGTAGATCCGCCGAGAAAAGGTTGCGATGAGGTACTGCTGAATACGATCCTTAAGATGAAACCGGAGAGGGTTGTGTATGTGAGCTGCGACAGTGCTACTCTGGCCAGGGATCTGAAGGTGCTTTGTGCGGAGGATTATGAATTGACGCGGGTTTCTACTACG
This sequence comes from Blautia sp. MSJ-36, assembly GCF_018917985.1. Classification (NCBI taxonomy): domain Bacteria; kingdom Bacillati; phylum Bacillota; class Clostridia; order Lachnospirales; family Lachnospiraceae; genus Blautia; species Blautia sp. MSJ-36. Next base: position 50,322 of record NZ_JAHLPQ010000005.1, on the reverse strand, counting down.
GATATGTTTCCGCAGAGTACGCATGTGGAGACTGTGTGCCTTTTGGGCAAACGAAAACCAGATACCACGGTAAAAATAGGCATTGATATGGATGATTATTACCGTATCAGGGAGAATGCTGAAAGCAAATAAACCTTTACAAAACTGAATAATACACTGAAACAAAGCAAGACAGAAGCTGTTGATGCGTTAGAAGATAACGTGTCAGCAGCTTTTTCTTTTTATCTGAAAATCTATTAGTCAAGTCTGAAAGGAGTCAATTCTATGGCAAAGAAAAATGTAAGAAATATGAAGGTTTGTGGACAGAGCGGTTATAAATATGAGACAGTTCCGGCGATTACATTAAAAGGAAAGTGGCTGGAGGAACTGGGATTTCATCTTGGGGATTATGTACAGGTGAAATGTGAAAATGGTCAGCTGATTATCACGCCGGATGTGAATAAAGCACAGGAGCAGGAAGCAAAAACGGCATTTATGGATGAGGAGATTAAGAAACTGAAAATCAGATACCAGAATGAAAAGGAAGAAATTACTGCAAAATATGTGGCAGAGCAGAGTGCAGGCTGTTATGGAAAGAAAGCATGAGAGGGGGAGAAAGTATGGCAAGGATTATAATGTGCGGATCATTTAAAGGGGGAGTTGGCAAAACTGCCAGCTCCTGGAACCTGGCTTATTCACTGGCTGAGATGGGAAAAAGGGTTCTGGCTGTTGATTTTGACAGCCAGGCAAATCTGACTACCTGTTTCGGAATTGAAGATCCTGCGGCTGTGCCGGTGACGATTGGACATCTGATGATGAATCGGCTGGAAGATGAGGAAATGCTGGATCCGTCAGAGTTTGTTCAGAGCAGAAATGGCGTGGACTTTATTCCGTCATCCATGATGCTTTCAGCAGTGGACAGTAAGCTGCGGATGGAGATGGGTTCAGAGAAGATGCTGACCGGCATTCTGGAGCCGCTGAGAGGGCTGTATGACTATATTATTGTAGATACCTGTCCATCGCTCGGAACGTTGACGATTAACGCACTGACGGCAGCTGATGAGGTGATTATTGCCGTCAATCCGCAGCTTCTGGCAATGATGGGATTGCAGGATTTTATCCGGACAGTGAAGAAAGTTAGAAGCAGACTGAATGAACGCCTGCAGATTGCAGGGATCCTGCTGACTATGTGTGATGCCAGAACAAATCTCTGCAAGGTAATCACAGAACAGCTGACGGATACTTTTGATGGACAGATCCGGATTTTTAAGAGCATCATACCAAACACAGTAAAGGTGGGAGAATCAATTTATTACAGTGAGCCGCTTCTGGAGTATGCACCGGAGAATAAGGCTTGTAAAGCATACCGGAATCTGGCGGAGGAGGTGGCTGGGGATGAAAGCTAATGCACCAAAAAGAAAAGTATTTCAGGACGCACTGGATCTTCTTGCTGAGGATCCAGTGAAGGATACGCCAGTGGCTGTGAACGGGATTGTCTCTATTCCTGTTGAGGAAATCCATCCTTTTCATGATCATCCGTTCCGGCTGTATGAGGGAGACCGTCTGGAAGATATGGTACAGAGCATCAGGGAGTACGGTGTGCTGAATCCGGTGATCGTAAGGAAGGCTGCAAGGGGGTATGAGATGCTTGCAGGGCATAACAGAACCAATGCGGCGAAGATAGCAGGATTGACGGAGGTACCAGCGATAGTGAAGACGGATCTGTCTGATGAGGATGCTTATGTGTACGTGATCGAGACAAACTTGTTGCAGAGATCTTTTGCGGAAATGCTTCCATCAGAGAAGGCGGCAGTGCTGGTGGCACGTTATGAGAAGATAAGCAGTCAGGGAAAACGAAATGATATCCAACAGGAAATCGAGGCTCTGGAAGAAACCTGTGGACACGATGTCCACAAGTCCAGAAAGAAAACCTGTGGACATGATGTCCACAAGTCACAGAAAAGCCGTGATGGGCTTGGTGAGGAATATGGAATGACTGGAAGGAATATTGCCAGATACATGCGGCTGGACCGGCTGATTCCGGAGTTTAAGGATGCTGTAGATAAAGGGACGCTGGCAATGGTGGCCGCTGTGGATTTATCTTATCTGAATGTGAAGATGCAGAAGCTGATCCAGCAGGTGGCAGAGGCTGAGGGAAAGAAACTGAAACCGAAGCAGGCAGTGGAACTGCGGAAGATGGGAAAGGAGATTACGAAAGAGGCGGTTGAGAGTGTTCTGGCAGGGAAAGAGCAGAACAAGCCGCAGAGCGTGTCTGTGAAGCTGCCGGTGGAATTGTATGAGAAGTATTTTGGACAGATGGATGCCGGAGCAGTGCAGGAAATCATGGAGAAAGCACTGGAAGGGTATTTTGGAAAGGAGGCAGCAGGTGTTTAGCAGAGAAGATCTTGAATGTCTGGATCCGGGGTATTTTGAGATTATTTATATGGATGACCGGGATGTGACCATTATGTCTCGGAATACCAGACATATGTGGTATATACATAATCCGGAATATCCGTTGATGGGATCCTGTATTATATTTCATAAGCATAAGGTGTCCCATCCGTATCATCAGCATGGTCGCAGTAATACGCTGCGGCAGGCTGTGCGGAGCATTAAGAGCCATGATAACTGGCAGTTGGGTGGGAGAAAAACTGCAAATTAGTATAAGTGTGGGAGACGTTATCAGAAATGGTAGCGTCTTTTTGCTTCAAATAGAAAGAAAATTATGCAATTCAAAATATATTGTCTGAGTTTGTCTTTGGTAGTATACTAACCATAAATAGAAAACAATGAATGGGTAAAACTGATAAGGGATGATATATATGGGAGATAGAAATGCATCACCATCAGCTTTTGGATGGGATTTTCAAGCAAATGCAGCAATTTTGTTAATGATAGAAAATATTAAACAAGCAGAAAAAATACGGGTTGAAGGTGCGGATGAAGACATAGAAATTACTCTGCTTAATAAGGAAAAAATTTATGCTCAAGTTAAGGCTGTGGAACGACCTGAAAATTATACCCATGTCATAGATAAATTGACAGCAGCACTTGAAACATTGAACTTGGCGGCAAAAAATGGTGATGGAAAACTATTTACTTATGTAACAAATTCGCCTAATCCTTTTAACAATCAAAAGATAATGCATTATTTTACTGGAAATACCCATTTGGACTTTGATGAACTTCCCTCACAAGCACAGAAAAGAGTTCTGGATCTATTAAAAGAGAAAAATTATGATTATCTTGATGTTAATAAAATGGATATTAGAGTAATCCCTTTTTATGGAAGGGATTTAAAAAATCGATATAAAGAAATTCTGTCTTCAATAGATAATTTATTGGCAGATGCTTCGATAGACGTAGTGGGTGTAAATAGAGAAATATTGCGGATTTGGCAAAGAGATTTTTTTCAAAATGCAACAATTCCAGATACTGAAATTTCTATTACAAAAGAAAAAATGATGTGGCCATTGATTGTTTTAGTGGTAGATAGAGTCGCTGCAAATGACTATAAAAAAGATTTCGATGATGATGAAGTGGATGAAATTGAAAATAATTATAAAATGGTAATAAACCAACAGACTTTATTGTATGAATTTGTAACAAAGGTTATTTGCGATTTTATTCAAGCAAAATTATCAGTTAAAAAATTTATCAATGCTAATTGGGAAAATTATGTTGAAACAATATCAATGGTGAAGGCAGATGATCATACGAGGGAAATACTGATAAAAATTATATTACACAGAATTTTGACACAAAGAAATAATATTAGTAATTTGAAAAAGGAGATCGGCCTATGAAGTTTTTAGAAATAACAATAAAGGATGGCTTCTTTAAAAAAACGGTTCTTTTTTCAGATGGAATAAACATGATATATAGCCAAAATAATTCGGCTGGTAAAACAACGTTTATAAGATGCATATTATACGCATTGGGTTATCCGATTCCGAGTACAAAAGGTCTTAAATTTGAAAATATGGAATTTGAGTTGATTTTGACTAATAATGAAAAAATGTATAAGTTACAACGTAGAAATATGGATATGACTGTTGAAGTGGAAAATGAACAGTTAGATTATTTGCTTCCTACGGACTTTTATGAAATAATGGAGAAACTTACTTCTTGTAATAATGCAGATATTATAGATAATATGCTAGGTGCTTGTTATATGGATCAGGAAAAAGGATGGACGCTGCTTAATCGAGGAAAAGTAATTGGAAACATTGCATTTAATATAGAGGAATTAGCTAGAGGTTTAGCTGGAAAAAAGTGTGATGACCAGTTGAGAGAACTGGAGGCAGTAAAGAAGCAATTAAAAAAATATGAGTATATGTATTCCGTGGCAAGATATCAGACGGAAATCAATCAAGAAGCCAATAATATTGTGTATGATTCTTCTGATGAAATTATTGATAAAAAGATTGAGATTTTGCGGTTGCAAAAAATGCCTCTTGAAGAAGAGTTGAAGCAAGTTAAAGATATATTGAGAAAGAACAAGCTTTTAGTAGATTATATTAATGATTTGAAGTTAATAGTACAAAGTGATTCAGGAGAACAAATACCTGTAACATATAAGAATTTGCTCGGATTTACAGATAATATGAATTTTTTATCAGCCAGAAGAAAACTCCTTTCTGGGGATGTAGAGCATATTAATAGAGAAATTAATCGTTTGATTGAAAAAAAGGAAAAAGAAATAGGACTGGTTAAGGTTCAAACGATTATAGAAAAATTTGATTCCAATATTAGTAAAATTAAGATTGATCAAATTGCAACTCAGAATGTTATTGATAATTTAAAGAAAAAGAAGAAACAGCTGCAAGACGAGATTAAAAATTTTACAAAGATGGACAACCCAGTTGTTCCAGAATTGCATGAATATATTAATAAATATGCAAAAGAATTAGGAATTGATGAAACGTATATTTCGCCAAATAAAGATTACATATTTACAAATGATTTAAAATCTCTGACGGGCACAATTTTGCACAAAATAGTTTTCTCATTTAAATTGGCATATATTAAAATGATAAAGGAGAAGGCTGGTATAATATTACCGATTATATTAGATTCTCCGAGTGGGAGAGAAGTAAAAAAAGAGACAGTAAATGAAATGTTGGAAATATTACAGAGGGATTTTTCAGAACATCAGATTATAATTGCTTCAATATATAATTTTGATATATGTATTCAGAAAACGATTAATTTTAAAAATAGGTTGTTTGAAGATGAGGATTTTGTGAGTAATATGCAATAATTTAAAGCAGGCTTAAGCAAAAGAGGCAAATATTACATTGTGCACTCCATCTGCAGAAATTTTTTCTTCAGATGGAGTGCGTTTTTTATATATAATCGGCAGTTTGCATATATTCTTTAAAAACCGGGCGTAGAGTCTGTACCCAGCCATAAAGAGTACGCTGTGGTCTGTTCAAGATGGTAGCCGCTTCTTTTAATGTAAATTCGTTCCCCAAAAGATTGATTAATTCGACATATCTGTTATACTGAGGATAGTTCTTTTGAATGAAGCTGATCCAGCCAGTGAGAAGTTCCTGGTAGTGATCGGTGAAATTGATGTCACGGGCGGACTGGGGTTCATAGGGATCCTGATTGCCGTCTTTGTCTGTGACGGAAAGTGTGGAAAAAAAGGCTTTTCCTTTCATCAGATTGAAAATTTTGTTGTGTGGACAGGTGGTGCAGCTGTTGGCTAAAGTTTTGGGCTGGCCGTTGTCCGGAGTGTATTCAGGATTAGGGATTCTGATGGGGCAGAATCTGGATTTTCCATTTTGACCGCTGATGATGCAGCGGTTTTCTATTCTGTAGTGGTGCTCCTGCATCCATTGTTCTCGTTTGAAAATTTCATAGGCGTTTTTATCGACTTCCAGTTTGAGGGCAGGAACCATTCTGCCTTCTATGCACATCTTAGACAGCATAGTGCCAGATCTGTCCTGATCAGAACAGGACTGGAATTGGCGGATGCCTTCTTCATCAGTTTCAAAGAGTACAAAATATTTCTTTTCGCTGGCTGTTTCCGGGACTTTTTTGTTCATGGGGATTCTCCTTTCGTGGCGATTGCCGGAAGGAGGATGCACATGGCTGTACAGGATCTCGGATGGCGGATGCGAAAAAGCACGCAAAGAAAGAGGTCAGGCACAGGAATCTTGATAAGTCTGTAGGACATATCAGAAATTATGTGCATCCTCCTGCTTTTGCGCGCTTGGATCAAAGCAATCAGATTTATTTGTTGTAGAGAGTATTGAGTTTATTTAGTTGCAGTTCAACGTTTACCGCAGTTTATTCAGATAAGCTGAGTTAATAATTACGTGAGAGAAGGTATATGGATGGGGAGTGAAGTTGCATTACATCTTTCAGGCGGGATTTTCTTTAATCTGATGCTGGCGGCAAGAAAGAAGCCGGTGGCAAATCAGAAAGAGTGCCTGAAAGAACTGCTTTATATTTTTGACAGGTCTGCAAGGGGGATGTCCGGGAATAGCCTGGTGACGATTGCGTCACGGTTCAGAAACTGTGATCCGGATTTGCACAGCGAGTACATAAGATTTGGGGATCCTGTTGTTGTAGAAGAATTTAATGGAAGAATGCGGGATGATTATGCTTCAGTTGTAGGGGAAGTGAAGAATTATGCAGATCACTATCTGGATTTGGAAGTGAATGGGAAGTGGTTGGCCCGGGCACTGATGGAACTGGTTGAGAAAGACAGTTTGATTCAGGATAATGCAAAGTTTATGGCGATTCCGGGAGGGATTCCGGCGTATAAGCAGGAGTTTCCGGAGATGCAGGTGGTGTATATTTATAATCTGTTGCTGAGTGTGTGGCATTATATTTGCTGTACGCAGGGAATGTCTGAAAACGGGCAGGAAACGTATTTTGCTTTGGCTGATTCTATGGGAGAAAGCAGGCCGAGAAAGTTTGACAGGAGCAGGATTGGTTTTGAGAGCCATGAAGATGTGCAGGTGTCATATGATACGGAGATAAAACCGGTTAAAACACATTTTGTTGCTCCAGTAGATGCATACGCACAGGCGATTACAGGAAAAGCGGTACAGGCGGAGATGATGCCAGATGTTTATGAAGCAGGGCTGCAAAGGATCTTTACCAGACCGGAGGATATTATGTTATTAGATTTTGAAATATCCCCAGTGGTTGGAAGAAAAGATATGCTCAATAAATATAAAACTTATCTGTGCCGGGCTTATGATAAGCATAGTAAAAAGAAAACTTTCCTGTACGAGATGCAAAGAGAGTTTTATGGATTTTTTGTGTGTAATGATGTAAAACAGCGTGAGAATGCCTGCAGGAGTGAGCTGAGAACGGCTAAAGAAAATGAAAATGTGATTAAAAATGCTTGTGTAGATTCCTTTCTGGAGGAACGGCGTTTCATCGTTTTATCTGGGACTGGCGGTATGGGAAAATCTATGATGATGACACATTTCATGCTGGATACAATCGGGAAGTATAGAAAGACAGGGAGAGTACCGGTGTTTGTTGTACTCAGGGATTATAATCCTGCATCTGGGGATTTGCTGGACTTTATTTTTCAGGAACTGAAAAGACATGATGTGAACCTGCATTTATCAGATTTGGTGGAACTGCTTCAAAGTGGAAAGGGAGTGATCCTTTTTGATGGTCTGGATGAGATTAAGAGTGAGAATAGCAGGTATTTCTATAAAGAAATAGAAACACTCGCAGATAGTTATCCGGATGCTACCTATATTGTTTCATCAAGACCGACCATGAATTTCAGAGGGCTGAGCCGTTTTACCGTGTATGACCTGCAGCCTTTCAGCAAGGATCAGGCAATAGAGATGGTAGAAAAGCTGGATCAGAGCGTTGTGGATCCAGTGATTCAGAAGGATTTTATCCAGGATTTGAAAGACAACAGATTCGGATTTGGATGGAAGGAGCGTATGGATTTTCTGGGAAATCCGCTGTTCCTGACAATTCTTCTGCTGACTTATGAGGGGAATCATGATATCCCGACTGAGAGGTACCTGTTTTATGAGCAAGCATATGAAGCATTGGCAAAGAAGCATGATGCAGCAAAGGCTCTGACAAGGGAGTTTGCAACTGGTTTGAACAGCAGGGAGTTCCAGAACTATTTTGGAGAGTTCTGCACGATTACCTATGAGCAGGAAAAGTATGATTTTACACCGGAAGAAATCAGTGCATATTTTCAGGAAGTGATTGAGGCGAATGAACTTGAGACTACACCGGAAGCATTTATTGAGGATGTGACGGGGAAAATCTGTCTGATTTATAAGGATGGCGGAAAGTATTATTTTGTGCATCGGTCTTTTCAGGAGTATTTTGTGGCATATTTCTTTTCAAGACAGCTGGAGCAGAGGTTTGGTGCTGTACTGGATATTTTTCAGAACAGGGATACCCTGGATCATGACAGTGTGGTTCTGCCGATGCTGTTTGATATGGAACAGCATAAAACTGAATTGTGTATAGTTATTCCTTTCTTGGAACAGGTGTTTAAGGACAGGGAAGATGATGATGCGTATGAATATTTTCTGGAGCATTTTTATTCCATCATCTGTTATGAGCAGGGAGATGTGAGTGAAGTGTCCACGGGTACATCAGAATCATCCATTTATGAATTTATTGCAGATAAGTATCGGTTCAAAGAAATGATTGATGGGGATGAGCTACCAGAAATGGATTGCTGGGTGGATCGGGAATATGTTTATTATGACCGGAACTGGGATAAGGAAACAAACCAGATTGGCACGGAACTGATTGCACGGATTGACCTTCCTCATGGATATGAGCAGATGCATATGGATTGGACAGATGAAGAAATAGAAGTTGTGGGAAAGAGTTATGAAATCTGTGTTGTAGATGTTTACCGGCGTCCTATATATGAAGATACATTGAAAATGTTGACAGATGATTCATTTCCACTTAAGCAGGAATTTTATGCTGCAAAAGCACTGTATATGAGATTAAAGGATAAATATAAGCAGAAGAAGGACAGAAAAAGTTTTAGGTCAAGGTTTCATTAAATGAAAAGACCACCGAATAAATGATGCAAGAGTCATTTATCTGGTGGTCTTTATGTCTGTCTAGTCATGAAATGTTGCTGATAAACCGTTGCCTTATTTGCTGTTGACGAGTATCCTAAAAGCATACTAAGGAGGAACCATATGGAAACAGAATACCTTAAAAAATTTGGAAACAGAATCCGTGAACTTAGACAGGAAACAGGGTTGAGTCAGGAAAAATTTGCGCTTAAAATAGGAATGGATAGAACGTATTTTGCTTCCGTGGAAACTGGTAAGCGTAATGTATCTTTATTGAACATAAAAAAGATCGCAGATGGGTTATCGGTATCAATGGCAACTCTATTTGAAGGTGTAGAAAAATAAGGAGGGGTTGTCATGGATACAAAATATCGTGAATTGATAGCTAATGAGTTTCGGAATTGTGTACAAGGTACAATTTATCGTATTACCAGAAATGAGCAGACGTATCGTCCATTTCATACAGCACTTCTTTCAGAAGAGGTTATTTTTTGGAGTGCGTTTGAACGTTCTTTCAGTACATCTTTTGGACAAAGGGTGATTGAAGAACTGGCCAAGTTGGTAGCATTTGCAAATGGAGCAGATGCGGCTGAAAGACAAAGAGAAACTTATATTGAGCTTGACGAAGCTGTGGATAATGCCATTCATAATCACATACAGGAGTTAAGAAACAATACTTGTCTAGATCGTGACTGGAATACAACAGTGCAAAGAATAAATACTGTACCGAGAATGGGAAAAACACATACAGTAAGAGTGATATCTGATTTATGGTGGCATAAAAATGGACAAGACAATTTTATTAGCCTTAAAACTGTAAAACCGAATATTGATCAGACTGCTGTTGCAAAAGAAGACTGCTTACACTTGACTTTTGGTGTGAAAAATTGTAATGCGTATTTTGGTCTTCCTTATAATCCATTTGGAGAAAAACGTGAATTGTATAATTTTCATCCACCAATGGGAATATTTGATTTCAGACATGATCCGGTTGTTTTGATTGGACGTGATATGTGGGATACCATCGGAGGGCAGGGATGCTATGATGAATTACTTGAAATTGCATCTCAAGTTGGAAAGGAAACCAGAGAAAGCATTCGTGGATTAAGGTAGAGGACAAGAATATGGCAAAGATTTCTATTTCAGAAATTTCAGAAAAAGAATTAACTAATTCAGAATTAGAAAAATATTATAATAAGGCTAAAGAAGAAATATCATCTCAAAAAGGGGAATATCCTGATTTTGATTTTAATGATCTAAATTATATTTTTAATGTTGCTTGCCAAAGTAGAACGTTATTTCCTAATATTAATATGGAAAAAGGATCAACCCCTGAAGAATATATACATCGTTGGGTTTTGACATATTGCAATGCGATTAATAATTTGGCAAGTGAGAAAAAAGCTAATCCGAAAACATCATGTTCAGATCCACTTATTAAAGAGATGGTTAAGAAAGCAAAGAATATAGAAGATGATAGTAATTTAGATGGTCAAGAAAAAAGCCATATACTTTTTATGTCAGCAGAAAATGTACTTGGAAATCTTTTAGAGGAATATATAGCCAAAACCATTAAACCATACGGATGGATTTGGTGTGCAGGCGAAACTTTAAGAGCGATTGATTTTTGTAATATAAAAGGAACTGAGTTATTGCAGGTGAAAAATAAGAGTAATTCGGAAAACAGTTCTTCAAAAAACATACGCGAAGGAACAACCATTAAAAAATGGTATAGGTTAGGAACATCAAAAAAAGGTGGAATACCAAAACCATCATATAAATGGCCGAAATTGAATAAGATTGTAAATACTTATGGAACAAAATTAGTATCAAAAGAATGTGATATGGATGAAGATAAATTTAAAGAATTTATACAAGCGGTAATTAAAAAAAATCCGGAGATTATTACTGAAAAATGATAAGGGTAATTACAATACAAGAGCCATGGGCTAGTCTTATTGGAGAAAAAATAAAGATTATTGAGACGAGAAGTTGGCCATGCAAACAGTATGGAGAACTTTATATTCATGCGGGCTTGAGTAAAATATCAAAATCTAACACTAAGGCCACAGAAGCAGCTGCTTTATTAAAGGGAGAGTTGCATTATGGTTCGATTTTTGTAAAATGCACTCTCTCTGATTGTGTGCTTATAACAGAAGAATTTACACAGAAAATCAAAGAGAGTGATCCAAATTGTTTTTTATGTGGCAATTTTACACCGGGACGTTATGCATGGATGCTTACAGACATTGAACCCGTGGAACCAATTATCACAAAGGGAAAATTGGGTATTTGGTATTATAATAAGGATTAATCAAAAGAAAGTGAGAGTTGTTCGTTTTCCTGTTCAGCTCTTGCTTTTTTTAATTTTTCATCCATTGAGATACGCCATGAAATATCACTGGTACTTTTATATCTCGAATAGGAATAGCCAGGAATTTGAGGTAATACTTCACCGTTCATGTCAGCTAAAATAGTTTTTGCAATAGCCTCACCAAGTTTGATAGGAACGGCATTTCCAATTTGGCGATACTGTTCTTTTATTGGCCCGCATATTTTCCAATCATCAGGAAAACCTTGAATACGGGCATATTCTTCAACACTTAAAGGACGGTCTGCTGTTGGATGGCAAAGATCGGTTGCGGGCATAGTCGGATCCGTTACCAAAGTAGGAGATGGACGATTGAAACTTAATCTTCGGAAAAAACCAGTTTTTCCACCACCCAGTTTTAATTTGGCACCCATTGCTTCTTTTTGTGCCTCTGGTGGAAGGTCTTTCCAATATTGTCCTTCTGTTAGCATTCGGTAAAACTTTAAGCGCTTTTCTGGAAATTCAATATAGTGCTGCTCTTTATCTTCAATGTCATTTACGGCATCTCTTAGTGTCTGCCAAGGCGCTAATTCATAATCTCCGTTTTCATCATGAGTAGGACTTAGGTAAGACACTTTTTCATTTCCAAGTTTACCAATCATTACAACACGTTCACGAATCTGCGGAGCACCGAAGTTTGCTGCGTTGTAAAGTTCAAAAGAAATTGTATAACCTGCTGCTTTAAGTCGGTCAAGTATAACGCAAAGAGCACCACCTTTTATGGGCGTGGTTACATCATTATAAGGGTATGGTGCAGATAAAAGTCCTCGGACGTTCTCAATAACAACATAGGTAGGGCGTATTTTTTCTACAATTTTAACATATCTAAGAAATACGTTGCCGCGTTCATCATCCAAGGCACGTCTTGCACCAGCTGTACTGAATGCTTGGCATGGAGGTCCACCGAAAATTACGTCTACCTTGCGGTTATGCGGAAGCTTAGCCATTTCTAAAATTTGTTCAGGTTCATATTTGTTTATGTCACCAATAAGCGCCATATCCGGTTCATTTTCAGCAATAGTCATTCTGCAATATTTATTAAATTCACATGCAAGAATGGCAGGAATGCCTCCCTTACGCATACCAATATCGAGTCCCATTGCACCAGAAAAAAAACTAAGTGCAACGATATCTGGGATGGTATCACTTATGCGTGCATGATCATCTGGCTCAATAGAAACATCGTATTTAGAAATATACGTGTCTAAATCATCTGGTTTAATAACCCATTGTGTTCCAATTCTTGTTGCAATTAATTTTTCTTCTTTGATTAGTTTTCGGGCATATTGAGGGGTGACTTTTAACCTATTTGCAACTTCTTGTATTGTTAGTAAATCATTGATGTTGTTCATGGGTATATCATTCCTTTCTTTCACGAAACTTTTAAACGACCATTATCATATCATAATTAAGATGCCGCTGCAACAAGATATTATATAGCAACAATCAATCTTTTTTGTAGAATGGCGTTTCATATCCGTCACCGCGGATCAGGACATCGGGCATCCAGTCGGGGGTGCGGCTCATGATGGAGCAGATGCTTTCCACGGAGGCATCCTGGCGGCATTCTATGATGAGTTCGTCATGGACATGGCCTACGATGAAGCAGAAGGACAGGTCCTGCATGGCGAAGCACAGGAGATCCCTGGAGACTGCCTGGACGATGTTTTCCACGAATTTTGGACCGTAGGATTCTATGCGCTGCCATTTTTTGTCTGTTCCGGTGCCTTCGTAGGTGACGGATTCCCCGCCGAAACAGTTTTCTCCGATGCGGGGCTTGACGTAGGAGAGCAGGCGTCCGGATGGGAGACGGATGAAGAGAAGTCCGCTTTTATAGAAGAACTGGATGCCGCGGACTTCTGCAGGTGTGCGGGTGCGGATTACGTTTTTGACTGCGGTATCGATATCCCACCAGAACTGTACGATGTTCGGGTTGGATGTGCGCCAGGCATTGACCAGGGGCTGCAGTTCTTCTTCCGTCAGGCCCATGTCAAGGGCACCCATGGATTTCAGGGCACCGACGGATCCGCCATAGCCTAAGGCAAGTTCTGCGATCTTTCCTTTCTGGCGGAGATGTCCGTTGACTCCGTGTTTTTCAACAGGGACGTGGAACATCTGGCTGGCGGATGCACAGTAGATGTCTTTTCCTTCTGCGAATACTTTTGTGCGCCAGGTTTCTCCTGCAAGATGAGAGAGCACCCGGGCTTCAATGGCCGAGTAGTCGCTGACGATGAATTTATAGCCGGGGCGGGCGATAAAGGCGGTACGGATCAGCTGGGACAGGGTATCCGGGATGTCATCATAAAGCAGATCCATCATGTCATAGCTGCCGGTCCGCACCAGTTCGCGGGCTTCCGCAAGGTCTTCCATGTGGTTCTGGGGAAGGTTCTGCAGCTGGATCAGCCTGCCCGCCCAGCGTCCAGAGCGGCTGGCTCCGTAGAACTGGAACATGCCGTGTGCGCGTCCGTCCCTGCAGACTGCGTTTTCCATTGCCTGGTATTTTTTGACGGAGGATTTTGCAATCTGCAGGCGGAGCTTTAATGCCTGCCGGATGTCTCCGTCCGTGTTCTGGATGAGTTTTGCCACGTCTTTCTTTCCCAGGGATTCTGCTTCCAGTCCGTTTTCGGAGAGCCAGGTTTTCAGCTGCTGGACGCTGTTGGGATTATCCAGGAGGGTGATGGACTGCATGGCGGACAGGAGGTCTGCTTTTGATTTTTCGTCAAAGGCAAGGGCATTTCTGACCATTTCCATGTCCAGCAGGATGCCGCGGTCATTGATTTCCTGATCCAGATGATATTCGTTCCATATCTGATCTGGGACTGGAAAGCGGGACAGGCGTTTCTGGATGGACATTTCAACTTCCACGTCCCGTTTATTGTACGCTTTGAAGCGAATCCATTTCTCGCTGTCGTGCTGTGGAAGGTTGCGGGTTCTGCCGCCGTTTGTTTTGGTCGCCCTGCAGGGTGTGCAGAAGAAGCGGATCAGTTCTTTTCCTTCTTTTAATTTCTGTTCCTGCAGGCCGAGGACAGCACCGGCTCCGGCAAGGGAGAGAGGAAGTCCAAGATAGGCAGACCAGACCATGCTGCATTTCCAGGATGACGGGTCCAGGTAGTTTCCGGCAGGATCTTCCGGTATGCCGTACCCTTTAAAGTACTCCGGATAATGGCGGCGGAGCCAGATGGAAAGACAGATCCGCTCAAAGGAAGCGTTGAATGCCCATTTGGTGACAGATTCGTCTGTCAGGGCTTTAAGGATTTCTTCCGGGATGGTATCGCCGCAGGCAAGGTCATAGATGGTAACAGGTCCGCTGTTTATGGATACACCGAACAGCAGGATCTCAAACTGATCCGATTCCGCATATTTGTAGACACCGCATTTCTGGATATCCCGGTCACTGTAAGTTTCAAGGTCAATCGACATTTCTTTTATTTCCATGTATTTTCCTTTCTGGTATAAAAAGCGGCAGCAGTGAGCATGAAGGGCACTGCCGCCGCTGTCTGTTATGCCTGTTCTTCCGGATTGATGACTGCATAGACAGAATCCAGTGGGTTGATGGCTGACTGGAGCCAGACTGCCGTGTCGGTTCCGTCCTGGTTTCCGGTTTCCAGAAAGTAATATCCTGTTTCCGGTGCGGGGATTCCGCTTCTGTTCAGGTGGAAGAGGGCATCCATCAGGCGTTCTTCCCTGCTGGATTTTTCTATGTGCATTAATTCCGGGAATAAGGATCCTTTTTTGAAGAAACGCATGATCCCGTAGGTGCGCTTTTGCGGATCAGCTGGATTCTCACAGACGAAAAGGTCTGTGCCTTCCGGCGGCTGTTTTTCTGTAAATGCTCTGAGACTGCATAATAAACACATGATAGTTCCTCCGTTTCTTTTAAAAGAGGGATGGAGCATTGTCCATCCCTGTGGTGATGTCTGTCAGGATCAGTTCAGGAAGTCGTCATCTTCCTCTGTGGCAAAGTCGTCCTCTGCGCGGGATTTTCCGCCAAGGGGTTCGCCGTCGCGGATCTTCTGCAGGTTGTTTAAGCCGCAGGCAATGCCTTTGTTTCCATTGGAGTTGAAGGCGTACATGTTGATGGATGCCCTGCCGTACACTCCGGAATAAACTTCCGAGCGGTCAAGGATTGGCTGTCTGTCTGCATCCACGATGCCAGGGGCGGTGCCGGAGTTTGCGTTGATGAAGTAAGCGTTCTTGTATGCCTCGTCATCCGGGCGTTCCAGGTCTCCGTCCCTGAGAGGGGTCTTGAGGATGGAGAGGGCAGGTACGGTTTTTCCGTTTCCTTTCAGCTTGGCTTCCCCTTCCTCGTAGGCTGCCTGGATGGCGGCTTTGATTTTGTTCACGGTTGCGGTATCGGATTTGGGGATGATCAGGCTGACGCTGTATTTCGGGGCGCCGCCGTTGATGCTTTTCGGATCCCATACGTTTGCGTAGGACCATCTGGTGTTAACTCCTGTGATTACTTTTGTCGGGTTTACAAATTTTGACATGGTATGTCCTCCTTATTCTTCTTTGAAATCGTCACTGGCAGTGTTCATTGCCGGACGTTTATCTGTTTCCGGTACAAGCACCGGTTTTCCGGGCGGCTTTGCGATCAGTCCGCCAAGGATCTTTTCAAATTTCTTTTTTCCCAGAAGGGAAGTCATGGCTGTGATTCCCAGCAGTTTTTTCTCATAGGGATCAAATCCGTTTGTTTCTACTGCACTGGCTACGGCGGCTTCATCCGTGTATTTCCGGGTGGATCTGCCTTCCACGACTTTGTAGCCGGGGTAGTCCGTGCCGCTGAGTGCGGACTGCAGGGCATAGTCTTTGATGTCGCCGGCCCATGAAACCAGTTCGTCAATGCGGGGCAGGATGGCAGAGATTTCTGCAGGTTCCAGATGCTCCGGCATTTCGAAGTCGTATCTGGCGAGTTCCAGATTGTACTCTGCACGTTTCCGGCAGGTGGCCTTGACTGCACAGAACTGGCAGTGTGTGCCGGCTTTGAAGTCTCCTTCACCTTTGATGGCAAGGTCTGCTGCAGGTTTCAGGGTATTTTCCGCCCATGACAGCAGGTCTTCTTTTTTCATGGTGAAGGTGCTGATGTTGCTGCGGCGTGGCTGGAAGATGGTCATGCGGACAGCTTTGATGTCGTAGATGCCGTCATAGGTATCCAGTGCCCCGAGTGCATAACACATCATCTGCGGATTGTTTTCTGCTTCCACAAGGATGCCGAGTCCGTATTTGAAGTCGATGATGTGCAGGATCTGGTCTGCAACGATCAGGCAGTCGCCAGTTCCGAAAGCATCCGGAACCCATCTGGAGAAGTCCAGGCGCTGTTCCACAAGAACCTGCGGGTCGCCGCAGAGCTTCTTTGCTTCCTGCAGCTGTTCCATGACATAGGTGCAGTACTGGTCCGTGCAGTCTGCCATTTCCTCATCATAGTAAGAGAGGGATTCTGTGGGATCCCTGGAAGCCTGTCCCAGTGCAGCCAGGACTTTGTGTTCGCATAAGCTGTGTGCATCGGTTCCCTGCTGTGCATAGGGACTGCTTTTATTCGGCTCCTTTGCACAGAGTGCTGCGCTTGGAGGGCAGTTTATCCAGCGGTGGCTGGACGATGCAGAGAGAAAGGCGTGTTTATCAGGCATGTCCGATTCCCTCCGCTTCTTCTGCAAGTGCGGCATAGTCCTCCGGCTTTACGTCTGTAAGGCTGCCGCCGTTTCCGTATTTCTGGACCAGTGCCTTGACCTGGGCTTTGTAGATGCCCTCTGCCTCGTTTGCTTTTGCGGCAAGGATTCTGCGGACATTTTCCTTGGAATATTCTTTTGCAGGTTCTGGCTGCGGTGCCGGATCCGGTGTCTGTGCAGGGGCTTCCTGCTTCTTTGATGTTTTTTTGCCGGACGTCTTTTTGTCGGGAGCCGGCTGTTCCTGTTCATCCGAAGAATAAAATTCTTTCAGTGCCCTGGCGGTTTCTGCCAGTTTTGTCCCGCAGGCGATCAGGTCATCCAGCATCATGGACAGTTCACTCATTTTACTCATATGTCAGTTCTCCTTTCTGTGAATTTGGGGAGCAGTCATGTGCTTCCTAATGGTTCATGGAGTTTTGGGAACGGATTTTTTGAGCAGTTTTTAATTTTTTTTCAGAAAAGTGGAAATCAGGTCAAAAAATCGGGGAAGAAGACTCCTTGGATCAGTAGAAGGCGGAAGTCTGCCTTACTGACAGGAAAGGAGAAATATCTGATGGGCATAGGTTACAGAAATTCAGAAGGGTACTGGGATCCGGTGCCGTTTGCGGCGGCTGCGAATGTGGACAGGGAAGCGAAGAAGTACCGTCCGCTGGTTTATATCTGTTCGCCGTACCGGGGAGATCCGGAACGGAATGCAGAGAGGGCACGCAGATACAGCAGGTTTGCCGTGGATCAGGGGATGATCCCGCTGGCACCGCATCTTCTGCATCCACAGTACATGAAAGAGGAAAAGGAACGGGATCTGATCCTGTTCATGGATCTGGTGCTTCTGGGAAAATGTTCGGAGGTCTGGGTGTTTGGCTCAGAGATCACGGACGGGATGAAACAGGAGATCGGAAAGGCGAAGAAGAGAAGGATGACGGTGCGTTATTTTACGGAAGACCTGAAGGAGGCGTAAGAAGATGAAGTTTGTTTTGCAGACAGCGGATGCTGCAGGGGATGCAAGGAACTGCTTTTATCCGAACAGGATGGAAGTGAGATGTGCAGAAGACCTGCAGGAAGCAGTGAAGAAGGATCATGTGTGCGGGAGCTACAGGAAGGATTACCGCAGTGTGGGAAATTTTCTTGGTTCGGATGTGCTGGTCATGGACTGTGACAATGACCATACGGAGAATCAGGGGGAGTGGATAACGGCGGAAAAGCTGGATGAGCTGATGCCGGATCTGTGCTATGCCATTGCGTTCAGCAGGAACCATATGAAGGTGAAGGACGGCAGGAAGGAAAGACCGAAGTTCCATGTGTATTTTCCCATTGAAAGGACTTCGGATGCCGGATATTATGCGGCACTGAAAATGGCAGTGAAAGAGGCTTATCCGTTTTTTGACGGGAATGCACTGGATGCAGCCAGGTTTATCTTTGGCGCGGATGCTGGGGAATGTATCTGGCATGAGGGATGGACGAACATTGATGAGGAAGTGGATGCAGGGGAGCTGCCGTCAGGTGCGGATCTGGGAGCCGGTCCGATTCTGGAAGGAAGCAGGAATAATTCCATGAGCCATTTTGCAGGGCGTGTGCTCAAGAAATATGGAATCTGCCAGAAAGCAAAGGATGCTTTTCTGGAACATTCCAGACGGTGTGATCCGCCGCTTCCGGAAGAGGAACTGAATACCATATGGGGGAGTGCAGTGCGTTTTTACCGGAATACCGTCATGTTACAGCCTGGATATGTGCCGCCGGATGAATATAATGCGGAATTTGGTTCGCTGAAGCCGGAGGACTATTCCGATATTGGTGAGGCAAAGGTGCTGGTGCAGGAGTATAAGGGAGAACTGCTTTATACGGATGCAACGGATTTCCTGAGTTATGACGGCGTGTGCTGGCGTGAGAATAAGCAGAAGGCTGTGGGTGCAGTTGAGGAATTTCTGGACATGCAGCTGGCTGATGCAAGGGAACAGCTGGCGGCAGCGACAAAGGCACTGACGGAGAATGGGATTGAGGAATCTGCCGTGCGGACTGGCGGGAAGACGCTGGAGAAGCAGATCGGGGCGGAGCTGATGGATGCTTATAAGGAGTTTCTGTCTGCGAAATCTTATTATGCCTTTGTCATGAAGTACCGGAATTATAAGAACATCGTGAATACCCAGAATGCGGCAAAGCCTATGGTGTCGGCGGATATCAGCATGTTTGATGCGCAGGAGAACTATCTGAATACGCCGGATGCGGCTTATGACCTGGAAAAAGGTGTGGCAGGCGTGATGCACCACAGGTCTTCGGATCTGATGACAAAGATCACCAATGCTTCCCCGGGTGAGAAGGGAAAGGAAATCTGGGAAGATGCCCTGAATACGTTTTTCTGCGGTGACCAGGAACTGATGGAGTACGTGCAGGAGACTGTGGGACTGGCGGCGATCGGCAAGGTTTATGAGGAAGCTCTCATCATTGCCTATGGCGAAGGACGGAACGGAAAGTCCACGTTCTGGAATGCCATTTCCAGGGTGATGGGGACTTATGCAGGAACGATCTCTGCGGATGCCCTGACTGTGGGATGCCGGAGAAATGTGAAGCCGGAGATTGCGGAGCTGAAAGGCAAGCGTCTGATTATTGCAGCAGAGTTAGAAGAGGGCGTGCGCCTGTCAACGTCTATCCTGAAACAGCTGTGTTCCACGGACCAGGTGCGGGGTGAAAAGAAGTTCAAGGATCCTTTTGACTTTACGCCTTCCCATACGGTTGTGCTCTACACAAACCATCTGCCGAAGGTCGGGGCATCGGATGACGGTACCTGGAGGCGTCTGATCGTCATTCCGTTTCATGCAAGGATTGAGGGCAGTTCGGATGTGAAGAACTATGCAGATTATCTTTATGAACATGCCGCGCCTTCCATCATGGCCTGGATCATCGAAGGAGCCAGAAAGGTGATCGCAGCAAACCACAAGCTGAAAAAGCCTGCGGTGGTTGAGACGGCCATTGAACAGTACAGGGGAATGAATGACTGGATGGGGATTTTTCTGGAGGAATGCTGTGACGTGGGTGACGGGCTGGAACAGAAGGCAGGGGAGTTTTATCAGGAGTACCGGAACTTCTGCCAGAGGACCGGGGAATATACCCGCCACAATTCGGATTTTTCTGCGGAGCTGGAAAAGAGGGGATTCCTGAAAAAGAAAACGCGGAAAGGTGCTTTTGTGATGGGTGTGACGCTTAAAGACGAGGCTGTCCTTGATTTTGAGGACTGATGTGACGGCTGTGACAGACAGATACAAAGGTGTGGAAGAATCTTTTTGACCTGAGTGTGACGGCTGTGATGCCTGTATACATATTACGCGTATAGGGATTTTTTTAATGAAAATTCTCTATATAGAAGGTATAGACCCAGTCATCACAGCCGTCACAGCAGAAATTTATGATGGAGGGATGGCTATGAAGTTTTATACATGGATGATGAGGAAACATTTAAGGACAAAGGCACCGGTGGGGGATCTTGCCAGGGACATGGAACGGGACAGGCAGTTTCCGAAGGATGGGGACAGGGCATCCATCCGGAAGTATCTGGAAGACAATGATGCATGCAGCGGATGCCTGGCTGCATTTGAAAAAGCATGGAGGAAGTATGAGAGAGAAACAGGTGGAGCAGAAGCTGGTGGCAGAAGTAAGGAAAAGGGGCGGCATCTGCCCAAAGTTCGTGTCACCCGGATTTGACGGGATGCCGGACAGGATAGTGCTTCTTCCGGAAAGGCATTTCGGGTTTGTGGAGGTCAAGGCACCGGGTGAGGTGCCGAGGCCTCTGCAGGCTTCCAGGCACAGGCTGATGGGAAGGCTTGGATTTAAGGTTTTTGTCCTGGATGATCCGGGACAGATTGGAGGGATTCTGGATGAAATACAGTCCGCATGAATATCAGGAGTATGCGGTCCGGTTTATTGAGGAGAACCCGGTGGCGGCAGTCCTTCTGGATATGGGAATGGGAAAGACCAGCATTGTGCTGACTGCCATTGTGGAGCTGATGTATGAGCGCTTTGAAGTGAACCGGGTTCTGATCATCGGTCCTTTAAGGGTTGCACGCACTACATGGCCGGAGGAGATTAAAAAGTGGGACCACTTAAAAGGCATCCGGTATTCCGTGATGGTGGGAAGTGCCGCGGAACGAAAGGCGGCACTGGATGCGGATGCTGATATTTACATCATCAACAGGGAGAATGTTCCGTGGCTGGTGGACCAGTGCGGATCTGCATTTGGTTTTGACATGGTTGTGATTGATGAGCTTTCCAGTTTTAAGTCCTGGCAGACAAAACGTTTTAAGGCACTGATGAAGGTGAGGCCATTTGTGAAACGGATCGTGGGGCTGACCGGCACGCCTTCCAGCAACGGGCTGATGGATCTGTTTGCGGAGTTTAAGGTGCTGGATATGGGGAAACGCCTGGGAAGGTTTATCGGGCAGTACCGGGAATGTTATTTCCGGCCAGACAGGATGAACGGACCGGTGGTTTACAGTTACCGGCTGGTTCCGGGAGCAGAGGAAGCCATTTATGAGAAGATCTCGGATATCACGATTTCCATGAAAGCGGCAGATTACCTGAACATGCCGGAACTGGTCAGCACGGAGCATAAGGTTTATCTGGATGAAAAAGAAAAACAGCAGTACAGGGAAATGAAAGAGCAGCTGGTGATGCAGCTTCCTGAGGGGGAGATCACTGCGGCGAATGCGGCAAGCCTTTCCGGAAAACTGTCACAGCTGGCAAACGGTGCAGTCTATGGTGATGACGGAGATGTGAATGCGTTTCACGGAAAAAAGCTGGATGCACTGGAAGACCTGGTGGAATCTGCAAATGGCAGGCCGGTGCTTGTGGCGTATTGGTTTAAGCATGACCTGACACGGATCATGGAGCAGCTTAAGAAGCTGAAAGTGGACTGCCGGAAACTGGATTCGGATGAGAGCATCCGGGAATGGAATGCAGGGAAGATCCTGGTGGGGCTGATCCATCCGGCAAGTGCAGGACATGGACTGAACCTGCAGTCCGGAGGGAATATCCTTGTATGGTTCGGGCTGACGTGGAGCCTGGAACTGTACCAGCAGACAGTGGCAAGGCTGTGGAGGCAGGGACAGGAATCCGGGACGGTTTCCGTGATACATATTGTGGCAGACGGGACTGTGGATGAGCGGATCATGAAGGCACTGGAAATGAAGGACGGGACACAGGCGGCACTGATCGAGGCGGTGAAGGCTGAGATCGGGATGGATGCCTGAACGGAGGTAGATATGAACAGACAGCAGACAGCATCAAAAGAATATCTGATGAAGGCATACCGGATGGATATGCGGATCAGCAGCAAGCTGCGTCAGGTGGATTCCCTGAATGACCTGGCAGTCAGGGCAACGGCTACGATCAGTGACATGCCGGGGAATCCCAGCAAGGATCCGCACAAGATGGAGAACATCATTGTCATGATCGTGGACCTGCAGCAGGAGATTGGAAAAGACATTGAGGATCTTCTGAGCATGAAACGGGACATCATGGAACGGATCGGGAAACTGGAAGATCCGGAGCAGCAGATGGTCCTGGAACTGCGGTATATTGACTGCAGGGCATGGGAACAGATTGCGGATGACATGGATTTCAGCATGAACAATGTATTTGTCCTGCACCGGAAAGCACTGGAAAATTTTGAGATTCCGGAATCCTGATAGTAAATATTATAGAATTGCAGTAAGCTCCTGTGATATTGTTAGAATGCGTAAAGCAGAATGAGACGGAAGCCTTGGAAGATGAATTTCTTTCAGGGCTTTTGTCATGTCCGGAGGTGGGAAAGATGCCGAGGAAACCAGATGTGCCGTGCAGGTATCCGGGATGCAGCAGGCTTGTACCTGCGGGGGAACGGTACTGTGACGAGCATAGGAGCAAAGTGAACAGTGACTATGAGAAGTATGGCAGGGATAAGGCTGCCAAAAGAAAGTACGGGCGTGCATGGAAACGGATCCGTGACAGGTATGCGGCAGAGCATCCTTTCTGTGAGATGTGTTATGCGAAGGGTGTGATGGCTAAAACCGAACAGATCCACCACAAACTTCCGCTGAGTGAAGGCGGGACGCATGACAGGAACAATCTGATCGCACTGTGCAGGCCGTGCCATTCGAGGATTCACGCACAGAGAGGAGACCGCTGGAACCGCAGGTGAGATTTTCCTGTGAGGGGGAGGGGCGGTGCAAATCCCTGTGACGGCTGTGACGCTAGAACGGCGGGTGGGTGTCACGCACAAAATTCAGTATTCAAACGGGGAATTGTCCCTGTGACAGAAAAGAGGTGGGAAATATGGCGAAGGACGGGACTGCCAGGGGCGGTGCAAGACCGGGAAGCGGACCGAAAAGGAAGGCTCTGACGGAGAAAATCTCTGCGGGCAAAACTGCAATGGTCTGTGACCTTCCGGAACCTTCTGACCTGGAAGGATCAGAGATGCCTCCGGTCAAAGAGTTCCTGAAAGCAAAACAGAAAAATGGGAAAGACCTGTGTGCGGAAGAAGTTTATACGGAAACATGGAAGTGGCTGAAAGAAAGAGGCTGTGAACGCTGGGTCAGTGTGCAGCTGATGGAACAGTATGCCATGAGCGTTGCCAGATGGGTGCAGTGCGAAGAAGCCATTTCGGAATATGGAATGCTTGCAAAGCATCCGACAACGAAAAATGCGATTGCATCCCCGTATGTTTCCATGTCGCAGCAGTACATGAAACAGGTTAACCAGATCTGGTATCAGATTTTCCAGATCGTGAAAGAAAACTGTTCTGTGGAATGGCAGGGAAACACGCCGCAGGATGACGTGATGGAACGTCTGCTCAGGACAAGAAACGGAGGTTAGGCAGAATGGAGATTAAGGTTGTAAAAGATTTTCAGCTGGTGGAAGTGGAGAAGCTGGTGCCATACATCAACAATGCAAGGACACATTCCCCGGCACAGATCAATAAGCTGAGGGCAAGCATCCGGGAGTTTGGATTTATCAGTCCCCTGGTCATTGACAGGGATTTTAATGTGCTGGTGGGTCATGGAAGACTGGAAGCTGCAAAGGAAGAAGAATATACGAAAGTGCCCTGTGTGTTTGCGGATAATCTGACAGAGGCACAGAAGAAAGCATATATTCTGGCAGACAACCGTATGGCAATGGATGCCGGATGGGATGAGGAACTTCTGAAAATTGAGATGGAAGAACTGCAGGCTGCTGATTTTGACATGGGACTGACGGGCTTCAGGGAAGATGAGATTGCGGATCTGTTTGCAGTGAAAGAAGATCCGGATGATACCGGAAGCAACAAAGAGTTTGATGAGGGGGAATTTGGGGATGAAGAGTTCAGGCATGAATGTCCGAGATGCGGCTTCAGGTACAACTGACCATAAATTCTCGTGGAAGTGGCAGCTGTCTGATCTGGCAGACGTGCCGAAGAATGGAAAGACGGTATTCAGCTGTTTTTCCTGCGGGGGTGGATCCTCTATGGGATATAAACTGGCCGGATATAAGGTGCTGGGCAACTGTGAGATTGATGAAGCCATGATGAAACTTTACCGGGAAAACCATCATCCCCAGTATTCGTATCTGATGGATATCAGGGATTTTAATGAGCGGAAGGATTATCCGGAAGAGCTGAAAAATATTGATATCCTGGATGGATCGCCGCCATGCTCAGTATTCAGTGTTGCCGGTGACAGGGAGAAAGCATGGGGAAAAGAAAAGGTATTCCGTGAAGGACAGAAGAAACAGAGACTGGATGATCTGTTCCTGCATTTCATCCGGACTGCTGAAATCCTGAGACCAAAAGTTGTGATTGCGGAAAATGTGGCAGGGCTTTTGAAAGGCAATGCCAGGGGATATGTAAATGAACTGCTGAAAGCATTTAAGGAAGCTGGTTATGTGACACAGATTTTTCTGCTGGATGCCCGGACAATGGG
The DNA here is from genome assembly GCF_018917985.1 of Blautia sp. MSJ-36. Classification (NCBI taxonomy): domain Bacteria; kingdom Bacillati; phylum Bacillota; class Clostridia; order Lachnospirales; family Lachnospiraceae; genus Blautia; species Blautia sp. MSJ-36. The sequence goes on along the minus strand of NZ_JAHLPQ010000005.1, from coordinate 25,334 downwards.
AGTGCCGCAGAAAAGGAACCGTGTCTTTTTTATTGCGCACAGGAATGATCTGGATCTGCCGAAACTGAAACTGGAATTTCATGAGAAGCCGATCCGGTTCGGGGAAGTCCGCAGTGAACACGGGATTCCGTTTCAGAAGGCACTGATGGCAGAACTGATCGGCAAGAGAAAAAAGGGAGATACCTGTTTTGCGGATATTTCCCTGAGGGAGCGTGGGAAACTGTCCATGTTCAACAATGCGATTGTGGATGACAGCAGGGTGGCACCGACCAATGTTGCGAATGCAACACTGGCAAGATTCTGTGACGGGAAGAAGTATTCCGATGCGGATTATGTTGCCACACAGACATTTCCACAGGATTACGATTTTATTGACCAGTCTGCTGCGTATGTCTGCGGGATGAGTGTGCCGCCGGTGATGATGGCACAGATTTCCGGTGCAGTTTATGAGCAGTGGCTGAAATGGCTGTAAGGGGCTGGTTTTATGGCAATGAGAAAACTGAAAAAGTATAAACCGACGAAGTTCCGGGCAAGGGGAAGCAAATATAATAAGGATGCTGCTGATTTTGCAGTGGCGTTTATTGAGAGCCTTTGCCATACGAAAGGAACCTGGGCAGGGAAGAAGTTTGAGCTGATCGACTGGCAGGAACAGATCATCCGGGATCTGTTCGGGACTTTGAAACCGAATGGGTACCGGCAGTTTAATACGGCGTACATTGAGATTCCGAAGAAACAGGGAAAGTCAGAGCTTGCGGCAGCAGTTGCACTTCTGCTGACCTGCGGTGATGGGGAGGAACGTGCAGAAGTTTATGGATGTGCGGCAGACCGGCAGCAGGCGTCCATTGTGTTTGAGGTGGCTGCCGATATGGTCAGGATGTGTCCGGCTCTGAACAAGCGTGTGAAGATTCTGGCATCCCAGAAGAGGATCATTTATCTGCCGACCAATTCCTTTTATCAGGTACTGTCTGCGGAGGCGTACAGCAAGCATGGATTCAACATTCATGGAGTTGTGTTTGATGAACTGCATACCCAGCCGAACCGGAAACTGTTTGATGTTATGACAAAGGGATCCGGTGACGCCAGAATGCAGCCGTTGTATTTCCTGATTACGACTGCCGGGACAGATACCAATTCCATCTGTTATGAAACGCACCAGAAGGCAAAGGACATTCTGGAGGGAAGGAAGATCGATCCGACTTTTTATCCGGTGATTTATGGTGCGGATGAGGCAGATGACTGGACGGATCCGAAGGTCTGGAAGAAGGCGAACCCAAGCCTTGGAATTACAGTCGGGCTGGATAAGGTTAAGGCAGCCTGTGAGTCTGCAAAGCAGAATCCGGGTGAGGAGAACAGTTTCCGGCAGCTGAGACTGAACCAGTGGGTGAAGCAGGCAGTACGATGGATGCCGATGGAAAAGTGGGATAAATGTTCGTTTGTGGTGAATGAGGAAGAACTGGAAGGACGTGTCTGTTATGGCGGTCTGGATCTTTCTTCCACTACGGATATTACAGCCTTTGTACTGGTGTTTCCTCCGCAGGATGAGGATGATAAGTTTCAGGTTCTGCCGTATTTCTGGATTCCGGAAGAAACACTGGATTTAAGGGTAAGGCGTGACCATGTGCCCTATGATGTCTGGGAGAGGCAGGGCTTTTTGCAGACGACAGAGGGAAATGTGGTGCATTACGGGTATATTGAGAAGTTCATTGAAAGACTGGGTGAAAGGTTCAATATCCGGGAGATTGCTTTTGACCGGTGGGGTGCCGTGCAGATGGTCCAGAACCTGGAAGGCATGGGATTTACGGTGGTTCCGTTCGGACAGGGATTTAAGGATATGAGCCCGCCGACAAAGGAACTGATGAAACTGACACTGGAACAGAAACTGGCACATGGCGGGCATCCGGTTCTGCGGTGGATGATGGATAATATTTTTATCCGGACAGATCCGGCGGGGAATATCAAAGCCGATAAGGAAAAGTCCACGGAGAAGATTGACGGTGCCATTGCAACGATCATGGGACTGGACAGGGCAATCCGGTGCGGAAATGATACCAGTGAATCTGTTTATGATACAAGGGGACTTCTGGTGTTTTGAGAATGGAGATTGTGTGCAGGGGTTTTCAGAAGAAAAGGCTGTGAGGCAAAGAGTTCAGTTTGTTTGAAACAGGTGAAAGTGATGATTGGTGTATGGATATTTGCAGGTATTGGATTTTTGATTCTGTTCGGAGTGTGTCTGTGTTTATTGAGGGCAGGATCTGAAGCAGATGACAGAGTTTGTATGATGCAGAAGAAAGATGATGAGAAAAATTCCGAAAATATTAAAAAAGATATTGACTCTGACGCTATGTAATAGCTTATGCTATGATTACCACAGGGAAAGAGGTGATCAAAGATGATGACAGTACATGAGGTCAGTAAGATATCGGGAGTGAGCATACGTGCCCTGCATCATTATGATAAGATTGGACTTCTGCCGGCCACGGAAGTTACCAGTGCAGGATACCGGCTGTATGACGATACGGCATTGGAAAGGCTTCAGCATATTTTGCTGTTCAAGGCATTGGAATTTTCACTGAAAGAGATTAAGGACATTCTGGACAGTCCGGATTTTGACAGGGATAAGGCTCTGGAACAGCAGATTCATCTGCTGGAACTTCGGAAAGAGCACATAGAAAATCTGATTGATCTTGCCCGTGGAATAAAGATGATTGGAGTGAAAGAGATGAGTTTTGAGGCTTTTGATACAAGAAAGATTGATGAGTATGCAGAACAGGCAAAGGCATCCTGGGGGAAAACAGATGCCTATAAGGAATATGAACAAAAGGCGGCGGGACGGAGTATAGAAGAACAGCATTCAATCAATGCCAGGTTGATGGGGATTTTTGCTGAATTTGGAAAAATCAGAAATCAGGATTCGGAAAGTGCGGAAGCAGTTGAACTTGCTAAGAAACTGCAGGATTTTATTACGGAGCATTTTTATAAATGTACAGATGAAATTCTGATGGGGCTTGGCTCTATGTACGCAGGAGGCGGGGAGTTTACAATTAATATTGATAAAGTCGGGGGAGAAGGAACCGCAGTGTTTGCAGACAAGGCGATCCGGGCATTGTGCAGGAAATAAATTATATTAGGAATGGCATCTATCGTAATGATAGGTGCTTTTCTTATGCTCTTTTTTGAAAGGATGATGAAAATGAGGTTGTTTGGGAAGCTGTTTCGGGGAAGGGATGCTCCTTCTAACAGCACAGCTGGAAGCGGGTATGGATTTTTTATGGGGAGCACGGCTTCCGGGAAGAGAGTGAATGCGCGGAGCGCCATGCAGATGACTGCAGTGTATTCCTGTGTGAGGATTCTTTCTGAGGCGGTGGCGGGTCTGCCATTGCAGTTTTACAGGTATAACGATAATGGCGGTAAGGAAAAGGCAGTGGATCATCCACTCTATTTTCTGCTACATGATGAACCGAATCCGGAGATGACTTCTTTTGTATTTCGGGAGACTTTGATGACGCATTTGCTTTTGTGGGGAAATGCGTACAGTCAGATCATCCGGAATGGAAAGGGCGAGATTGTTGCACTTTATCCGCTGATGCCTGACCGGATGACGGTGGACAGGGATGAGCATGGCAGGCTTTATTATGAGTACCTGGTGTATGACGGGGATGATGTGGATGGCAGAACCGGCACGGATCCGAAAGCAAATGGGAAGATTGTGCGCCTGCATCCGGCGGATGTGCTGCATATTCCGGGACTTGGTTTTGACGGGCTGGTTGGATATTCACCTATCGCCATGGCGAAGAATGCGATCGGGCTTGCCATTGCTGCGGAGGAGTATGGAAGCAAGTTTTATGCCAACGGTGCCGCTCCGTCAGGAGTGCTGGAGCATCCGGGGACTTTGAAGGATCCGGGCAGGGTGCGTGAGAGCTGGCAGTCCACTTTCGGGGGAAGCAGCAATGCCAATAAGGTTGCTGTCCTGGAAGAGGGGATGAAGTACACGCCGATTTCCATTGCACCGAATGAGGCACAGTTTCTGGAAACAAGGAAGTTTCAGATTGATGAGATTGCCAGGATTTTCAGGGTGCCGCCCCATATGGTGGGGGATCTGGACAAGTCCAGCTTCAGTAACATTGAGCAGCAGTCCCTGGAGTTTGTGAAGTATACGCTGGATCCCTGGGTGAGCCGGTGGGAACAGGCAATGGTCAGGGCTCTGCTGTCCGCGAAGGAAAAGAAGAAGTATTTCTTTAAGTTTAATGTGGATGGTCTGCTCAGGGGAGATTACCAGTCAAGGATGACCGGTTATGCCACGGCAAGGCAGAACGGATGGATGAGTGCCAATGACATCCGGGAACTGGAAAATATGGACCGGATCCCGGAGGAGCTTGGCGGTGATCTGTATCTGATCAATGGAAATATGACGAAATTGCAGGATGCCGGACTGTTTGGCGGAGCCGGTGGAAAGGAGAAGGGAGCCAGTGAAGAAGTTTTGGAACTGGAAGAAAACAAAAACAGTGAATCAGGAGAGCGGACAGGAAGCTGAAGAACGAACCCTGTTCATGAACGGAGTTATTGCTGAGGACAGCTGGTTTGACGATGATGTCACGCCGGCTCTTTTTAAGGATGAGCTGAATGCCGGGACAGGGGACATTACCCTGTGGATCAACAGTCCTGGCGGGGACTGTGTTGCCGCAGCGCAGATTTTTAACATGCTGTCGGAGTATCCGGGGAAGGTTACGGTGAAGATTGACGGGCTTGCGGCATCTGCGGCATCTGTCATTGCAATGGCCGGAACTGAGGTATGGATGAGTCCGGTGAGCATGATGATGATCCATAATCCGGCAACGGTTGCGTGGGGTGACCATGCAGAGATGAAGAAGGCTATGGAACTTCTGGATGCCGTGAAGGAATCTATTATCAATGCTTATGTACGGAAAACGGGACAGAGCAGGGCGAAGCTGTCACATCTGATGGATGCGGAAACGTGGATGGATGCAAATAAAGCTGTGGAGCTTGGCTTTGCGGATGACATCCTGTTCCAGAAAGAGGAACAGGGCAGTGAAGGTGAAAATGGAGATTCAGGTGCTGGCCGTACTGAAAACGGGACGTCTGATTCCGTAATGTTTTCCAGACGGGCAGTAAATAATGCCCTGATGAATAAGCTGGAGAGGCATTATGGAAAGACCGGAAAATCCGTGAAAGACCAGGCGGGAATTGGCTTGAATGGAAATGGTGCTGGTATGCAGGGAACTGGAATAAGCGGAAGTGCCGGTGCTGATGGGGACGATTCCTGTAATGGATGTTTCGGGGCGGCAGAGAATGCCTGCCAGAAGTGTGAAAAGAAGAAAGTGAATACGAATGTTACAGGGCGTTCTGCGGATGATCTGCGTGAACGCTTAAATTTTATCAAAAAGTATATCTGAGGAGGATACGGATTATGACGATTCAGGAATTAATGGAGAAGAGAGCTAAGGTTTGGGAAGCTGCAAAAAATTTTGTGGATACCCATGAGAATGAAAACGGGGTGCTGTCTGCGGAGGACAGTGCAACCTATGAGAGGATGGAAGCGGAGATTGAGGATCTGACAAAGGCGATTGACCGCCACCGTAAGGCTGAGGAAATGGAAAAGAACCTGAACCAGCCTGTAAACCAGCCGCTGACCGGGAAGCCTTATGCAGGCGGTCAGGGTGAGCCAAAGACAGGACGTGCTTCCGATGAATACCGCAGGGCAATGCTGAATGCACTGAGAAGCAACTTCCGCCAGGTTTCCAATACCCTTCAGGAGGGTGTGGATGCTGATGGCGGTTATCTGGTTCCGGAGGAGTATGACAGAAGACTGGTTGATGTTCTGAATGAAGAGAATATCATGCGCCGTCTTGCCACAAGGATCGTGACTTCCGGGGAGCATAAGATCAATATTGCAGCTACCAAGCCGGCGGCAAGCTGGATCGAGGAAGGCGGGGCGCTGACTTTCGGGGATGCGACCTTTGACCAGAAGATCCTGGATGCACATAAGCTTCATGTGGCAATCAAGGTAACGGAGGAACTGCTTTATGACAATGCCTTTAATCTGGAGAATTACATCATTGTCCAGTTTGGAAAGGCACTTGCCAATGCGGAAGAGGATGCCTTCCTGAACGGAAACGGAACAGGGAAACCGACCGGTATTTTTGACAGAACAGGCGGAGGGCATCTGCTGAATACACTGGCTGCAGCTTTGAAATCAGATGACATGCTGGATCTGGTGTATGGCCTGAAACGTCCGTACCGTAAAAATGCATCCTTTATCATGAATGATGCAACACTGCCTTCCCTTAGAAAGCTGAAGGACAATAACGGTGCTTATATCTGGCAGCCGGCTTACCAGGCAGGGGAACCGGACAGGATCCTGGGTTACAAGGTGGAGACTTCTGCCTATGCACCGAAGGACGGCATCGCTTTTGGGGATTACAGCTATTACAACATTGGCGATCGTGGAAACAGATCCTTCAAGCAGCTTAATGAACTGTTTGCAGGCAACGGAATGATCGGTTTTGTTGCAAAGGAACGTGTGGACGGAAAACTGGTTCTTCCGGAAGCTGTGCAGATCATGAAACTGAAAGCTGACTAATGTGCAGGAATGACAGGGGATGGCGTAAGCTATCCCCTGCTTTGACCGAATCAGGGAAGGTTTTAAGTTTGAAGAATGTTCGTTGGTTTGAAAATCAGATCAGCCAGGCGGCGGGCATGAAGAATGATGAACGGAATGGAAACAGGAAAATCTGCGGGAGGTGACGGGATGTCCTGGGTGGTTCATGAGGATATGAAGATTGAGATGACAAAAGGGGATACGCCTTCTTTTGCGTTCCAGGCATTTCTGCCTGATGGGACGGAGTATCAGTTTGAGGAAGGGGATTCCGTGGTCTTTGCGGCGAAGCGGAATAAGGCGGATCCGGAACCGGCGGTACGGATCGAGGCTGATGTGAAGGAGAAGGTGATCCGGTTTGCCGAGGAAGATACAAAACATCTGGAACTGGGAAAATATATCTGGGAGCTGTCCTTAAACAAGAGCAGCGGTTACCGGTGTACTTTTATTGCAAATAAGGTTTTGAAACTGACGGTGGAGGTGGCGTGATGGAGCAGCTGACAGGGACCATGAGCAGTGTTCCTGATTCAAATAATTATGAAAATATGAGCCATAAGCCGCAGATCAATGGTGTGGAGCTGACCGGAAATAAAACTTCGGAAGAGCTGGGGCTTGGCGGCGGTGAGGTGACCAGGCAGGAACTGGAAGATGCCTTAAGGAATAAGGTGGATCAGGAAACTGGGAAAGGACTTTCCAGTAATGATTTTGGGAACAGTGAAAAATCCAAGCTGGAGGGTATTGAGGAAGGCGCACAGAAGAATGTGCCGGTACCGTCAAAGGTAAGTGAACTGGAAAATGACAGTAAATTCCAGACCGAGGAACAGGTACAGGAGATAAGGAAGACAGTGGAGGAACTGGGAAGGCGGATGGATGAACTGACGGATGGAAATGAGGTGGCGTACTGATGGCAAATGTGCTTGTAAATGAGAAAACACTGAAAGCTATTGCAGATGCAGTGCGTGCCAGGGGCGGTACTTCTGCCCTGATGAAACCGGGGGAGATCCCGGATGCAGTGAGCAGGATCCCGTCAGGCGGAAGCACTGCGGATATGTCCCTGCCGGTCCGCTTCTTTGATTATGAGGGAACCCTGCTGTACAGTTTTTCGCTGGAAGAGTTTGCCGGTATGGAACACCTGCCGGAGCTTCCGTTTCATGAAGGACTGGTCTGTACTGGCTGGAACTGGTCGCTGGAGGATCTGAAAAAGACAAACCGGGAGATGAATGTGGCAGCTCAGTATGTCACGGATGACGGGGCAACGAAAATCTATGTAAGTCTGGATAAGGATATGCTGGAGCCGCAGGTTTCTTTTGGTCAGAGCGAGGATCATGGCGTAAAGGTGGACTGGGGCGATGGAAGTGAACTGGAAACAGCAGAAGGATGGAATTACACGAAGATCACGCTGACACACAGGTACAGGGAACCGGGAGAGTATGTGATACGTTTCCTGCCCCAGGGGGAAAACCAGGTCTGTTTCTTTGGAAACTATAATGCTGGTTCATACCTTTTTTCATCAGGGAAAAGCAGTGTGCGGGAAAATATGAAATACCTGTCAGCTGTGCGGAAAATAGAAGTGGGAAGCCAGGTCAGGGAACTGGGGGATTACTGTTTCTGCAGCTTTTCCAGGATGGAAAGCATTACGATGGGAAATGCCGTTGAATGGGGAAATGGTGTTGTAAAAGAATGCTGCAGTCTGAAATTTCTCGGGCTTCCGGAAGGAAAAGGGATGCTGCCCGGCTATTTTTGTGACGGCTGCGTACAGCTGGAACATATATCTGTTCCGAATACAGTCACCCGGCTTTGGGATTATGTTTTTGATAAATGCACTACCTTACAGGAAGTAACTCTGCCGGATGGTGTAACAGATATCGGAAGGCATGTGTTCGAGTCCTGCTGCTGTATAACAGAAATGATTTCTCCGAAAGGACTCAGAAAGATCGGTAACGGGGCTTTTCAGGGATGCCGGATGCTGGAGAAAGCAGTCCTTCCGGATGGAATTGATGAGGTTGTGGATTCCTTGTTTTCAGGCTGTTATACATTAACAGAGATTGTGATCCCCAAAAGTGTGACGACGGTTTCCAGATATAGTTTTGAGAACTGCCAGTGCATGAAAAGATATTATTTTCTTCCGGATTCGCCGCCGGAGCTTACAACGACAGGTACTTTTCTTGGGCTTCCAAAGGACTGTAAATTCTATGTCCCGAAGGGAAGGCTGGATGTTTACCAGACTGCGGAAAGCTGGAGCAACTATGCTTCTTATATGGTGGAAATGGAAGGTGATGTCCTGTGATCGTGACAGTAAAGGAAATGAAGAATTACCTGCGGGTGGATTTTGACGATGATGATGTGCTGCTTTCTGATCTGATCGAGCAGGGGCAGCAGATCTGCATGGACGTGGCAAGGATCACGGATGAGGATGAGTTTGAAGACCTGCAGGGGACGAAGATTGCCGTGCAGTATGCGGCTGCCTATCTGTATGAACACAGGGAAGAAGCGGATCACCATCAGCTGGTGATGGATCTGCGGAGTCTGCTGTTTGGAGTAAGGAAGCCGGGGTTCTGAGGTGGTTGGTTTGAATATTGGATTGATGAATGAAAAGGTGATTTTTCAGAAATGTTCTGTTGTAAAGGACGGGATCGGGAATCACAGGAATGAGTGGACGGAGGATTACTGCTGTTTTGCTACGATAGGCGGTGAGGGGCTTGCCAGTTCCAGGGAAGCGGAAGCTGCAGGGACTGTGGTGGAAGATGTGGGAATGACTGTGACGGTGCGTTACTGTAAAAAGACTGCAGGTATCCGGTCTGTGACTCACAGGATCCTGTTTCGGGAACAGGTGTATGACATTGTGAGTGTGGATCATCTGAATTATAAGAAAAAGTGTCTGAAATTCACATGCAGGAAGGTCCGGAGGTGAGATTATGGCAGGAGACAGATGTACAGTCAGCCAGATGGCAGATGTGATCATGGAAGGGCTGGAAGAGTACGCACAGCTTGCGGCGGATGATATGAAAAAAGCAGTGAAGAAGGCAGGGGCACAGGCAAGGAAGGATATCCAGGAGAATGCCCCTGTGAAGACCGGTGCCTATGCAAAGAGCTGGGCGGCGAAGACCACGAAGGAAACTGCCAATGCAATGGAGATCGTGGTGTATTCCAGGAACAGGTACCAGCTGGCTCATCTGCTGGAGTTCGGCCATGCGCTGAGAAAAGGCGGCAGGACAAGGGCTTTTCCCCATATTGCACCTGCGGAGGAAAGGGCTGCGCAGACTCTGGAACGGGAAGTGGAGAAGGCACTGAGGTGATGGCGGGAGGTGAAAGCATATGACACTGGAAGAACTGGCAGGGATGCTGGAAGAGACTGGATTTCCTTTTGCCTATGACCATTTTGCGGAAGGGGAAAGCCCGGATCCGCCGTTTATCTGTTACCTGCTTCCCGGCAGTGATAATTTTGCGGCAGACGGGCGGGTGTATTTCCGGATCAGTGAAGTAAGGATAGAACTTTACACGGACCGGAAGGATCCAGGGGCAGAAGCCCTGGTGGAAACGGTTCTGGATGATGCCAGGATTTTTTATAATAAGTCGGAGGTCTGGATTCAGAGCGAAAAGCTGTATGAGGTGCTGTACAGCATGGAATTGTAATGATTTGTTTAATGATGGAGGGATATTATGTCTGATAAGAATAACAAGGTGAAGTATAACCTGAAAAATGCGCATTACGCTTTACTGACGGTCGGGGAGGACGGGGCGGTGTCCTATGCAGCACCGGTGCCGCTTCCGGGATCTGTATCACTGTCCCTGGATGCTAACGGGGAGCCGGAGAATTTTTATGCGGATGGCATTGCGTACTATGTGATCAACAATAATATGGGCTATGACGGGGATCTGGAGCTGGCACTGATTCCGGAGAGCTTCCGGACGGATGTACTGAGGGAGAAGCTGGATTCCAAGGGTGTCCTGATTGAAAACTCGGATGCAGAACTGGCACTGTTTGCCCTGCTTTTTGAGTTTGACGGGGATGTGCGCCATATCCGACATGTGATGTATAATTGTTCGGCTTCCCGTCCGAAGATTGAGGGCAAGACCAACGAGGAGAAGAAGGAAGTGCAGACGGAAACGCTGACCATTAAAGCCACGCCATTGTCGGATGGAAAGGTGAAGGCAAAGACAGGGAATACTACGGATGCAACTGTTTATGCAGACTGGTATAAGTCAGTGTATCTGCCGGCTGCGGATCCGGCTTCTTTGCAGGCTGATAATGGTGGAAAGTCTGTTGTGGATGCTGCAGGAAATGGAAAAGCACTGAGCTGAGGGGGATTCGGATATGAGCATGATGAAGAAGATTGAGATTGACGGGAAGGCGGTTGCTTTTAAGGCATCTGCCGCCATTCCGCGTATTTACAGGATTAAGTTCCAGAGGGATATCTACAAGGATTTATCTGTACTGGAAAAGAGTATCGGGGACGGGGATCCGGAAAAGTCTTCCCTGGATCTGTTTTCCCTTGAGATGTTCGAGAACATTGCGTATGTGATGGCGAAGCATGCGGATCCGTCTATTCCGGATAATCCGGAGGACTGGCTGGATGAGTTTAACACATTCAGTATTTATCAGGTTCTGCCGAAGCTGATCGAGCTGTGGGGGATGAACATCAGGACGGATGTGGAGGTTAAAAAAAACTTCATGCAACAGACCGTGAAATGACAACTCCCCTGTTTCTTCTCCGGTGTGTGCAGCTGGGGATTTCCATCCGGGATCTGGATCTGTTGACTATCGGAATGGTGAATGATATGTTTGTGGAGAGCAGGAATGACGAGTACAAAGGATGGAGAAAGGTTGCCACACAGGAGGATTTTGATAGGTTCTGATCTGATGAAATGTGGTGACAGGATGATTCAGAAAGGGTATAATGGGTTTATCAAATCAATATTTACTGAATTAAGTTAATCGTGCCATATGGCTTGATTATAAATACAAGGATAAAAACGCAATGTACATTAAAAATGTATTAGAGCTGGTAGGTAGCCCAGCCGTCCTATGTCAATAGGGTAAGTAACCTGCCCCTCCGGGTTGTCCATTCTTTGTTCATTTTATTTTAGGAGGGATTCTTATGGACAAAGTAAATGGAAAACTGACGGTATATTTTGAAGAACCATTTTGGGTAGGTGTATTTGAGCGTATTGAAGATGGTAAACTATCTGTGGCGAAGGCAACATTTGGTGCAGAACCAAAAGATTACGAAGTACAGGAATATATTCAAAAATACTATTTCAGTTTGAAATTCAGTCCGGCTGTTGAAACTATTGTAAAGGATATCAAAAGAAATCCGAAACGGATGCAGCGAGAAGCAAAAAAGCAGATGCTGGAAACCGGCATTGGTACAAAATCGCAGCAGGCATTGAAATTACAGCAGGAACAGAACAGACAGGAGCATAAAGAGAGAAGCCGCAAGAAAAAAGAGGCGGAAGAACAGCGAATGTTTGAGTTGAAACAGCAAAAGAAAAGAGAAAAGCATAAGGGACATTAAAGTCCCTTGGGCTTTTCCTTAAATCGGGATTTGCGGAGGAAAGTTTAATGAAAGATAAAAATGATTTGAAATTATTAGATATCATGTGTAAGTGGTATATATGGGCTGTTGTTGGATTGGTTATTGGAAATTGGTTAAGTGATACTTTAGGAAGTCTTATCGGCTTGGCAATGGGAAGCCTTATCGGTTGGTATATACAAAAAAATTACAATAAAAATGATAATGGATAACTTCAAGCTTGGAGAATTGAGAAAATCGTGAATTGTTGAATGAATTTTTGAGGATTATCGAGGAAACAGTATGAAAAAATGTAAATATTGTGGAAAAAAACTAAATGACAATTTTGAATTTTGTAACAGTAAATGTGAAAATTGTTATGAAAAGATGGTGGATAAAGACAGCCATAAAATCAAGTATTTTATATTAGGCATTATTTTGGGCTTCTTAGTTATGTTTTATGGCATTATTTCTAACAATAATGTCTTCATAATAGGAATTGGAATTATAGTAATGGGTATAGATGTTGTTTTATTGCCATTTACAACTCCCGAAACAATAAATTTTCTAGGATATAAAAAGTCGAAATTTGCAGGAAGAATATCAGGTATATTGCTTATAGTAGTTGGAGTATGGATGTGGTTTATTCAATGATAAATCCCAGCCTGCAAAGTTGAAAATAAATTGAAAGTCACGAAATCGGAGGAGTTAATGATTATGTGGAATGAATTAGGTATAAGCGGAGGAACCGCAATTGTTATTTTGATTGCGCTGTATTTCGTTATCAAATGGGCAGTGAAAAATGGAATCAAAGAAGCCTACAGTGCCATCACTGGAAAGAAAACTGATGAAGATGTCAGAAACGAAAAAGAACTGAAAGAACTCGGATTTGAGTTAGAAGATAAATAAAAGTTTTCAGGGGGGTTCTATGAAGAAAAAAGTACTTGCAATTATGTTAGTTGCCGTGTCAATAATGTTGATTTCGGCGTGTGGAAAAAAAGAAAAACTGTACGAAATTCCTGACCTGTCGCAGTATAAGACAGATTATGTAGGAGATTCTTCGAATGTTATAAATATTGTAAGTAGTCAAGAGTATCCGGAGGGATATTCATATGACAGTATAGAGATACAGTCTGAAACAGAGCCTTATGGATTAACAGTTTTTCTAAAAGATGAGCCGTCTGCATCCAGGATTGAAGATGAATTGCAGGTTAATGCAGATATGACATTTAATTTGATTGGTAATTTAGGAACACTTGATTATAGAATTGCAGACAGCAAAGAAATCATTGCATCGTATGAACGGTAGAGAGATTGTTCTTCAACTTTCAGTTTTATTGATTTAATAAAAAAAGATATGGAAAGCATTTGTCAGGAATGGCAGATGCTTTTTTTGTGCCTGGAGTGATCCGGGTATTTTTGTGCCTTTTTTATGGAATTTAGGGGGTGAGCCGTATGGCAGGGAACAGAATCAGGGGGATCACTGTCGAGATTGGCGGCGATACCACGAAATTGCAGACTGCCCTGAAAGGGGTTAATACTGAGATCAGGAATACGCAGAGCCAGCTGAAAGACGTGGAGAAGCTTCTGAAGCTGGATCCTGGGAATACGGAGTTGATCGCGCAGAAGCACAGGCTGCTGGCACAGGCAGTTTCTGAAACAAGGGAAAAGCTGGAGACTTTGAAGACTGCGCAGCAGCAGGCGGATGAGGCACTGCGGAACGGGACGATTTCCCAGGACCAGTATGATGCCCTCCAGAGGGAGATTGTTGAGACGGAGCAGAGACTGCGGAGTCTGGAAGAGCAGGCGAACCAGTCTGCGACTGCCCTGCAGAAAATCGGGGCAACCGGTGAGAAGCTGCAGACGGTTGGAAACAAGATTTCTTCTGTGGGACAGAAGCTGCTTCCGGTGACAGGAGTGGTGACAGGGCTTGGAACGGCGGCGGTGAAAACTGCCGCTGATTTTGATTCTGCAATGAGCAGGGTGGCGGCTGTGTCCGGGGCAACGGGATCGGATTTTGACAGCCTACGGGATAAGGCCAGGGAGATGGGTGCCAAGACGAAGTTCTCCGCGACTGAGGCGGCGGATGCCATGAACTATATGGCAATGGCCGGATGGAAGACGGAGGATATGCTGTCCGGTATTGAAGGCGTTATGTATCTGGCTGCGGCATCCGGGGAAGACCTTGCAACGACTTCTGATATTGTGACGGATGCGCTGACGGCTTTTGGGCTGACTGCAGCGGATTCGGGACATTTTGCAGATGTGCTGGCGGCTGCTTCCAGTAATGCCAATACCAATGTGTCCATGATGGGCGAGACGTTCAAGTATTGTGCGCCGGTTGCGGGGGCGCTGGGATTCTCGGTTGAGGATACGGCGGAAGCGATCGGCCTGATGGGGAATGCGGGTATCAAGGCGTCCCAGGCTGGTACTTCCATGCGTTCCATCATGACGAACCTGACGGGGGATGTGAAGCTGTCTGGTGCGGCGATCGGGGATGTGACCATTGCTACGACCAATGCGGATGGTTCCATGAGAAGCCTGTCTGCGATCCTGGCTGACTGCAGGGGAGCTTTTGCAAGAATGACGGAAGCTGAGAAGGCGAACAATGCGGAGGCTCTGGTTGGAAAGAATGCCATGTCCGGGTTCCTTGCACTGATGAATGCTGCTCCGGAGGATATTGCAAAGGTGTCCGGGGCAGTGAATAACTGTAAGGATGCGGCAAAGAACATGGCGGATACCATGCAGGATAATCTGGAAGGACAGCTGACTATTCTGAAGTCACAGCTTCAGGAACTGGCGATCTCTTTTGGGGATCTGCTGATGCCTGCGGTGCGGAGTATTGTTTCCGGGCTGCAGGGAATGGTGGACGTGCTGAATGCCATGCCGGACGGGGTGAAACGTGTGATCATGATCGTTGCACTTCTGGCAGCGGCTCTGGGACCTGTGCTGATCATCATAGGCAAGACCCTTTCGGCCATTGGAACGATCATGACATGGGCACCGAAGCTTGCCGGTGCGATCAGTGCGGTGAAGGGTGCTTTTGCGGCACTGAGTGCCACGATGATGGCAAATCCGATCGCTATTGTGATCGCTGCCATTGCAGCTTTAGTGGCGGCATTTATTTATCTCTGGAATACCAATGAGGATTTCCGGCAGTTCTGGATCAGGCTGTGGAATGAGATTAAGGAAGTAGCTGTCCAGGTATGGACAGCGGTTTCCCAGTTTCTGGTTTCTGCATGGAACAGTATCCGGAATACGGCGGTGGCTGTATGGAATGGCATCCGTGATTTCTTTTCCGGTCTGTGGGCTGGGATTAAGACACTGTTTACAACGGTTGTCACTGCAATTTCTACTTTCCTTGTGGGAGCGTGGAATGGGATCCGGGCAACGGTCATGGCGGTGTGGAATGCGATTTCAGCATTTCTTGGTTCTGTCTGGAATGGGATTAAGTCTGTCATTACGAATGTGGTGAACGGGATCCGGACGTTTTTGCAGAGTGCATGGAACGGGATCCGCACAGTCATTACTACGGTGATGAATGCGATCCGGACGGTGATCTCTACGGTCTGGAATGGAATCCGGACAATTATTTCTACGGTGCTGAATGGAATCAGGGGTACTGTCAATTCCGTGTGGAACGGGATCAGGAACACGATTTCTTCTGTGATGAACGGGATTAAGAATACAGTTTCCAGTGCCTTTCATGCCATGTGGTCCGGAATCCGGAGCACGATTTCCGGAATTTATAATACGATCAGGGACGGTCTGGGAAATGCGGTGAATTATATTACGGGTCTTGCATCTGCCGGATGGCGGTGGGGCGCGGATATCATCAACGGCATTGTGAATGGTATCCGGAGCTGTATTGGTGCAGTTGCAAATGCGGTGACGGATGTGGCAAATACGATCCGTTCCCATCTGCATTTCTCTGTACCGGATGAAGGTCCTCTGACGGATTTCGAGAGCTGGATGCCGGACTTTATGAGCGGTCTGGCTGAGGGCATTGAGAAGAGCAGGGGAATGGTAAAGGCGGCTGTGAACAGTGTGGCTGCGGATATGGTGGTTTCGCCGCAGATGGCTGTGGCAGACAGTGGTGTGATGACCAGTACAGGAACGTCTGGTGGTGCGGATCTGACGGCTGGCATTGTGGCGGCACTGAAGGATGTGCTGGGTGATCAGAAGGGACAGCAGGGGGATCTGGTGATTCCGGTTTATCTGGGGAACCAGCTGCTGGATGAGGTGATTGTGACGGCACAGCAGAGAATGAGTCTGAGGAGCGGAGGTAGATAGGATGGCTTTTTTTCAGTATCTTGTGTTTGACGGGGAGAACCTGCCGCTTCCGGATTCCTATGAAGTGGAGCTGGAGGATGTGGAAGCGGATTCCGGCGGTGAGACGGAGGCGGGGACGACACAGAGGGATGTGGTGCGGCATGGTGTTGCGCGGATTCCGGTGTCGTTTTCTGTTACGGCGAAGTGGCTTAAGAAGCTGGCAGGGTATGCGAAGATGGATAAGATTAGTGTGCAGTATTTTGATGCGGAGACAGCTGAGCTGAAACTGGCAGAGATGTATGTGACGGGATATAAGGCGAAGCTGAAAAAGGATACCAGTTATAAGGGGCTATGGACAGTGAGCTTTACGTTGAAGGAGATGTAGGGAGATGGTATAATGGGAGCATCAAATCGGAAGTTGTAAGGAGTTGATATTTTGAAAGGATTTGAACGAAAAAATCAACTATTTTCCCTTTGTGGATTGAATTGTGGGTTATGTCCTATGTTTTTAGGAAATCATTGTGGTGGTTGTGGTAACGGTAATCAATCGTGCAAAATTGCTAAGTGTAGTCTTGAGCATGGAAAAATGGAATACTGTTTTGAATGTAAAAACTATCCATGTGAAAAGTATTCTCACATTGATGAATATGACTCTTTTATTACTCATAAACGTCAGAAAGCAGATTTGGAAAGAGTGCAGAACATAGGTATTAAACAGTATAATCTTGAACAACAAGAAAAAATACAAATTCTTTCTCATTTACTTGCTAACTATAATGACGGTCGCAGAAAAAATTTCTTCTGTGTAGCAGTCAATTTATTAGAGCTTTCAGAACTACAAGAAGCTATGAAGCAAATAAAACAAAATGATGAATTATCTGTCTTGTCCGTCAAAGAACAATGTTCATATATAGTTGATATACTTCAAAAAATTGCTGATAGAAGAAATATAAAGCTAAAACTTGTTAAAAAGTAGTTTGTAAATTCAAGTTTGCAGGGCAGGCGGCTGTCATGGAGATGAAGAAGAATGGATGAGAAGAAAGCTTATTGGTTTGAACAGCCATATATGCCGCGGATGAAAAATATTGCGGTGGCTCCTGTTATTCTGGAAGATGGAAGGCTGTCCTTCTGTGTTCCGGGGGATGGTGGTCCTCCGTGGTCAGGGATATGGAATCTGACGGGAAAGGCTGTTCTGGACGGGGATGATTATTTTGAGTTCCAGTGTGATGATGAAGTGATGCACAGACGGGGTGGAACATACAAGTTTTATGCATTGGATATTGCTACATTCAGACAGGAAACCTGCCGGTGGATATCACATGGAGAAGAAATTGCAGACTGCTGTAAAACAACAGAAGAACTGCATGAGTGGTATCTGAAACACTGGACTTATAACAGATAGGATGATTATTTTTACGAAAGCATCGGTCACCTGGTTGGCTGGTGCTTTTTTCGTGGGGAAATGGAGGTGGCGGGATGTATCCTGTGTCGGATGCTTTTTTAAGGGCAGTCAGAAGTAATACAAGGAAATATTTCTGGACGGGTACGATCGTTACCAGGGGCGGAATGACGTATGAGTTCGGGGCGAAGGAGATTGTGAAGGGTTCCGGGTATATTTCCAGACAGTGCTGCGGAAGTACGGAAATTGAACTGGGGACGGTGTATGCAGCGGAGATGGGGATCACGCTTCTGAGTGATATTGACAGGTACACGCTGGAGAATGCTCAGGTGACGCTGGTGTTTCATCTGGTGCTGGCGGATGGTTCGGTGGAAGATGTGCCGATGGGAGTTTTTGAGGTCAGTGAGGCGAACCGGCTGGCGAAGTGCCTGGAACTGAAAGCGTATGATTTTATGCTGCGGTTTGATAAGAGTTTCAATGGATTTGAGACTGTGGGGACTGCTTATGATTTTATTGCTTTGTGCTGTAAGCGGTGCAAGGTGGAGTTTGCGAATAAGAGGGCGGAGATTGATGCCATGCCGAATGGCGGGGTGACGCTTTCTGTTTATACTGAAAATGATATTGAGACCTGCCGGGACGTGCTGTTTTATGTGGCACAGGTTCTGGGAGGTTTCTTTATTATCAACAGGGAGGGGAAGCTGGAACTGAGAAAGTACGGGAAGGATCCTGTGATGAAGGTGGAGCAGAGGCACCGGTTTTCTTCCAGCTTTTCGGATTTTATTACCAGGTACACGGCAGTGAGTTCCACGAATAAGCAGACGCAGATTGCAGAGTATTATGCGCTGGATCCGGATAACGGGCTGACCATGAATCTGGGAGTGAACCCGCTTCTGCAGTTTGGGTTAAAGGAGACCAGGGAGATGCTGTGCAGGAATATCCTGGCAGATCTGTCCGTGATCCGGTATGTGCCCTTTGATTCGGATACCATTGGGAACCCTGCACTGGATCCGGGGGATGTGCTGACATTTGCGGGAGGACAGGCGGATGAGGGACAGATCACCTGTATCACTTCCATCAGACAGAAGATCGGGGGAAAGCAGAGCCTGAAATGTGTGGGAAAGAATCCGAGGCTGGCTCAGGCGAAGTCGAGGAATGACAAGAATATTTCAGGGCTGCTGAATCAGATTGAAGATAATGCGAAGACTGGGAAGATCGGAATCCATACGTTTACCAATGCTTCCGCGCATGAGATCGGGCAGACGAAGGTGAAGCTGATCAGTATCCAGTTTGCTTCTTCTGAGGAAAACCATATGCAGTTTTTTGCACAGGTTGTTGTGGATGTGGCTGCGGATCCGGTGGAACGGTCTGCGGAGGCTTCCGGGACAGTGGTGATTCCGTTTCCGGGCGGAAGCGGCAGTGGAACTGGAAATGGTATGGAAGGTTCTGATGGAACCGGGGAGGCATTGGATGGAGGAAACTCTGAAAATGATGTAACAGGGAATGTGGCTGGAAATGTTTCTGGGAATGAGAATGCAGGAAGTGGCGATGATGCTTCCGGTGGATCAGATGCAGGATCTGGTGGTGGTTCTGAAATTTCTGTGGATGTGAGCCTGCCGGTGAAGTGGCAGGAGGATGGGCAGGCGGTCTGCCATGCGGTCTTTGAATTTAATAATGAGGAGATTGTGGAGCATTGTCCGGTGGAGACCTGGCATTCAGGAAAACATATTTTGTCGCTGTATTATCCCATTGAGAAGATTGTTGCCAATTATACGAATACGTTCAATGTGTATCTCTGGATGGAGAATGGCAGTGGGACGGTTGATGTGGGAGACTGCATTGCTTCTGTCAGCGGACAGGCTATGGCTGCAGGGGAAGCCTGGGACGGAAAGCTTGAGGTGGAAGATTATACCACGAGATTTGCCATTGGCGGAGGCCTGAATGTAAATGGCTTCCGGGAATTACTGTCCATGCAGATGAAGGAGACGGTGAACAGAGGCTTTGAGGTGTATTTTGCTGAGAGAGCGGGAATCAGCGGTTTCAGCAGGCCGGTAGAAATGGAGGATGTGTGATGAAGTTAAAAGGTGAGATGGTCATTGAACTGACCGATACGAATACGGGTGCGGTGGAAACCGTGCAGGAGACGAACATGATCACGGAGGCGGTGAATAATATTCTGGGGCTGAATCCCATGGGGATTTATCTGAAAGCCAGCGGGGAATATGACAATTCTGTTCTGTGGAACGGGACGCTGCTTCCCATCTGCCCGAACATGATCGGCGGGATCCTGCTGTTTCCGGCAGTGCTGGAAGAAAAGGCGGAGCATATTTACGAGCAGGGGAAGAACCTGCCGGTGGCTTATGCTTCCAACAATGTAAATTCCGGTTCCAATGTGGCGAGGGGAAGCCTGAACCAGACGGAGAGCAAGAAGCTGGATAATGGGTATAAATTTGTGTGGGAATTTACTCCCAGCCAGGGGAATGGAAATATTGCAGCGGTGGCACTGACCAGTGCCCTGGGCGGGCAGAATGCTTTTGGCAGTGCGGCAGGGGATGCCAGCACGTTCCTGCTTCTGAAAAAGGTGGATCTCGGGGATATCCCGAAGGCGAGGCAGATGACACTGTTTGAGGCAGTGGAGCTGGACTTTGAAAAGAACCTGCTGTATTCCATCACCTTTGGGACTTCCAGTGTGACCATTACGAAGATCAGGATCCCGGTGTTTAACATCGGGCTGAATGAGAAATTGGATGATACCACTTATACCGTACTGGAGGAACAGACACTGACAACGGAAAGCTTTACGTTCCTGGGGGATTATACAAAGTACGGGGAATTTATGGACGGGCATGACGGATACTGGTATGGATTTTCTAATGAACCGAATTCGTCCGGGGATGCGAAGATGGTGTGGATCCGGATCTCCAAAAAGGATTATTCCTTTACGGAGGGAAGCTGGACACTGTCCAAGGCGAAGCTTTCGGAAGTAGGCACAAGGGCAAAGGACGGTTCCTATCCGGAGCGGAATGTAAAATGCTGTGTGAGGAAGGGGTATCTGTATGTGCCTTCTTACGATAAGAAGGGAGTTTATAAGATCAATACTGCCAATTCAGCGGATGTGACGCTGATCCCGCTGGGCTTTACTTCCAAGCTGAAATCCCTTGGGGAGGCTGGTTCCTGTGAGGTGTATATGACGCTTCTCGGTGACATGATCGTGGCCGGGGATTTCCAGATCACGGCGGATGACAGGGTGATCAAGACACAGGGGAGCGCAAGGTTTGAAGCCATGGCAACGCCTTTGTTCCAGTATAAGAACTTTGTGTTTATGTGGGGCGGCAGTTACGGAAAGGAGCACAGGTGTGCTTACCTTCTGACGCCTTATCTGGCAAGTATCAATAATCTTTCATCAGCGGTGGTGAAGAATACGGACAAGACCATGAAGATCACGTATACGCTGACGGAGGAAACAATGTAGGTCTTTCTGCCGCAGGGCATGAAGATAGAAAACTTATTTACGGCAGTTCTCAGAAATGGGAGCTGCTTTTTTCATGGGAGGAGGATTCTGGCATGAAGGAATTTTGGAACTTTATTCAGATGGTTTTTATGGCTGTAGGCGGATGGCTGGGCTGGTTTATGGGAGGCTGTGACGGGCTTCTGTATGCCCTGATCGCTTTTGTGGTGATCGATTACCTGACCGGGGTGATGTGTGCTTTTGCGGACCATACACTTTCCAGTGAGGTGGGATTCCGGGGAATCTGCAGGAAGGTGCTGATCTTTTTGCTGGTGGGAATGGCAAACATTCTGGATGTGGCTGTGATCGGGAACGGATCCGTGCTGAGGACAGCGGTGATCTTTTTCTATATTTCCAATGAGGGTGTGAGTTTGTTGGAGAATGCAGGGCATCTGGGACTGCCGATCCCGCAGAAGATGAAGGATGTGCTGGAACAGCTGCATGACAGAGGGGAAGGAAGTGATGGGGAATGAGGATTGCAAGGGAGAAATTTATCGCAGATATTGCGGGATATGTGAAGAAGTATGCAGACCTGTATGGGATTCTGGTGTACTCGCCTGTGATCGCACAGGCAGTGCTGGAATCCGGATGGGGTGAGAGCAGGCTGGCCAGTCAGTATCACAACTATTTTGGACTGAAATGTGGCACCAGATGGAATGGCAGGTCTGTAAATATGCGTACACAGGAAGAATACAGGGAAGGGACGCTGACTTCCATCCGTGATAATTTCCGGGTGTTTGATTCCATGGAAGAGGGTGTGAAGGGTTATTTTGAGTTTATCCAGCTGGAACGGTACCGGAACCTGCAGGGAATCCGGGATCCGCAGGAGTATCTGGAAACCATCCGTGCGGATGGGTATGCCACTTCTTTTTCCTATGTAGAGAACTGCATGAAGGTGATCCGTCAGTATGAGCTGACAAGATTTGATGAAGGGGGATGCGAGACTATGGCAAAGACTGCTGAGAGTATTCTGGATGTGATGAGAGGCTGGCTGGGGTTCAGTGAGGCCAATGGAAAGTTTAAGGAGATTATTGACCTGTATAACAGTGTGAAGCCGCTTCCCAGAGGATATGCGGTGCAGTATTCGGATGAATGGTGCGATACTTGTGTGTCTGCTGCAGGGATCAAGGCAGGATGCAGTGAGCTGATCGGCAGGGAGTGCGGTGTTGAGGAGCATGTGAAGATTTTTAAAAAGATGGGAATCTGGATTGAGGATGGCACCATCACACCGGAGCCGGGGTATGTGATTGTCTATAACTGGGATAAGGCAGCACAGCCGAATGACGGGTACAGTGACCATATTGGTTTTGTGGAGAAGGTTTCCGGTGGAATGATTACTGCTATTGAAGGTAACCGTGGTGAAAAGGTTGACAGAAGGGTGATCCCACTGGGATGGGGATTTATCCGCGGATATGCAGCTCCGCGGTATGCGAAGGCTGTGAATGGAACTGGCGGGAATCCTGGTACAGGAAAGAAGAGTGTGGAAGCTGTGGCGAAGGAAGCGCTTGCCGGAAAATGGGGAAACGGTGAGGACAGAAAGAAGAGACTGCAGGCTGCAGGGTATGATTATCCGGCAGTGCAGGCGAAGGTGAATGAGCTGGTGAAAGGCAGCAATAAAAAGAGTGTGGAAGCTGTGGCAAAGGAAGTCATTGCCGGAAAGTGGGGGAACGGTGAGGACAGGAAGAAGAGACTGCAGGCTGCGGGATATGATTATGGGGCAGTGCAGAGAAAAGTGAATGCGTTGATGAGATAAGTGAACGATAAAGTAAGGTAATGTCTGCTGGAAAAATAAAAATTTCTAGCAGACATTATTGATGTGTTTACAATTTATTGAAAATGCGAATTAATCGGCAGCATTTTTGTATACATCAATACACATTAGTATTTCATGAGTTACCCACATTTGATAGATGCTACTGTTAATAGGAAAACTCCACATGCCATTTTTTCGTGATGAAATGATGGAGAGTAATTGATTGACAATGAGCGGATCTTTTTTATTATGTCCTAATGTTAATAAGGCGATAATACATTCTGGTGCAGTGTATTGAGAAAATTGAGTAATATCGTTTATAGTATGGCCATTGAAAGTGCAGCTTCTATGATAAATTTCAAAAGAATCTTCCCAGTTGGAAGAACAAATCCATTTTTCACAAGCGTGCAATCTGGGAATGATTAGATTTTCTTCATTACGCAGGCGATATGAGTTTACTAAAGCTGTAATAGCACAAGCGGTATTAGCTAAAGATTTTTCTGTCATCTCATACTGAGTCCAGTACTGAATTTCTTTTTTTTCGTTTAGTATTGCTCTTTTTAGAATCATCTCTTCAATTTCTTTAACTTCAGGGCCTTTATATTCAAAAAGTGTCATTGTATTTAAGACATAACATAGAATGGATAGAGGGATCTTTTTATTGTTGTAAGTATAATTCTGACGATTTTTCCACAGATACAATAAATCATCAAAAATTTCTTTTGCTTTAATAAATTCTCTTTCCATAAAAAATGCCTTTGCGACTAAACTGGTAGCACTTAAAGAAGGATACATTTGATTATCTGATTTAAATCCCCTAAAATCTAAATCTCTTTTTTGCCATAATGATTCTAATATGGAACCACGATATTTCAGATAGGTAGTATTTTTGCAATTAGTATAAACAGCAATGCAAAGTCCATCTGCAGTAGACCATTCTCCGGGAGTTGTTTTGTTTTTTTGCAGTCGGTTCCAACCATAATAGGTACTTGTACTGTTATTCGGATTTGGAGTAATCAAATAGCTAAAAATAGCATCGCTAATTTCGTTGTAAAAACTTTTTTGATATAGAGTCTTTAATGGAAGAACATTATTTTTATCTATTAACTGAGAAAATTCAATAGTATCAGAAATAGGAGACTTAATGTCTGCTTTAAGAGAGACTAATCCCATAAGGTTAGCTGTGAATATTTTACGGATATCACTTTGAGAATTAAATCGTTGCAAAGAAGGAAACCATTCTTTGAGGATTGTATAAAATTTTGTTTCATTGCCTTTGTAAAGCGTTTTTATCATAGAGTCTATCAACCAATCAACATCTTTTTGATAAATTTTAGCAGTACCGTTTGCTTTTCGGCGAAATGTTCGTTCGTCCCGATGAATAAAGTCACCGAGATCTTGTTTGGCATAGTCATAGTTTATGCAGATTAAATCGCCTATACGAGAAAGGGTTAAATCCTCAATCAGTGGAATTTCATGTGAATTCATTTATTCAGCTCCTAAGTAGAATTAAAATTATTAGTTTAGTATAACATTTGTGATTGCTTACATCAATGAAAACGACCAAAAAAGTCCAAGATGTCCGATGGAGATATAGTTGGACATCTTGGACTTTTTTGTTTTGTTGATGTGTCAGGGATAAGTCCGAGTTGGTATAGTATGTCCAGGAAAAGCTGGCTATAATTGAAGCATAGAAAAACACAAGAGTTTTTCTTAAAAAGAAATATTCACCTGACCAAGGAATATTTCCTTAAAACTCTGAGAACTGGTCAATCTCAGAGAATAAAGATTGACAGGAGGATATAAAGATGGGATTTGGAACAATGGTAGGAATTGGTCTTGCTGGTGCATTCGCAAATATCATCTCTGGTGGACATCTGCTTGGCTGGTGGTAAAAGACTTGTAATTAATCATTAAAAAACAGGGGATGGGGTACTTATTGAATTTCATCCCCGCCAACAAGAGAAACATAAAATACTGAAAAAATTCGGTAGTATTTTACTTACAGCCAAAAATATAAAAGGGGGATGATATCATGGGTTGGATGGTAGGAACTGGTCTGTTCTTCAGTTTTTTAAACATCTGGTCAGGATGGAACTCATTGCATTAATTTAAAAATGTGAAGAGCCAAGTGATCTTATACAAGTAAAAAAGTACTATAAGTCCAGCTAATAAATGTCAATAGTTAAATGAAAAAAATTGCTCTTATTTTCTGGCTAAAAAAGGGTAGACGTCCCCCTTGGTGAAAATATCGTTCTTTTGAAAGATATTGATTCGTT